>NZ_JBISAI010000021.1:21587-123375 GCF_044391605.1 Kitasatospora sp. NPDC018619
GGTTGTTTGGGGGTTTTTCCCCCGGGCTTCCCTAATGCGGCCCGGGGGTTTGCGGTCCCGGGGGGCCCTGGGCGCGGGCGGGCCTAGACCGGGGGGGGGGGGCCCCCCGGTTCCGGGCGGGGCGCCCCGCCACCCCGAACCCGGCTTCCGGTCGCGTCAGTTCCCCGCTGCGGGACCGTTCGCCGCGAGACCGTTCGCCCAGAGGTAGTCGACCTGGCCGCGCTCACTGCTGTTCGGGTACGGGTTGGTGCAGGACGGGCCGGGCCCGCCGCCGGACATCAGCTCGCTGCACGGGCCGGAGTAGTCGTCCGGCAGGCCGAGCACGTGACCGGTCTCGTGGGCCACCACGCGGAGCGAGCTGTACTGCTGGTTCTGCTGGTAGTCGAGGAAGACGTAGCCGCGCCCGTGGCCGTCGGTGCTGGCGTAGGAGCCGCGGCTGTCGCTGCCCTCGTAGTAGGAGAAGTCGCCGTTGCCGCTCGTCTCCTGGAGCCGCACGTTGCGCTCGGAGCTGTTCCAGATCTGCGCGGCCTGGGATATCTGACTGGTGAAGGAGGGCGCGTTCGCGGTGTCGTAGGTGACGGTGACGGTCGCCAGGCCCGGGTCGGCGGCCTGTTTGGCCCTGGCGGAGGCCATCACGGCCTGGAAGAAGGCCTGGTTGTTCGCGGCCTCCGCGGCCGAGCCGGCGTACGTCGAGGGGGTGTACCCCTGGACGGCCGGGGCGGTCGTGGCGGCGGGCGCCGCGGAGGCGGCGGTGGCGGGCAGCACGGCCGGGCCGGCCGCGAGGGCCAGGCCCAGGGCGGCGGACAGCACGGATCGCTTCATGTGGGGGCTCCGGTTTCGCGGCGCGCCGACCCTCCGGGGGCCGGTGGGGGCCGGGCCCGGCGGTGGCGCGCGGTGGGGGCCGTCCCGGTCGGCGACCGGGGCGGGTTGCTGCCCCCGAGCTTCGACCCGACCGGGCCCGTCGCGGATGATGCCAACCGGCGATAGCACCGGCGCATGGCGGCCCGGTCCCGCCGTGCGGTGCGCCGGTCGGTCCGCCGACCGGCTCGTCGGCATGCCTTGATTGCCTGTCATGTCCTTGGCGATACGGCCCGGCGGCGTCTATGCTCCCGACGTGGAGCTCGACGTGAGACACCTCCGGGTGCTGTGCGCGATCGCCGACACCGGCAGCCTCCGCAAGGCCGCGCTCCAGCTCGGCATGACCCAGCCCTCCCTCACCACCCAACTGCACCGCATCGAACGAGCCATCGGCGGCACCCTGTTCACCCGCGAACAGACCGGCAGCCGGCCCACCGCGCTCGGCCACTCGGTGCTGTCCCGGGCCCGGCCGGTGATCACCGAGATGGCCGCCCTGGTGGCCGCCGCCCGGCAGGAGGCGCGGGATGCGGCCGGGCCCGGCCGGCAGCGGCGGCTGCGGATCGGCAGCGTCGGCAGCCGGGCGGTCGCGGCCTGGCTGCGCCGGGTGCACGAGCGGCTGCCGGACACCGACACCACCATCCACGTGGACATCTCGGCCAGCGCGCTGCTGCGGATGGTCGCCGCCGACCAACTGGACGTGGCCTTCGTGCACGAGTGCGAGGGCTTCCCGCTGCGGGTGCCGCCGGACGCCGAGCACCGGGTGCTGATGGCCCGGGAGCCGCAGTTCGTCGCGCTCGCCGCCGGGCACCCGGCGGCCGCCCGCCCGGTCGTCCACCTGGCCGACCTCGCCGAGGACACCTGGATGGTCGACCCGACCGCCGACCACGAATACGCGGCCATGCGCCGGGTGTTCACCGAGGCCGGGCTCAACCCCCGGGTGGTGCAGGTGCGGGACAACGCCACCGCCGCGGAGTTGGTCGCCTCCGGCGAGGCCGTCCGCCCCTGCCAGCCGACCTCGCTGCCCGCACCCGGCACGGTCGTCCGCCCGGTGCACGGGGACCCGCTGGCCGTCCGACTGCTGTTCGCCTGGCGCCCGCGCGTGCTCAGCCCGCCCGCGCTGGACGCGCTGTACGGCGAGCTGCGCGCCGCCTACCTGGACCTGGCCAAGGTCAACCCGGCCTACCTGGACTGGCTGGCGCGGCACGAGCCGGTGCTGCTGGAGCGGGTGGGCTGAGCCACGGCCGGCCCGCGGCCGCGCCGCCCCGGGCACCGACCCGCGACCGACCCCGGGGCACCGGGTCCGCGGCCACCCCGCCGCGCCGCCCTAGCGGACGCCCGCCCGCCTGCTCTCCCGACCGTGGACCAGCACCCCCACCGCCACCGTCAGCGCGCAGACCAGCCCGGCCGCGAACACCCCCGGGCCGCCGAGCGCGGTGCAGGCCAGCACCAGCACGGCCCCGGTCGGCGCCACCGCCTGGGCCAGGACGCCCCGCTTGGTGTGCCGGGAGTGCAGGAACCAGACCGTGAACAGGTAGAGCGCCGTGGGCACGGTGACCGTCGCGGTGGCGGCGGTCTCGGAGATGTGCGCCTGGTGCACGGCCGACTCCACCGCCACCTCCAGCCCGGTGCCGATCGCCGCCGCCGCGCCGAACACCAGGTAGTGCCCGTACCCCCAGACCAGCGCCTGCCGGTTGGAGCGCAGGTGCTCGTGGACGGACCGGGCGAAGTAGATCCACCACGCCGCGAAGCAGATCAGCAGCCCGCCGGCCGCCACCGGCACCAGCCGGCCCAGCTCCTCGTGCTCGTCCACCGCCGACTGCACCGCGACGGTCGCCGCCGCCACCGTCTCGCCGAGCACGATCAGGGTGAACAGCCCGTACCGCTCGGCGATGTGGTGCGGGTGCCAGGAGGTCCGCATCCGCAGCTCGGCGACCGCCGGTACGGCCAGCTCGCACAGCACCCCGACGGGGATGACGTACGGCCGGACGTCGTGCGGCAGGAACAGCATCACCACCCAGCCGACCTGGCAGAGCGTGATCCCGGCCGCGTAGCCGAGCGCGACCCGCCGCGCCAGGCCCTGCTCGCTGGCTGCCGCGCGCAGCCACTGGGTGACCATCGCCAGGCGCATCACCACGTAGCCGGCGATCGCCAGCGACAGGTCCTGGGTCGCGAACAGCCGCGGCACCCCGGCGGCGAGGATCAGCACCCCGGCGATCTGCACCAGGGTGGTGACGCGGTACGGCACGTCGTCGACGTCGTAGGCGGAGGCGAACCAGGTGAAGTTCATCCAGGCCCACCAGATCGCGAAGAAGGCCAGCCCGTAGCCGCGCAGGCCCTCGCCGTAGTGCCCGGCCGCCAGGGAGTGCGCCAGCTCCCGCCCGGCCTGGCCGACCGCGACCACGAAGCAGAGGTCGAAGAAGAGCTCCAGCGGGGTGGCGACGCGGTGCGGCTCGTGCCGGTCGCGCGGGACCATCCGGCGCACCGGCGGCGGATCGACGGGGTGTCTGGGGAGTGCCGTCGCGGCGGGGTCACTGGCCATCGGGACTGCTCCGGGGGGGTCGGGAGGGGACCGTCCCGCGCATCCTGGCAGCGGCCCCGGCCCGGCGCACGCACCGGCGCGGCAGGTGTGCGCGCACCGGCCCGGCACTGTGCGCGCACGGGCACGAGCCGGGGACCCGGCGCACACGCGGGCACGACGACCCCTCGTATCCCCTTTTCCCCTTGCCGTCAGCCGTAGTTGACGGTCCGGTGCGCGAACCGGGTGACAGCGCGGCGGGTTTCCGGGCGCGCCCCGCGCGCTGCGCCGCGAGCGGCCGGAGCGCCGCTAGATTCTTCCCCGGTTGGAAGAGCGCGGGCCCTGCCGGGCCCCACGACACGGGCGGCCTGCGGGCAACGCGGAAGGTCAAGGCGGGTGGCGGGACAGCGGGGGCGGCACAGCCGATCCCCCCGTGTCCGCGCCGCCTGCCTCGTGATCACCGCGCTGCTCGCCAGCGCCTGCCGTGCGGCCCGCCCCCTGCCGGCGGCTACTTCTCCCAGCCGATCCTGCTGTAGTCCTCCTGGGCGAGGCCGAAGGCACCGTAGTTGGCCAGCCCCTTGCGGGTCGCCACCACGGCGGGCCGCTGGTAGAGCTCGACGGTGTGGCCGAGCTCCCAGATCCTCGCGTCCGCCTGGTTGTAGAGCTTCGCGGCCTCCACCGGGTCGACCGTCCCGGCCGCCTTCTTCAGCAGCGCGTCGATCTCCGGGGTGCCCAGCCGCGAGGGGTTGCTGAAGGTGTTGTCGCCCACCGGCAGACGGAAGTTGGCCAGGCTCTTGGAGTTCGGGAACGAGTCGGTGTTGCGCCAGCTCGCGATGTCGAACTTGCCCGGGGTGACGTACTTCGCGAAGTAGTCGTTGGCCGCCACCTTGTCCAGGTCGACCTTGACCCCGACCGCCTGCCACATCGCCGCCGCCGCGGTGGCGAGGTCGAGCTGGGCCTGCGTGGTGCCGTCGCTGAGCACCCAGTGCAGCTCCAGCGGCCGGCCGTCCCGGGTGCGCGGCTGGCCGGCGCCGGCGTCCTTCCAGCCGGCCTCGTCCAGCAGCTTCCTGGCCTCGGCCTGGTCGAACTTCGCCCAGTCGCCGGAGTTGTCCTGGTAGCCCGCCTGGTTGGGCATGATGATGTGGTTGCCGAGCGGCTTGAACTCCACCGGTACCCCGTTGTTGGCGATCCTGATCAGCGCCGAGCGGTCGATGGCCCGGCCGAGCGCCTGGCGGACCTTCCGGTCCGCCAGCGCACCGGTGCCGCCGAAGGAGATGTGCACCTCGTCCCACGGGCTGGCGGCCCGGATCACGGTGTCCTTGGCGTCCTTGAGCTGCCCGTACGCGGTGGCGGTGCCGGCCGAGGCGAAGTCGATCTCGTTGTTGAGGTACGCCTGGATGCTCGCGGCCTTGTCCATCACCCGGAAGGTGATCCGGTCGAGCTTGGCCCGGGTGCCCCACCACGCCGGGTCCGGCACCAGGCTGATGGTCTGCGCGGTCTTGTCCGCCACGCCGATCTTCAGCGGGCCCGCGGTGATCGGGACCTTCTCCACCCAGCCCTTGTTGAAGTCGTCCGGGGTGGAGATGCCGGCCGCCGGGATCAGCGGGCGGAACAGGTTCTGCCAGTCCGCGTACGGCTCCGAGAAGGTGACCTTGACCTCGCCCGGGTCGGCGCCCTGCTCGACCGCGGAGATCAGCTCGTAGCCGGACGGGTCGTAGATGTTGTACGCCGGGTCCTTGCCGCTGCTCGCCTGCCAGTCGGCCTTGAAGTCCAGGTAGCTCAGCGGCTTGCCGTCGGACCACTTGGCCTTGGGGTTCAGCCGGTACGTCACCACCTGCGGGGAGGTCGAGGTGACCTTGGCGTCCACCAGGTAGTCCGGGTCCGCCTGGAAGGCACCGGAGGCGTCGGTGCGGAAGAGCGAGGGCTCCACGGCCCGGATGAGGCTCACCGTGTCGGTGTAGGAACCGCCGTCCACCTGGAGCGGGTTCCACTGGGTGATCCACTGGTCCAGCTGGAAGCGCACCTCCCCGCCGTCCTTGATCTGCTCCAGCGGCTTGGGGTTGATGTCCTCGGAGTCCTGTCTCGGCGGCTCGCTCCTGGCCACCGCGTCGGCCGAACCGCCGCCGCCCGAGGTGCACGCGGTGGCGGCGAGCACGACGGCGACGGCGAGGGCGGCCGCCCGGCCGAGGCGGCGGGCCGTGGTGGAAGCGTCCATGAGGGTCCCCCTGGGATCGATGACGGGAGTTGGGGCGCGCGAGGTGTGACGGGGCTTGAGCGTGGGCAGCCAATTCGGCACCGAGCGAGCAGAACGTAACAGCGGATCAGATCCGCCACCAGGGGGAGGAGCGCACACCTGATCCAGACGTCACACGCGGCAACACGGGCGCAACACCGCCTCAGTGCCCGGATGCTTCACTCTGACCTGCCCGTTCCCAACCCGCCACTCCACAAGGCGACCTGACGCCACGACCTGTCAAGACGACCCGGGCTCCCCGACCGGGCCCGGACCGGAGGACCCCACCCGATGCCCACCAGACGCGTCGGCCCCACCCGCACCGCGACGGGCGGCCGCTGATGCTCCGCTACCTGGCCAAGCGGCTGAGCTACTACGCGGCGCTGCTGGTCGCCGCCGTCTTCCTGGCGTACGCGATCTCCGCGACCGCCCTCCAGCCGCGCACCTACTTCGAGGCCAAGGTCCCCCGGCCGTCCGTCGAATCGGTCGAGCGCCAGCTCACCGCGCTCAACCTGAACGACCGGACCCCGGTCGTCGAGCGCTTCGGCCACTGGGCCGCCGGGCTGGTCGAGGGCGACCTCGGCCGGACCATCCACGACACCCCGGTCACCGACGACTTCGGCCGCCGGGTCTGGGTCTCGCTGCGGCTGCTGCTGCTCGGCAGCCTGCTGGGCATGCTCCTGGGCGTCGCCGCCGGGGCGTGGAGCGCGGTGCGCCAGTACCGGATCTCCGACCGGCTGCTCACCGTGCTGTCCTTCGTCCTGCTCTCCACCCCGGTCTTCCTGGTCGCGCTGTTCCTCAAGAACGGCGCCATCGCCGCCAAGGACGCGGCCGGCCACGAGGTCGTCCCGTTCACCGGCTACGAGACCCCCGGGCTCACCGGCGGCCTCGGCACCCACCTCGCCGACTGGGCGCTGCACCTGCTGCTGCCCACCATCTCGCTGGCCCTCGGCGGCCTGGCCACCTACAGCCGCTACCAGCGCGGCACCATGCTCGACGTGCTCGGCTCCGACTACCTGCGCACCGCCGAGGCCAAGGGCCTGACCCGCGGCCGGGCGCTGCTCAAGCACGGGCTGCGGACCGCGGTGATCCCGATGTCGACCATGTTCGCCTACAGCTTCCTGGGCATCTTCACCGGCGCGATCTTCACCGAGACGATCTTCGGCTGGCACGGCATGGGCGAGTGGCTGATCAAGTCGATCAACGAACAGGACGTCAACTCCGTGGTGGCGATCAACCTGTTCACCGCCGTCGTCGTGCTCGTCTCCGGCTTCCTCGCCGACACCCTGCACGCCGCCCTCGACCCGCGCGTGCGGTCCTGACCGGAGGAGAGCCGAGATGACCACCGTCACCACCGCCGGGCCGGCCGAACCGGCGGACCCCACCGGCCCCGCCGGGCCCGCCGGCCCCGCCGGGCCCCCCGCATCGAGCGGCCGGCGCCGGGCCACCGGCCGCGGCCGGCTCGTGCTCTCCCGGCTGCTCGCGGCCCGCGGGGCCGTGGTCGGCGCCGTGCTGGTGCTGCTGCTGTTCGCGCTCGCCTTCGGCGGGCCGTACCTGACGCACTGGGACTACGCCACCCCCGACTTCTCCGCACTGCACCAACCCCCCTCCGCCGAGCACCTGTTCGGCACCAACGGGGTCGGCCAGGACGTCTTCGCGCAGACCGTCCGCGGCCTCCAGAAGTCGCTGGTCATCGGCCTGCTGGTGGCGCTGTTCTCCACCGTGCTGGCCTCCGTGGTCGGCGCCTGCGCCGGCTACTTCGGCGGCTGGGCCGACCGGGCGCTGATGTTCCTGGTCGACCTGCTGCTGGTGTTCCCCGCCTTCCTGGTGATCACCATCGTCTCGGCCCGGCTGAAGAGCGCCGGCTGGATCGCCTTCGTCCTGCTGCTCGCGCTGTTCAACTGGATGATCACCGCCCGGGTGGTCCGCTCGATGACCATCTCCCTGCGCGAACGCGAATTCGTCCGCGCCGCACGGTTCATGGGCGTCCGGCCGCTGCGGATCATCAGCCGGCACATCCTGCCGAACGTCGCCTCCTTCCTCATCATCGACGCCACCATCGCGGTCGGCGGCGCCGTCATGAGCGAGACCGCGCTCTCCTACTTCGGCTTCGGGGTCAAGCCGCCGGACGTCTCGCTCGGCACCCTGCTCGCCGCCGGGACGGGCGACGCCCCGGTGTTCCCCTGGCTGTTCTACTTCGCCGCGGCCCTGCTGGTGCTGTTCGTGCTCGCCGTCAACCTGATCGGGGACGGGCTGCGCGACGCCCTCGACCCGACCTCCGGGGCCGCGCCGCGCCGTTCCCGGTCCACCCGCCGTCCCGCCAGCCGTCCCGCCAGCCGTAGGAAGCAGCCGTGACCACCACCGTAGAGACCCCGCTGCTCGCCGTCCGGGACCTGCGGGTGGACTTCGCCGGGCCGCACGGCCCGGTCCCCGCGGTGCGCGGGGTGGACCTCACCCTGCGGCGCGGCGAGACCCTCGGCATCGTCGGCGAGTCCGGCTCCGGGAAGTCCGTCACCGCGCTGTCCGTGCTCGGGCTGCTGCCCGGCACCGCGCGCGTCAGCGGCTCGGTGCGGCTGGACGGCCGGGAGCTGGTCGGACTGCCGGGCCGGGAGCTCGCCGCGATCCGCGGCCGCCGGATCGCCATGGTCTTCCAGGACCCGCTCTCCGCCTTCACCCCGGTCTACCGGATCGGCGACCAGATCGCCGAGGCGGTCCGGGTCCACCAGCGGGTGGACCGGGCCGCCGCGCGCCGCCGGGCCGCCGAACTCCTCGACCTGGTCGGCATCCCCGCGCCCGACCGGGCCCTGGACAGCTTCCCGCACGAGTTCTCCGGCGGCATGCGCCAGCGCGCGATGATCGCCATGGCGGTCGCCAACGAGCCCGACATCCTGCTCGCCGACGAACCCACCACCGCGCTCGACGTCACCATCCAGGCCCAGGTGCTGGACGTGCTGCGCACCGCCCGCCAGGAGACCGGCGCGGCACTCGTCCTGGTCAGCCACGACCTCGGGGTGATCGCCGGGGCGGCCGACCGGGTCGCCGTGATGTACGCCGGACGGGTGGTCGAGACGGCCGGGGTGGACGAGCTCTTCGCCGCGCCGCACCACCCCTACTCGCTCGGGCTGATCGGCGCGCTGCCCCGGCTGGACGGGCGCGGCGGCCCGCTCGTGCCGATCCCCGGGGCCCCGGCACCGATGGCCGAACTGCCCCCGGGCTGCCCGTTCTCGGCACGTTGCCCGCTGGCGGAGGAGCGCTGCTCGACCGCCGAGCCCGCCCTGGCGGGGGCGGACGGCCACCTGTCGGCGTGCGTGCGCTCCGCGGAACTCGCCGAGCGGCGGCCCGCGCCGGCCGAGGTCTACCCCGTCCCGGAGCTGCCGGCCGCCGCCGGGCCCGCCGACCGCTCCGACCGGACGCCGGTGCTGACGGTGAGCGGCCTCGGAAAAACGTTCCCGCTCCTCAAGGGCACGGTGTTCAAGCGCAAGGTCGGCGAGGTGTACGCGGTGGACGGCGTCGACCTCGACCTTCGGGAGGGCGAGACCCTCGGTCTGGTCGGGGAGTCCGGCTCCGGCAAGTCCACCACTCTGTTCGAACTGCTGCGGCTCGGCGAGCCGGAGACCGGCCGGATCGAGCTGTTCGGCCGGGACACCGCCGCGCTCACCCGGGCCGAGGCCCACCGGCTCCGCGCCCGGGTGCAGATCGTCTTCCAGGACCCGATGGCCAGCCTCGACCCCCGGATGCCGATCGGCGACATCGTGGCCGAGCCGCTGCTCGCCCAGCGCGCCCCGCGCGAGGAGATCGCCCGCCGGGTGCCGGAGCTGCTGCGCCAGGTCGGCCTCGACCCGGAGCACGCGGCCCGCTACCCGCACCAGTTCTCCGGCGGCCAGCGCCAGCGCGTCTCGATCGCCCGGGCGCTCGCCGTCCGGCCCGGGCTGCTGGTGCTGGACGAACCCGTCTCCGCGCTGGACGTCTCCATCCAGGCCGGGGTGCTCAACCTGCTCCAGTCGCTCAAGGCCGAGCTGGGCCTGTCCTACCTGTTCGTCTCGCACGACCTCTCGGTGATCCGCCACCTCGCCGACCGGGTCAGCGTGATGTACCTCGGCCGGACGGTCGAGCAGGGCGAGGTCTCGGCCGTCTTCGACCGCCCCCGCCACCCGTACACCCGCGCCCTGCTCTCCGCCGTGCCGCTGCCCGACCCGGCCGCCGAGCGCGGCCGCGACCGCATCCTGCTGGCCGGCGACCCTCCCCCGCCCACCGAGCGCCGCAGCGGCTGCGTCTTCCGCACCCGCTGCCCGCGCTACGCCGGGCTCACCTCCCCCGCGGACCGGGCCCGCTGCGAGCAGGAGCGGCCGGCCCTGGTCGGCGGCGCCCCGGAGGCGGACCACCGGACGGCCTGCCACCACCCCGAGCCGACGCCCGGCGGCGGATGCGCAGAGTGACCGGCCGTCCACGATTCGGTGGATCCGCCCGGCGCCGTGTAGAGTCTTCGACGTCAGCAGGCGCCGCTAGCTCAGTTGGTTAGAGCAGCTGACTCTTAATCAGCGGGTCCGGGGTTCGAGTCCCTGGCGGCGCACATGGCAAGGTCTCAGGCCGTCCACTCCGGTGGGCGGCCTGAGGCGTTTGTGGCGGCCGTCTCCCGGCGGCCGTCTCCCGGCGGCCTTCGCTCGGTGGCCGCCTTCACTCGGCCGCCGCCGACCGCTCCCCGCGGCGTCTCAGCGGGTGTCGAGCACGGCCGAGGCCACCGCGTCCGGGCGGTCGAACATCACCAGGTGCCCGGCCGGGGCGGTGGTGCGGAAGTCCGCCCCGAGCAGCGCCGCCAGCTCCCGCTGCCGCGCCAGCCAGTCCTCGGTGCGGCGGGTCCGGCAGCCGTCGTCGGCGGCCAGCACGGTGACCGGCAGGTCCTCGGCCAGCGGCCGGGTGCGGCGCAGCTCGTCCAGCTCGGCGGCGGTGTCTAGGTAGCGGCCGTTCTCCCGCAGCAGCGCGCGCAGCGCCCGTCCGGTGCGGTAGCAGTGCCGGACCAGCGGCGCCGGGGCGAGGTCCTCGCGGCGGACGGTGGACATCCGGGCCGTGGCCCGCCGGACGGTGGGGCCCAGCAGGTAGGGCACCGCGAGGGCGGTGGCGGCCCCGGCCACCGCCCGGGCCGCCAGGTCGCGCGCGCCGGGCGCCGGGTACGGCCGGGCCGTCCGCTCCGTGCTGCCGTCCACCAGCACCAGCCCGGAGGTCCGCTCGGGGTGCAGCCGGGCGAAGGCCTCGACGTGGAAGCCCGCGAGCGAGTGCCCGACGACGGTGCAGGGCTCGCGCAGCCCGAGGCCGTCCAGCACCGCACGGATCCGCGCGGCCTCGCCGGCCGCCGTCGGCGCGGGGCGCCCGGTGGCGGGCTCGGCGGCGCTCAGCCCGTAACCGGGCCGGTCGAAGCGGACCACGGTGCGGTAGGGGGCGAGGAACGGGACGACCAGGTCCCAGTCGAACCAGCTGCTGCCGAGGCCGCCGGAGAGCAGGCAGACCGGGCCGCTGCCCTCGGCGCGGACGTGCAGCGGGACGCCGTCGATCCGCAGGAAGCGCATCCGGCCGTCGGCCGCCGACCCGGGGGTGCTCATGCCGGCCTCCGCTCCGGGCCCGGTCCGGCCTGCCGTCCTTCGGCCTGTCGCCCTTCGGCCTCTGCCGCGTCCGCCGGCCCCCCGGTACGGGCGGAGCGGGCGACGCCCAGTGCCAGCAGGCCGAGCCAGCAGGCGACCAGCAGCACCTGGAGCCGCTGCCCGGCCCCGAGCGCCCAGGTGCCGCGCCCGGCCTGGAAGGCGGCGATCGACGCGAGGCTCCAGCCGGTGGCGAGCAGCTCCGCGCCCAGCAGCCAGGGCCCGAACCGGCGCACCGGCGGCCACCAGCGGTACCGGCGGGCGGCGACGGTGAGCGAGACCAGCGCGGTGAGCGCCCCGGCCATGGCGAGGCTGCTGGTGACGGCGTGCGCGGTGTGGGTGGCGGGCACGAGGCCGGCGGTCTCCCGGGCGGCGCACATCTCGTCGCTGGTGGGGGCGCAGCTGAGCGGCAGCCGGGAGTCGGCGGCGGTCGCGGCGCCGAACAGGGCCAGCGCGGACCAGCCGGCCAGCGCCCAGCGGTGCCGTCGGGAGGCCCCGGCCCGCCCGGTGGCGAGGGCGGTGCCGGCCGCGGCGAGCAGGCAGAGGCCGGCGGCCAGGTCGGTGGCGCGGAACAGGCCGCCCAGCGGCTGGTCCTCGGCGGCGAGTTCGCTGACGTACGCCTGCACCGGGTCGAGCCCCGTGCTCAGCACCACCTCCAGCACCCAGGCGGTGTACGCCACGGCGCTGAGCAGCAGCAGGGTGGCGACCGTCGTCCGCGCGGCGCGGTGGCCTGGCTGGGGGCTGGGCACCGTTCCACCCTAACCAGCGGTGAACTCCGCCCCAACCGGAAGGAAAGGTACGGATCGGACGGCGGCCGGGCCGGCCGGGCCGGCGGTGGTTCGAGGCACCCCTCGGAAGCGTGTATTGTTTTCCGGGTCAGCAGGCGCCGCTAGCTCAGTTGGTTAGAGCAGCTGACTCTTAATCAGCGGGTCCGGGGTTCGAGTCCCTGGCGGCGCACAGACAGTTGGGGAGTCTCTCGCAGCAGCGAGAGGCTCCCCGATTTTTTGGCCTCCGACGTCCGTTTTGCGTGTGATGTCGGTCTCGATTGGCGATCCGCCGGAGCCATCCGGCCCGTTCTGCTCGTCCAGGGCAGTAAAACCGGAATCGGGACAAAGGTCCCCAACCGCCGATGTCCCCGTCCGTGCAGGCTGCCCGGTACGCCCGCAGGAAAGGCCGCGCTTTGTCCAGAAACGCCCAGAGCGGCCGTCGCACGCCGTCGATCAGTCTCCGGCCGGTCAAGCGGCTGAAGCGCCCCTCCGCCCCGGTCGGCGGGCCCGGCGGGTCCGGCGGGTCCGGCGGGTCCGGCGGGTCCGGCGGCAGGAAGCCGCGCCGTCCGAAGCGCACCGGCTGGCGTCGGCTGATACCCACCTGGCGGATGACCCTGCTGGGCCTCGGCTCGGCGCTGCTGCTCGGCATCGGCCTGTTCGCGCTCGGGATCGCCCTGGTGAAGGTGCCGGACGCGCACGCGGCGGCGACCGCCCAGAGCAACACCTGGCTCTACTCGGACGGCTCGGTGCTCACCCGCACCGGCCAGACCAACCGGCAGAACGTCGCGCTGGACAAGGTCTCCCCCGCCGCCCAGCACGCCGCGCTGGCCGCCGAGGACCGGAACTTCTACAACGAGGGCGCGATCAACGTCCAGGGCCTGGCCCGGGCCGCGATCAACACCGCCAAGGGCCAGGGCACCCAGGGCGGCTCCACCATCACCCAGCAGTACGTGAAGAACACGTACCTGAACCAGAAGCAGTCGATCACCCGCAAGGTGAAGGAACTGTTCATCGCCATCAAGGTGGACGCCACCCAGAGCAAGGACGACGTCCTCTCCGGCTACCTGAACACCTCGTACTACGGCCGCGGCGCGTACGGCATCCAGGCCGCCGCCCAGGCGTACTTCGGTGTCGACGCGTCCGCCCTCGACCCCGCCCAGGGCGCCTACCTGGCCACCCTGCTGAACGCCCCGAGCGCCTACGACGTCGCCACCGCGACCGCGGCGGGCAAGCAGAACGCCGTCAACCGCTGGAACTACGTGCTCGACGGCATGGTCAAGGAGGGCTGGCTCTCCGCGGAGGACCGGGCCAGGACCACCTTCCCGGACGTCCGGGACCCGCAGCCCAACCCGGGCCTGTCCGGCCAGGCCGGCTACCTGGTCGACGCGGCCACCCAGTACCTCACCTCCAGCGGCGTGATCAGCGAGACCGAGCTGGCCAAGGGCGGCTACACGATCAGGCTGAGCATCGACCCGGCCCGCCAGCAGGCCCTCCAGGACTCCGTCCAGGCCCAGCTGCACGACACCCTGAACCCGGACAAGCGGAAGAAGGACGCGGCCGCCCAGGCCGGCGCCGCCTCGGTGGACCCGAAGACCGGCGCGGTCGTCGCCCTGTACGGGGGCGTCGACTACGTGAAGCACTACGTCGACAACGCCACCCGGCGCGACTACCAGGCCGGCTCGACCTTCAAGGCGATCGCGCTGGCCGCCGCCTTCGAGAACGGCGCCAAGACCCAGGACGGGCGCAAGATCACGCCGAACACGGTCTACGACGGCACCAGCGGCCGCAAGGTCCGCGGCGGCAAGGGCACCCCGTACGCGCCGCCGAACGAGGGCGACAGGAGCTACGGCCAGATCAGCCTCCAGCAGGCCACCGACTGGTCGGTCAACTCGGCGTTCGCGCAGCTCGCGCAGGACACCGGGCTCCAGAAGGTCAAGGACACCGCCGTCGCGCTGGGCCTGCCCGGCGGCACCCCGGGCCTCGATCCGGTGCCGTCCATCCCGCTGGGCGCGGCCACCCCGAGCGTGCTCGACATGGCGGGCGTGTACGCCACGCTGGACAACGGCGGCAAGCAGGTCACCCCGTGGCTGGTGCAGGCGGTGGACCGCGAGGGCGAGAACGTCGCGCTGCCCGCGCACAAGTCCACCCAGGCGGTCAGCGAGGACACCGCCAACCAGGTCACCTCGATGCTCCAGGGCGTGGTGAGCGACCCGGGCGGCACCGGCTGGCGCGCCAAGGCGCTGGGGCGTCCGGCGGCGGGCAAGACGGGCACCACCGACGACCAGAAGTCGGTCTGGTTCGTGGGCTACACCCCCGAGCTGGTCACCTCGGTCGCCCTGTTCGGCCAGGACCCGGGCAACGGCTCCCAGGTCAGCCTGAGCGGCGTCGGCGGCATCGACGGCGCGGCCGGCGGCCAGTACCCGGCGCAGATCTGGACCAGCTACATGAAGGCGGCGCTCAAGGGCCAGCCGGTCTCCGACTTCCCGACCCCGGCCGGCGGCGCCTCCTCCGGCGCCACCGACCTGCCGACCGCCCCGAGCACCCCGAGCGGGACCCCGTCGACGAGCGCCCCGACCGGCGCTCCGAGCACCGGTCCGACCACGGCGCCGGACGAGGGCTCGACCTCGTCGGGCGGCGGCGGGGCGATCACCGCGCCGACGGCCCCGCCGACCAGCCAGCCCACCACCCAGCCCACCCGGCCGACCCGGCCCACCTCGAAGCCGACCCAGACCACCCAGCCGACCGCACCTCCGACCTCGCAGCCGACCGGTCCGTCCACGGGCGGGGCGGGTGGCTCGGGCGGCTCGGACGCGCTCGTGGGGGCGGGCGCCTCGTCCGGGTCCGGGGGCTGACGGGGGGCGGGCCGTACCGGCCGGTGCCGGGATCGGGTGATTGCGCCACTGCGCACAGTTGAGGGCAGGACCGAATGACGGAATGGCGCCTTACCCGATCACCGGTCTGACTGTCACAATGCGGCCGTGCACAGATCAACGGCCTCGCCCACCCTCCCTCCGGGCAGAACCCTCGGCCTCGGCCTCGCGCTGGTCTCCGCCTTCGCCTTCGGCGGCTCCGGCACCGCGGCCAAGCCGCTCATAGAGGCCGGGCTCTCCCCGCTGCACGTGGTGTGGCTCCGGGTCACCGGGGCCGCCGTGGCGCTCCTGCCGATCGCCTACCGGCACCGGGCGGCGGTACTGCGCCGGCCGGGCCTGCTGGTCGGCTTCGGCCTGCTCGCCGTCGCGGGCGTCCAGGCCTGCTACTTCGCGGCGATCTCCCGCATCCCGGTGGGCGTCGCCCTGCTCATCGAGTACCTCGGGCCGCCGCTGCTGATCGGCTACGTCCGGTTCGTCCAGCGCAAGCCGATCACCCGTGGCGCGGCCGTCGGCGCCGGCGTCGCGGTCACCGGGCTGGCCTGCGTGGTCGAGGTCTGGAACGGGCTGAGCTTCGACGCGCTGGGCGTGCTGTTCGCCCTCGGCGCGGCCTTCTGCCAGGTCGGCTACTTCGTGCTCGCCGACGCCGGCCGGCACGGCGACCGCCCGGTCGACCCGCTCGCCGTCAGCGCCTTCGGACTGCTCGTCGGCGCCGTGGTGCTCACCGTCCTCACCCGGCCGTGGCAGGCCGACTGGAGCCGGCTGGGCGGGTCGGTGGTGATGAACGGGCACACCCTGCCCGCGCTCCTCCCGGCCGCCTGGATGGTCCTGGTCGCGACCGTGCTCGCCTACCTGACCGGCGTGATCTCGGTCGGCTACCTCTCGCCGCCGATCGCCGGGGTGGTCGCCAACCTGGAGGCCGTGGTCGCCACCGTGACGGCCTGGGTGCTGCTCGGCGAGCACCTCGGGCTGCCGCAGATCGCGGGCGGGCTGCTGGTGCTGACCGGTGCCTTCGCTGCGCAGGCGAGCAAGCCCCCGGAGGCGGGAGCCGGCCGGGGGGCCGGGGAGTCCGCCGGGGCCGGGGCCGGTTCCGGGGGCGAGGCGGGTTCCGGTTCCGGTTCCGGAAGTGGAAGCGGAAGCGGAAGCGGAACCGGTGACCGGGTGGCCGCCGAGCGCGGGGTCAGCGGCCGGTCCAGCCGAACCAGTCGAGGTGGTTGAGCGGCCACACGACGGCCGAGACCGGGCCGACGACGTTGTCCACCGGCACGGCGCCGCCGCCCGGGCCGTGCTGGTGGTAGCGGGAGTCCGCGGAGTCGCTGCGGTGGTCGCCCTCGACCCAGACGTAGCCCGAGGGCACCTTCACCGGGCCGAAGTCCAGGCCCGCGCAGGAGTCGTCCCCGGGGTGCAGGTACGGCTCGTCGACCTTCCGCCCGTCGACGGTCAGCGTGGTGCCCTCGCACTGCACGGTCTGGCCGCCGGTCGCGATGACCCGCTTGACCAGGTAGTTGTCGTCCTTCGGCGGGACCAGGCCGACGAAGCTCAGCACCGAGCTCACGGTGTCGGTGACGGGGTTCGGGTCGGCGGGCTGCGGCGGCAGCCAGCCCCCCGGGTCCTTGAAGACCACCGGCTGGCCCGGCTCCGGCTCCCAGCCGGTCAGCGGCGCCAGCTTGTTCACCCCGACCCGGTCGCCGATCCGCAGCGTGTTCTCCATCGAGCCGGACGGGATGGTGAACACCTGGAGCAGGCAGGTCTTGATCAGCAGCGCGACCACCAATCCGACCACCACCATCACCGGCAGCTCGATCCACCACGGCCGGGGCCGCCGGCCCGGGCGGCGGGCCGACCGGCCGCGCGAACCGCGCGCCCGGCGGCGGGCCTCGGCGCGACCGCCGGACACCCCGCGGGCGTCGGGCGCGGAGCCGCTGGGGGCTCCGGGCCCGCTGGGCGTTTCGGGCAGGTTCACCGCCATCGTCGCTGCTCCACCTCTCCGGCCGGGAAGTCTGCACGCTACGCCAACCGGGGAGCCTGACGAAATCGGTCATTTAGCCGCCGCCGACACGGCCGGGCGCCCCGGGAGGCGCTCCGGGGGCCGCCGGCCCTTTCGCACCCGGGCCGGTCAGGCGCGGGCCGGTCAGGCCCGGGCGGTCGGGCGCGGGCCGGTCAGGCGCGGGCCGGTCAGGCGCCGGGCGGTCGGGCCCGGGCCGGTCAGGCGCCGGGCGGTCGGGCCCGGGCGGTCGGGCGCGGGCCGGTCAGGCGCCGGGCGGTCGGGCCCGGGCGGTCGGGCGCGGGGCCGGTCGTGCCCAGGCCGGTCGTGCCCAGGCCGAGCAGGCGCGGGGCGGTCGGGCGTGGGCCGGTCAGGCGCGGGCGATGGCCTCGTGGTGGCGGATGACCTCGGCGATGATGAAGTTCAGGAACTTCTCCGCGAAGACCGGGTCCAGCTTCGCCCCTGCGGCCAGCTCCCGCAGACGCCTGATCTGGTCCCGCTCGCGCGCCGGGTCGGCCGGCGGAAGCTTGTGCTCGGCCTTGAGCCGACCGACCCGCTGAGTCGCCTTGAAGCGCTCGGCCAGCATGTGGACCACCGCGGCGTCGATGTTGTCGATGCTCTCGCGCAGGCTGGTCAGCTCAGCCCGTACGGCGTCGTCGATCCCCTCGGGCAGACCGGCGTCGGGGGTCGTGGAGTGGTCCGTCATCGGGGCGGCTCCCGGTGTCTGGAGTGGGCGCCCGACCGTACGGCGGCCGGGCTCGGGCCCGGGCAAATCTAACAGGGCCCCGCTTCGGCCCCGCACCGTAGGACGGATCCGTCCAGGATCCGGACAACGGCCCTGACCGGCCGGACCGGCCCGGCACCCGCCGGACCCCGCCCGCACGCTGCGGCGCGACGTACCGGGGCGGAGCGGGCCCTGCCCGTAGGCTGGGCACGCATGACCGGAAGTGACCACTCGAACACTCCTTCAGCACTGGAGGCCTCATCGTGGCAACCACCCGCACCGCCACCACCGAGTGGGAGGGCAACCTCCTCGACGGAAAGGGGCTGGTGACCTTCCAGTCCTCCGGGATCGGCACGTACCCCGTCTCCTGGCCGTCCCGCGCCGAGCAGGCCAACGGCAGGACCAGCCCGGAGGAGCTGATCGCCGCCGCCCACTCCGCCTGCTTCTCGATGGCCCTCTCGCACGGCCTGACCGAGGCCGGCACCCCGCCCACCAAGCTGGACACCAGGGCCGACGTGACGTTCCAGCCCGGCACGGGCATCACCGGCATCCACCTGACCGTCATCGGCACCGTCCCCGGGCTGGACGAGGCCGGCTTCGTGAAGGCGGCCGAGGGCGCCAAGGCCAACTGCCCGGTCAGCCAGGCCCTGACCGGCACCACCATCACCCTGTCGGCCTCGCTGGCCGACTGAGCCGCTCCCCTTTCCCCTTTCTCCGCATCCTCTCCACCGCACCCTCCGGCGCCCGGTCGGCGCGCGACCGGTCCGCATGCGGCGCGCGACCGGCGCCCGGGGGCGCGACTTCAGCGCACACGCCCCTGGTACACATCATGTGATGTGCACCAGGGGCGTCTGCACGTACCGGCATTCATGATCACAAAGCGGGCGAATCACCCTGCCGGCGGTCACCGCGCGTTGCCGTCGCGGCCTATGATCGGCCGCAGCGCCCTGTCCTTCAGGCGGGTCCCCGCGCACCGGCGCCCCACGACGGGCGGCCCGCCGCGGACCGACTCCGAGGACCGCGACAGAGTGCGGAGCCGACCGCCGGGTCCCGACTGGCCGGCCGGACCATCGTCAAGCGTCAGCAGCGGACGGGAGCATGCCGTGCCGGGCCAGAACGAGGGGGCCGACGCACACCACCCGGGCGTGCGGCACGAGGAGTCGCCGCGCCGCCGCCACCTCTCCTGGCCGCTCCTGGAACCGGCCGTGGAATCCGCCGTGGGGTCCGTCACCGGGCCGGTCACCGGCGTCGCCGACGGCCTCAGCACCTGCGGCACGCTCGCCCAGCCGGAGCTGCTGCTCTGCCCCACCTGCGCGGCCCCGCTCACCGGCGCCCCCCACCGCGACCGGGGGCTCACCGGCACCGGGGGCCGGGAGGGCGGCGGGCACGGCGGCGGCCAGGAGGGGGTGGGCGCCGACCGGCTGCTGGCGGCGCTGCGGGCCAGCGAGTCCCGGTTCCGGGCCGCCTTCTGCGACGCCGTCATCGGCATGGCCCTGATCGACGCCGAGGACCGGATCATCGAGGTCAACCCCGCCTTCGCCGGTCTGATCGGCCGGAGCGTCGGCGAACTGGTCCGCACCCCCCTGCACGAGATCCTCGACCCGGAGGGCATGCCGGACCGGCTCTTCTCCGAGCTCGTCCGCGGGGAGCGGGAACGGTTCCGCGTGGAGAAACAGCTCAAGCACCGCGAGGGCCACACGGTCTGGAGCAAGGTCACCGTCTCGCTGATCCGGGACGGCGCCGGGGACCCGCTCTACACCCTCGCCCTGGTGGAGGACATCACCGAGCAGCGGCGGCTCGGCGACCGGCTGGAGTACCAGGCCCTGCACGACCCGCTGACCAGGCTGCCCAACCGGGCCTACTTCTTCGAACGGCTCGACGCCGCCTGCCTCGCCCCGACCGACCGGCCGGGCCCGGCCGGGGCCGCGCAGGAACGCCGGGTCGGGGTCTGCTACCTGGACCTCGACGGCTTCGCGGCGATCAACGAGGCGCTCGGCCACCACATCGGCGACCAGTTGCTGATCGCCGTCGCCACCCGGCTGCGGCGCGGCTTCGAAGGGCGCGACACCCACCTGGTGGCCCGGATGGGCGGAGACGAGTTCGCCGTCCTGGTCACCGACAGCCTGGGCAGCGAGCAGCTGACCGACCTGGCCGCCCGGATCCTGGAGATGCTGGAGCGCCCCTTCGACGTCGCCGGGCACCGGCTGGTGATCACCGCCAGCGTCGGCGTGGTCGAGCGGTCCGTGCACGAGACCACGCCGACCGACCTGGTCAAGGACGCCGACGCCACGCTCTACTGGTCCAAGGCCGACGGCCGCGCCCGCTGGACGCTCTACGACCCGGACCGCGGCGCCCACCAGCTCACCCGGCAGCTGCTCGCCACCTCGCTGCGTCCGGCCCTGGAGCGCGGCGAGTTCACGATCGAGTACCAGCCGCTGGTCGGCCTGGCCGACGGCACCGTGCACGGCGCGGAGGCCCTGGTCCGCTGGCGCCACCCCCGCTACGGGACGCTCTCCCCGGACCGCTTCATCCCGCTCGCCGAGGAGACCGGCGCGATCGTGCCGCTCGGGACCTGGGTGCTGGAGGAGTCCTGCCGCCAGGCCCGGCAGTGGCTCAGCGAGTTCCCCGAGACCGAGACCTTCGTGAGCGTCAACCTGGCCGCCCGCCAGATCTGGGACTCCGACATCGTCGCCGACGTCGCCCGGGCCCTCGACCGCACCGGCCTGCCGGCCCGGCTCCTCCAGCTGGAGATCACCGAGAGCGCCCTGCTCGGCCCCGGCGGCCGCCCCCTCCAGGCCCTCCAGGCGCTCGCCGACATGGGCGTGCGGATCGCGATCGACGACTTCGGCACCGGCTACTCCAACCTGGCCTACCTCTCCCGGCTGCCGGTGCACGTGCTCAAGCTCGACGGCACCTTCATCGAGGGCTTCCGCGAGCCCTCTCCGACGGACCGCCCCGGCCGCCCCGAACTCGGCTCCCGCCGCAGCGACGCGGACGAGCAGATCGTCGGCGCGATGGTGCAGCTGGCCCACACCCTCGGGCTGACCGTCACCGCCGAGGGGATCGAGAGCGCCGCCCAGGCCGAGCGCCTGCGGCTGACCGGCTGCGACACCGCCCAGGGCTGGTACTTCGCCCGCCCCGGCGAGGCCGAGCTGGTCGCGGCCATACTCCGCGAGGGCCGCCGCCCCGCCCTGCACGGCCGGTAGCCGCGGGGCGGGGGGAGACCGCCCCGGGCGGGCAGGCCAGGGCCGACCACTGCGCCGCCGTCGGTCAGGCCCCGGGGCCGGCCACTGCGCCGTCGGTCAGGCCGTAGGCCTCGGCGATCAGGCCGTACGAGCGCAGCCGGGCCTCGTGGCCGTGGATGTGCGAGGTGACCATCAGCTCGTCCACCCCGGTCCGCTTGCGCAGGGCCTCCAGCCCGTCGGCGACCCGGCCCGGGGCACCGAGCACCACGTTGTCGAGCCAGCTGTCGATGAAGTCCGCCTCGGCCGGGGCGTACGGGTACTCCTCGGCCTCCTCGGGGGTGGGGATCGGACCGGGGTTGCCGCGCCGCAGCCGGAGCATGCCGAGGGCGGCGGAGCGGGCGAGGCGCCGGGCCGAGGGCTCGTCGTCGGCGGCGACGGCACTCACGCCGATCAGCGCGTACGGCTCTTCGAGGACCGCGGAGGGGCGGAAGGACGACCGGTAGAGGTCCAGCGCGGGGACGGTGTTGGCGCTGCTGAAGTGGTGGGCGAAGGCGAACGGGAGGCCGAGGCGCCCCGCCAGCTGGGCGCTGAAGCCGGAGGAGCCGAGCAGCCAGACCGGCGGGCGGCCCTCGCCCTTGGGGACGGCCGTCAACCGGGCGTACGGGTGGCCGGCCGGGAAGTCCCCGTCGAGGAAGTGGGTCAGCTCTGCGAGCTGCTGCGGGAAGTCGTCCGCGCCCTCGGCGAGACCGCGGCGCAGCGCCCGGGCGGTGGCCGGGTCGGTGCCGGGGGCGCGGCCGAGCCCGAGGTCGATCCGCCCGGGGTGCAGGGCCTCCAGCAGGCCGAACTGCTCGGCGATGGCCAGCGGGGCGTGGTTGGGGAGCATGACGCCGCCGGAGCCGAGCCGCAGCGTCGTGGTGTTGGCCCCGAGGTGGGCGAGCAGGACGGCGGGGGTGGAGCTGGCCACGCCGGGCATGCCGTGGTGCTCGGCCACCCAGAAGCGGTGGTAGCCCCACTGCTCGGCCCGGCGGGCCAGTTCGGTGGTGGCGGCGAGGGCCTCGGCGGGCGTGTACCCGACGCCGACGGTCGCCAGGTCGAGGATGGAGAGCGGTGCGGGTGCCGTTCCCCGGGCGGTGCCCCGGACCGCCGTGTCGGTCGTCGGCTCCGCCGCGTGCCCCTGCTGCTCCTCGGTGGTCATCCCGTCCGCCCTCCTGGCCGTTGTCCTCGAACCGGCCGCTCGTGGGTGACCGCGTGGCCCCGGTCGGGCCGCCGGTCGCTGTCGCCGACCGGGGTCAACCACGACCGGGGGCCGGCTGTTCCCGCCACCGGGAGATCGTCCGGCCACGGTACGAGCAGGTTTCGGCCAATGCGCACGGTCGGCCGCCCGGCCGTTCCGGCTGACGGAGAGCCAGCGGCCGAACACGGCTGGCGACTTCCCGCCAGCGCCGGAAGTCGCCAGCGTCGACTCTCGCGGCGGGCGGCCGACGTCCGGCAGGCTGGGGTCAGGAGCGGGTCGCCGGAGCGGGGATCCGCACTCCACCAGCAAGATCGTCGGGCTGGACCAGCACCGGACGATCACTGCGAGCCCTCGGCGCGGCACCCCGCCCCGGGGGCTCGTTCCAGTTCCGGCGCCCTCCGGCGCCCGCCGGCGCCCGCCGACGACCGGCCCGCGGCCGGCCGGCACCCGGGCGTTCCTCCTCCTGACCAGCCCGGACGTGCGGCCCGCCGAGCCCGGGACACGGCCGGAATCAGCAGCCGTGATCCATGCCATACCGGGGTGCTTCATGGCATGAAAGGTCGAGGCGCTAGCGTTGACCCCTGCAGCCACCTGCTCCCCCGGGAGGCATGGAGGGAGTAAAGGGCCTTGAACTTCGTGGCGGCGATCGGATCCTCGTGGATCTGCGCGCTGGCGCTCGTCGCCGTACTCGGGGACGCCCTCCTTCCGTTCATCCCCAGCGGAACGCTGGTCATCCTGGCCGTACTCAAGACCGCGCAGATCAACGGTGCGCCCGTGATGCTCGGACTGGGCGTGGCGGTGGCCTCCTTCCTCGGCGACCTCCTGCTGCTCAACCTGGCCCGGCGGGGCGCCCCGGGCCTGCACCGTCGGCTCGCCCGGCGCCCGAAGCTGGCGGCCAGCGTGACCCGGGTCCAGGAGGCCCTGATCGAACGCCCGCACGGCGCGGCCGCCGCGATGGTGGTGGTCGCACGGTTCGTCCCGGCCGGGCGGACCGTTCTGGACCTGGCCATCGGCCACTCCCCCGCCCATCCGCACCGCTTCCTGCACTGGTCGGCGCTGGCGGCACTGGTCTGGGCCGCCTACATCGTGACGCTGGGCTGGCTGAACAGCCACTGGTTCGACACCGCCTGGCTGAGCCTCGTGGTCTCCTGCGTGGCGGCGACCGCCATCAGCACCGCGATCGCGCGCATGGTGCGCCGCACCCGGCGGCTCGCCGCCCTCTGACGGCCGGTCCGCCCGGCGCGGCCGGCCGGTCCGCCCCGACCGGGGCGGGGCGGGGCGGCTGGTTCGCTCCGCCCGCCCGGGCTTCGCCGCAGTGCCCTCCGACGGCCGCCGGGCCCCGGAAGGGGCAAAAGTTTTCCCAAAAGGGCGACCAACCGGGCCGAACGCCGACGAACTCCACCGGGCAGCGGGCAGGCCGGCGGTAGCGTACTGACCGGGCCGCACGGGGCAGGGAGCGTCACAGGACGGCAACAGTCGGGACATCCCCGCAGCCCAGCGGGACGCACCGGACGTGTGGAGAGTTGTCGGCGCTCGACGGCCTTGGTGGCCGTCGCGGCGACATGACATGCTAACGGCGGAATACTCATCAATTGCCCGATTTGACCGGTGCGGCTGCGGACCGCCCTCACCACCGGCATCGGCACCCAGGGGAGACCATGACCAGCATCTCGCGCAGGACGGTGCTCAGTGCGACCGCCGCGACCGCGGCCCTCGGCGCGGTCTCGGCATGCTCCAGCGGCGGATCCGGGTCGGGCCGTGCCTCCACATCCCCCGGCGGCGGCGCCGGCAGCGCGAGCGCCACCCAGGGCGGCACCGGCGACCCCACCCAGGCGGTGGTGCCCAAGGGCACCCCGATCGGCGACGGCTCCAACGCGGACACCGGCCCGCAGCCCAACCAGCCCAAGCCCGAGAAGCTCAAGCCGGGCGAGCGCCCGCCGCAGTTCGTGGTCTTCTCCTGGGACGGCGCCGGCGGCACCGAGGACGGCCAGTTCCCCCGCTTCCTGAAGCTGGCGGAGCAGTACAAGGCCACGATGACCTTCTTCCTCTCGGGCATCTACGCCCTGCCCAAGAGCAAGGCGGACCTGTACCACCCGCCGAAGCACTCGGTCGGCGCCTCCGACATCCCGTACCTGTCGGACGGCGCGGTGAAGAGCACCCTCAAGCTCGTCAGCCAGGCCTGGCTGGCCGGGCACGAGATCGGCACCCACTTCAACGGGCACTTCTGCTCCAGCCGGCCGGACAAGAACGGGGTCAACATGTGGACCCCGGAGGACTGGCAGAGCGAGATCGACCAGGCCATCGCCTTCGTCACCCAGTGGCGGACCAACACCGGCTTCACCGACGTCGACCCGCTCCCCTTCGACTACAAGAAGGAGCTCATCGGCGGCCGCACCCCGTGCCTGGAGGGCCAGAAGGCGCTGCTGCCGACCATCGCCAAGCTGGGCTGGAAGTACGACGCCAGCTCCTCGGGCGGTCTGCAGATATGGCCGCAGAAGGTGCAGGACGGCAAGGTCTGGGACTTCCCGCTGCAGTCCATCCCGTTCCCCGGGCACACCTTCCAGGTCCTGTCGATGGACTACAACATCCTGGCCAACCAGTCCAACGGCAGCACCAAGGGCGACCCGGCCAAGTACGGCGAGTGGCGCACCCAGGCCGCCGGCTCCTACCTGGCGGGCTTCGAGCGCGCGTACAACGGCAACCGGGCACCGTTCTTCATCGGGAACCACTTCGAGCAGTGGAACGGCGGCATCTACATGGACGCCGTCGAGGAGACCCTCAAGAACATCGCGGGCAAGCCCGAGGTCCGGCTGGTCTCCTTCAAGCAGCTCGTCGAGTGGCTGGAGGTGCAGGACCAGTCCACCCTGCGCAAGCTGCGCTCGCTCAACGTCGGCCAGGCTCCGGCGGGCGGCTGGGAGAGCTTCCTCGGCACGGCGGGCTGACCCGCCGCGGAGGCGGGAGCGAGGCGCCGGCGACGGCCGACGGGACCCCGTCGGCCGTCGCCGGTCTGCTATCCGGCGGGGACGGCGTCCGCGAGCAGGATGCGCACGATGCGGTCCGCCCCGGCCTCGCCCCAGAGGATCGAGTAGTGGTTGGTGCCCGGCACCGGAACGGCGGGCACCCGCTCCGGGTCCAGTCCGGCCAGGCCGATCCGCTCGTGGTCGTAGAGGCCCTGCGGTTCGTCGAGCAGCCCGCGCTCCGCCCAGATCAGGTCGGCCGGGCAGGGCAGCCGGTGGACGGCGGCGGCCGCGTCCGCGTCCAGCAGGACCTGGGCGCCGTCGGTCCGCACCGCCTCCAGCACGCAGGAGGAGCGCAGTTCCGGCTCGGTACCGACGAGGTCGCGCTGGGTGTAGGCGTCGATCCCCTCGGTCCACTCCCCGGCGAAGGCGGGGTGTCCTCGCCAGAACTCCCGGTAGGCGCCCCGGTCCGGGAAGGTCGTGGACAACCGGGCCAGCGCGGGCCCGAGCACCGCGGCCAGGGCGTCCTGCTCGCGGACGCCCGGCGGCAGCGGGAAGGTCACCGCGCCGTCGACCAGCAGGACGCGGCGGACCAGTTCAGGGTGCCGGACGGCGGTCAGCGCGGTGACCCAGGCCCCCATCGAGTGGCCGACCACCGTGACCGGCCCCGCGCCGAGCGCGCCGATCAGCGCGGCCACGTCGTCGGCGTGCCGCGCCAGGCCGTACGGCCCGGCGACCGAGCTGCTGGCGCCGCGGCCCCGCAGGTCGGGCGCGAGCAGGGTGACCCGGCCGGCGAGCCGGCGGGCGACCTCGTACCAGGCGAGGCCGTTGGCGGTGATGCCGTGCACCGCCACGACCGTCGGGGCCTGCGGATCCTCGGCGGGCCAGCGCAGGACGGCGAGGTCCCCGCCGGGCACGGGGACGGCCAACTCCTCTGGCTTCAGCGGCGACTGGCTCACGCGGGGGTACCTCCGGTGGGGTGGGCGGTTCCGAGGCCGACCGGTGCCGGCCCGGACCGGGCGGACCGGGCGGCCCGGATGCGGGCAGGCAGTCTAGCCAGGCCTCCGGGCAGCAGGTACACCACGGCGACGAACAGGGCCCCCAGCAGGAAGAGGGGCTGGGAGAGCGGCACCCGCAGCGCCGTCGGCAGGTCGGCGATGGTCGACGAGTTGGCGAGGTCGCCGAGCCGGTGGCTCGCCCAGGTGTACAGGACACCGCCGAGCAGCGGCCCCCAGCGCGTGCCGGAGCCGCCCAGGACGACCATGACCAGGAGCGCGAGCGTGGCGTCCGAGGTGGCGGCCTGCGGGGTGGCGCCGCCGGCCAGCAGCAGGTAGACCACCCCGCCCAGCCCGGCGAGCCCGCCGGCCAGTACGAAGGCGACCAACTTGTAGCCGTAGGGCCGCAGCCCGAGCACCTCGACCCGGCGCTCGTTCTCCCTGATGCCCTCCCAGACGCGCCCGATCGGGGACCTGACGGCCCAGTGGACCGCGGCGACCGTCAGCACCAGGTAACCGACGGCGATCCAGTAGAGGTTGGCGGTGTTCTCGATCCCGAGCAGGCCGGAGGGCAGCAGGTCGGCCGGGGCGGAGCGGCCCTCCTCGCCGCCGGTGACGCCACCGGGGTTGCGCTGGACGAGGATCGAGCCGGCCTGGGCGAAGGCGAGGGTGACCATGGAGAAGCCGATGCCGGTGACCCGCAGGCTGACCGTGCCGAGCAGCAGGGCCAGCAGCACGGAGCAGGCGACGCCGAACACCGCGGCGGCGGCGAACGGCAGTCGCAGCTCCAGCATGCCGAGGTCGGTGGCGTAGAGGCCGGTCGCGAAGTAGAGCGCGTGGCCGAAGGAGAGCAGGCCCGTCCGCCCGAGCAGGAGGTCGTAACCGGTGGCGAGCGCCCCGTAGAGCAGGCACAGGGCGAGCAGTTGGAGGCTTCCGGGGCTGCCGAGCGGGCCGTCGAGCAGTCCCGGGAGGGGAAGCGCACTATAGGGGGCGACAAGGAGCGTGATCAGCAGAGCGATCGGCCACCAGCGTAGCGCTCTGTGCACCACAGTCCAGCGATTAGTGACTGAATCACCTGTTCGAGGGATGGCGCCGGACTCGCCCTTGTGTTCACAATGGGTCTCGGCAAGGCCGGTGTCAGTCCCCCTTGCCACAGTGACGGTGTCGGCGGAGCTGGTGTCAGTCCCCTCCTCCGGCATGGTGGTCACGGCAGGGCTGGTGTCAGTCCCCCCTGCCGGAGCGGCGCTTCGGCCGGCCGCGCGGCCACCGGTGCTCGTGATCGGTGTTTCGGCGCTCACGCGAGCCTCCCGGTGAGTCCACGGGGTCGGACGAGAAGCAGCACGGCGAGCAGGACGACGACCGAGAGGTCGCCGAGCCCGGCGCCGGTGTAGTAGTTGGCGAACTGCTGGACGAGGCCGACGCCCGCCGAGGCGACGGCGGCTCCGGTCACGGAGCCCATGCCCCCCATCACCACGACGACGAAGGCGAAGATGAGCAGGCCGGTCCCCTGGCCGGGATTGACCGAACCGAAGTAGAGGCCGCCGAGGGCGCCGCCGAGCGCGGCGGCCGCCCCACCGAGGGCGAAGACGAGGGTGAACGCCCTCCGGACGTCGATGCCGAGCGCCGTGACCATCGCCCGGTCCTCGACGCCGGCCCGGACGATCAGCCCGTAGCGGGTACGGGCGAGGAACAACCGAAGAGCGAGCAACAGGAGGGCGGCAGCGGCCACCAGCACGAAGCGGTTGACCGGGACGGTCGCACCGAGCAGGTGCCAGGTGCCGGACAGCAGGTCCGGCTGGGGGAAGGGGCGGGAGTCCGCGCCCCAGATCCCCATCAACAGGGCGGGTACGGCGAGCCCGACCCCGACGGTGGCAAGGATCTGGTCGCGCGGCCGGCTGTAGAGCGGCCGGATCAGGAAGAGCTCCAGCAGGACGGCGGCGGCCGTTCCGACCAGGGTGCCGAACGGCACCGCCAGCCAGAAGGAGAACCCGGCCTCGACGCCGGCCCACCAGGTGGCATAGGCGCCGATCGAGAGCAGGGCGCCGTGCGCGAAGTTGAGCACGTCCATCAGACCGAAGATCAGTGACAGACCGGAGGCGACCAGGAAGTACAGCGCACCGAGACCGAGCCCGGTACAGGAGAGGAGGACGACGGTGTCCATCAGGGCTTCACCTCGGCGGTGACGACAGTGGCGGCCGGAGAGGCGGCGGGTCGGGGCCCGCCGGCGAGCGGGTGACGGGAGCCGACGCCGAGCAGGCGGCGGGCGGCTTCCTCGTCGGCCAACAGCTCGGCGGTGTCTCCGCGGTGGGCGGTACGGCCGTCGGCCAGGACGGCACAGGTGCCGGCCAGTCGGCGGACGAGGGCGAGGTTCTGCTCGACCAGCAGGACGGGCACGGCCTCGGCCGCGCGCGCCAGCACCTCGGCCACCTCGGCGACGATCTTCGGGGCCAGGCCCTTGGTGGGCTCGTCGGCGATGATCAACCGGTTGCGGTTGAGCAGCGTCCGGCCGATCGCCACCATCTGCTGCTGGCCACCGGAGAGCGTCCCGGCCAACTGTCCGGCCCGCTGCTTGAGTTCGGGGAAGAGCTCGTGGACGAGCGCGTAGTCCGGCTCACCGGCCTCGCTTCCGGTGGCGCGCCCGGCGGCCCGCTCGGCGAGGCGGAGGTTCTCGGCGACCGTCAGGCCGGCGAAGATTCCCCGGTCCTCCGGCGCGTAGCCGATGCCATGGCGAACGACCAGATGCGTGGGAAGGGAGGAGAGTTCGGAACCGGAGAACCTCGTGCTGCCGGTGCGCGGCACCAGGCCCATGACGGCCTTGACGGTGGTGGTCTTCCCGGCGCCGTTGCGGCCGAGGAGAGCGGTCACCCCGGCGGGGGCCACGTCGAAGTCGACGCCGTGCAGGATGTGCAGCCCGTCGATGACCACCCGCAGATCGCGGACGGAGAGGAGGGGTTCGGCGGCGGAGGACGGCGAAGAGGCGGAGCAGCCCGCAGGAGGGAGCTGCTGGGCGGGAAACGGAGAGGAGGTGGTCACAGCGCCTCACCCAGGTAGGCCTGTTGCACGGTCGGGTCGGCCATCACGGCCTCGGGGGTGTCCAGGGCAAGCAGGGTGCCGTGGTGCATCACCGCGAGCCGGTCGGCCAGGCCGAGCAGGACATCCATGTGGTGCTCGACCATCAGGACGGTCCGGCCCAGGTCGCGGTGCACGGAACGGATCAGCTCGGTGAGGGCGGGCACCTCTTCCGCGCTGACACCGGCCATCGGCTCGTCCAGCAGGATCAGTCGGGGCTCGGAGACCAGCAGGACGGCCAGCTCCAGCTTGCGCTTCTCCCCGTGCGAGAGCGCACTGGCCAGGGCGTCCGCGCGGTGGGTGAGGTCGGTGCGCTCCAGGGTCGCGGCCAGCTGCTGCTCGTAGCGGTCGGCGCGGCGCCAGAGCCGGTACGAGGCACGCGGCCCGGCCGCCGCCTGGGCGGCCAGGCGGACGTGGTCGGCGACCGTCATCCCCGGCCAGAGGGAGGAGGTCTGGAAGGTACGGCCGAGCCCGCGACGGGCCCGGGTGTCCACCGTCTCGGCGGTGATGTCCGCACCGTCGAGGTGGAGGCTGCCGTGGGTCGCCGGGTAGATGCCGGAGATCAGGTTGAAGAGGGAGGTCTTGCCGGCGCCGTTGGGCCCGATGAAGGCGATGAACTCGCCTTCGCCGACCGAGAAGGAGACGTCCTCGACGATCGGCACCCCGCGGACGGCCCAGCCGAGCCCGTCCAGGCGGAGGACCGGAGAGGAGGAGGCGGAGGACCGCGCGGACGGCGCGGAGGAAACGGAGGCGGCCGAGGGAGCGGAAGGAGTCGAAGCGGTACGGGCGGACATCGGGATCAGCCCGCCATCGGGGCGACCGGCGGCGCCGCCTCGTCGGCGGTCAGGGTCCTCTCCACCGAGGGCTTGGCAGCGGCACCGCTGCCGGTCAGCCGCACCTGGAACATCGGCTGGAGCAGGGCGTGGTCCTCGGCGCGGACCGTGGTCTTCCCCTTCACCCCGTCGAAGGTCCAGCCCTCCAGGGCCTTGACCAGGGCCGACGTGTCGTCCGCGGAGCCGCGGTTGGACTCCACGGCGTGCACGATCATCTGGGCGGCGGTGAAGCCGTCCGGGGTGAAGATGTCCGTCTTCCCTCCGGCGGCGGTGACGGCCTCGGTCATCGCCTTCTCCACCGGGGTGCCCGCGGCGCCGTCGAAGTAGTGGTTCAGGAAGGAGATCTTCTCGGCGGCCGGGCCGAACAGCGGATAGGAGGCGGCCAGGTCGAGGCCGGTCACGACCTTGGTGTCGGCGAACACGTCCTGCTGGTTGAGCGCCGTCCACAGGGCGGAGGCGGTGTCACCGGCCCAGGCGACGAACAGCAGGTCGGGCTTGGCGGCCTTGGCCTGGGTGGCGAAGGGGGTGAGATCGGTGGCGCTCGGCGGGGCGAGCACCTGGTCGACCGTCGCGCCCTCGGCACCGAGCACCGCCTTCACGGCGGCCACGTTGGCCTGGCCGAAGGCGTTGTCCTGGGCGAGCACGGTGACCTTCCTGCCCTTGGCGTCCCCGGCGAACGCGGCCGCGGTCTTGATGTCCTGGTAGGACTGGCGGCCGGAACGGAAGGTGTACTTGTTCAGGCCGGTGGCCTTGTCGGCGGCGGCCGGGCCGCTGATGAAGAGCACCTTGTTCTGGGCCGCGATCGGGCCGACCTGGAGGGCCACGCCGGAGGCGGTGGAGCCGGCCAGCACCTTGTAGCCCTTGCCGATCAGGTCCTTGGCGGCGGACACCGCCTTGGCCGGGTCACCGGCGTCGTCCTGCTCCTCGAACTCGATCTTGTGCCCGTCGACCGCGCCGGTGCCCTTGGTCGCGTAGCTCAGGCCCGCCTTGAAGCCCTCCAGGTACTGCTTGCCGTAGGCGGCCAGCGGTCCGGTCTTGGAGTACACCAGGCCGACCTTGACCGGGCCCTTGGACCCACCGTCCGCCGCGCTCGTCCCGGCGGTGCCGGCCTTGGCGCAGCCCGAGGCGAGCAGGACGCAGGCCGCGAGGGCGGCGAGCTTACGGGCCGGGCCGCCGGTCAGGGAGTCACCAGGGCGGGCGCCGGAGGCGGTCCTGGTGGGGGCTGTCGAGCTGCGCATGGTGACCGACTCCTGAGGTGCGGCGGGGTGGATGCGGGAACCGTAGGTGTGCGGTGGGAGCGGCGACATGTGCCCGGCCGACGCATCAGCCGGTCATGATGTGGCTTCGGCCGACATACCGTCGGCCCGGCCCCGTCCTCCGGGCACGTGGGTGTGGCCTGCCGACACGGCTCCACCTCCACCCATGGGGGCGGCCGCCATGGCTGCGGCAGCCCCCGCCCGGTGACGGTGGAGGGGCGCGGAGCCCGTCCGACGGCAGCCACCCCAGCGGCGTGCCCGACCCGGCCCCGGCCGGGCAGGACCCCAGCCCTGCCCGGTGCGGCCATGGGCTCCGCGCGGTTCCCGAGCCCGCCGGCCACCCCTCCCAGCTGCCCGATCCCCTCTCGACCTCCCTCCCGACCTCCCCCATCCCTCCGGCCTTCCCGACGGGCCCGCCGCCGCCCGCGCCCGACCGGCCCTCACTGCCCGCTCTCTCCCTCCCCTTCTCCCTTCTCCCTCCTGAGGTGACCCCTTGGACAAGGTCCTGGACTCCCCCGCCGGCGCCGTCGGGGACGTTCCCGACGGCGCGGTGCTGGCCGTCGGCGGCTTCGGCCTCTGCGGCATCCCGAGCACGCTGATCGGCGCCCTGGTCGACAGCGGTGCCACCGGACTGCGGGTGGTCTCGAACAACTGCGGGGTGGACGACTGGGGGCTGGGCCTGCTGCTGCGGGCGGGCCGGATCGCCCGGATGACCTCCTCGTACGTCGGCGAGAACAAGGAGTTCGCCCGGCAGTACCTCTCCGGCGAGCTGGAGGTGGAGCTGACCCCGCAGGGCACCCTGGCCGAGCGGCTGCGGGCGGGCGGCGCCGGCATCCCGGCGTTCTTCACCCCCGCCGGGGTCGGCACCCAGGTCGAGGAGGGCGGGCTGCCCTGGCGGTACGCGGCCGACGGCTCGGTGGCCCTGGCCTCCCCGCCGAAGGAGGTCCGGGAGTTCGGCGGCCGCCGGTACCTGCTGGAGGAGGCGATCACGGCGGACTTCGCGCTGGTCCGGGCCGAGGTGGCGGACCGGCACGGCAACTGCGTGTTCCATGCCGCCGCCCGGAACTTCAACCCGCTCTGCGCGGCGGCGGGCCGGATCACCCTGGTCGAGGCCGACCGGATCGTCGAACCGGGCGAGCTCCCTCCGGACGCGGTGCACCTGCCCGGGGTGTACGTGGACCGGGTGGTGGCCGCCGACCCCGCGGACCGCCGCATCGAACGCCGGACCGTCCGCCCCGCCCTCCAGGAGGCCTGACCGATGCCCATCGACACCGCCGCGCCCGCCACGGCCACCCCCGCACCCGCCACCACCGGCACCCTCGACCCCCGCAACGCCCTGGCGGCCCGCGCCGCCCGCGAGTTGCGCGACGGCCAGTACGTGAACCTGGGCATCGGCCTGCCGACGCTGATCCCCAACCACCTCCCGCCGGGCGTCGAGGTGGTGCTGCACTCGGAGAACGGCATCCTCGGCGTCGGCCCGTACCCGGCGGAGGGCGCCGAGCACGCGGACCTGATCAACGCGGGGAAGGAGACGGTGACGGTCGCCCCCGGCGCCTCCTACTTCGACTCCGCCTTCTCCTTCGGCATGATCCGGGCCGGGCGGATCGACGTCTCGGTGCTCGGGGCGATGCAGGTGTCGGTCGCCGGGGACCTCGCCAACTGGATGATCCCCGGCAAGATGGTCAAGGGCATGGGCGGCGCGATGGACCTGGTGCACGGGGCCCGTCGACTGATCGTGGTGATGGAGCACACCGCCCGGGACGGCTCGCCGAAGATCGTCGAGGAGCTGACGCTTCCGGCCACCGGCCGCGGAGTCGTGGACCGGATCGTCACCGACCTCGCGGTGGTCGACGTGACCCCGGAGGGCCTGCGGGTGGTGGAGACGGCACCGGGGGTGGACTTCGCCGAGGTCCAGGCCGCGACCGGCGCCCCTCTGCTGCCCCCGCTCTGACCACCCCGACCCCGCTCCCGGCCCCGGGCCCGCTCCCGACCCTGCTCCCAGTCCGGGGCCCGCTCCCGGACGGAACGGCCGCTCCTTCGAACCGCTCCCGCGAACCCCCTCCGGGGCGAATTCCCCGCAATAGCATCAACACCCGCCATTGCGGCCGAGAACGACGGCAACTTCATGCCCGAGCCGCGGCGATCTCCCGGACTGGTTGCGATCACCGTTGCGCTCAGGGAGAGTTGGGGAGTCCAAGGATCCCGGAGCGCCCGGAGGGGAAACGGGAAAGCGCCTCGGGATCCGGGGATTCGACGCCGCCGTACCGACCGATGACCGAACCGGTCGCACACACTGGATCCACCGGACAGCCCGGTCGATTCCAGCGGATGCCGACCGGTTCCACCCCGCCCTGTTCCACCCGGACGGCTCCGAGTCGAGGCAGACCCACGCACGAGCCGAGCGAGTCGAGCGAGCCGTACCAGGCGCGAACTCCGGGGGGAAGCAGCTATGACCACGCCGCCGTTCTCACGACGCAAGGGCGTCGGAACGGCCCACGGGCGAGGCGGCGGGCGGCTGGACGAGGACGCCCTGACCTCCCTTCCGATACCCGAAGCCCCCTACGACTACGGCCACTTCAGCCGACTGGCGGGCCCGGCCCACGACCCGGACGAGGACGACGACCTCGGCGCCGGCGTCTACTGGCCCGAGCCCGCCATGCCGGGGGCGACGGTGCCGGGAACAGCCACGCCGGGAACAGCGACGCGGGGGACAGAAGCACCGGGGGCGACGGCGCCGGGAACAGAAGCGCCGGGAACGACGGTGCCGGAGCCGCCCCCCGCCGCCCCCTACCGCGTCCGGTACCGCAGCCTGCTGCGCCGCGAGCCGCACCGGATCCGGGCCGCACTGCTGCTGCTGGCCGCCCCCGTGGTGGAGGCGGTGCTGCTGGTGTGGCTGCTGCTGCCGGAGCACTGGCCCGAGCGACTGGACGAGACGAACCCGCTGGTGCTGCTCGGCGACAAGGTGATGATCGGCATCATCGCCGTCGTCGAGGTGTTCCGGCTGGTCAACGTCGTCTCCAACACCCACGCCACGCTGGTCGCCCGCGATCCCGTCCCGGTGACGCCGGAGCCCGGCACCCGGGTCGCCTTCCTCACCACCTGCGTGCCGGGCAAGGAGCCGCCGGAGATGGTCCGGGCCACACTGACCGCGGCGCGCGTCGTGCGACACAACGGGCCGTACGACGTCTGGCTGTTGGACGAGGGAAACGATCCTGCGATGCGGGAGCTCTGCGCCGAGCTGGGCGTGCACCACTTCAGCCGGGCCGGCCGGCCGCACTGGAACCGCCCGAAGGGCCGCTTCCGCGCCGGGACCAAGCACGGCAACTACAACGCCTGGCTCCAGGCGCACGGCGACGACTACGAGTTCTGGGTGTCCGTGGACACCGACCACGTTCCGCTGCCGGACTTCTGCGAGCGGATGCTCGGCTACTTCCGCGACCCCGACGTGGCATTCGTCGTCGGCCCCCAGGTGTACGGGAACTACCGCAGCTCGGGTTCGGCCGTCACGAAATTCTCCGAGAGCCAGCAGTACCTCTTCCACGCCCTCATCCAACGCGCCGGAAACCGTTACGGCGCGCCCATGTTCGTGGGCACCAACAACGCCGTCAGAATCCGCGCACTCCGGTCGATCGGCGGGTTGTACGACTCCATCACCGAGGACATGGCGACCGGTCTGGAGTTCCACCGGAGCCGGAACCCGCAGACCGGGGACCGCTGGAAGTCCGTGTACACCCCGGACGTGCTCGCGGTCGGCGAAGGCCCGTCCTCCTGGACCGACTTCTTCTCCCAGCAGCTGCGCTGGAGCCGCGGCACCTACGAGACCCTGTTCACCCAGTACTGGCGGGTGCTCTGGCGGCTGTCGCCCGGGCGGCTGCTCAACTACACGCTGATGGTGGGCTTCTACCCGATGGCGGCGCTCACCTGGCTGCTCGGCGGCCTGTCCAGCGTGCTCTACCTGGGGTTCGGCGCCTCCGGGGTGCACGTCTCCTCGGAGATCTGGATGATGCTCTACAGCGACGCCGCCGCGCTGCAACTCCTGCTCTACACCTGGAACCGCAAGCACAACGTGAGCCCGCACGAACCGGCCGGCTCCTCCGGCGTCGCCGGCATGGTGATGTCGGCGCTCTGCGGCCCGGTCTACGCGGCCTCGCTGCTCCAGGCACTCGTCCGCCGCCGCAGCCGCTTCGTGGTGACGCCCAAGGGCCGCTCGGCCAGTACCGACCGGCTCGGCACCTTCCGCTTCCACCTGTTCTGGACGCTGGTGTTCGGCGGCGCGATCACCGCCTCGTACCACACCGGCTACGACCACGTCGCGATGCGCACCTGGGCATGGATCGCCCTCCTGCTCACCCTCCTGCCGGTCCTGATCAGCGCCGGCGACGCCGTGCGCCGCCGGCGGACCCGCCCCACCGCCACCCTCACCGTCACCGGCGACCCGACGGCGGCCCCGAGGGTCGTGCTGGAGAAGCGCCGCCCGCGTCACGCCCGCCCCGCCCGCGACCGCCGGGCGGGGCCGGACCCGCGCGCCGCCTGGGCGGCGCAGCCCGTACGCCCCGCCCTCTCCCCCGACCACGACCCCGACCCCGACCACGCCGGCACCGGCACCGGCACCGGCACCGGCACGCCCGCCCGCTGACAGCACCCCGTCGATCCCCCGAACACCCCGCCCCGAACACCCCGCCCCCCGGCCACGTGAACAGCGCCGCCCGCCGAACCGCCGCCCCGACCGCCTCCCGAGGGGAGCACCCACCGTGAAGATCCACAAGGCCGGCCGCACCAAGCGCCTCGCCCTCGGCAGCACCGTCGCGCTGACCGTGGCCGGGATGAACGCACCGGCCGTCCTCGGCTTCGCCTCCGCGCAGTACCACCACTACGTGATCAACCGCCCCGAGTACAAGGCGCAGTACGGCCACTGGCAGACCCTGTCGCTGCCCGCCGAGTTCCGGGTCAACGCCGTGCACGCGACCCTGCTGCGCACGGGCAAGGTCCTGATCGTGGCCGGCTCCGGCAACGACGAGAAGCAGTTCAACGCGGGCACCTTCAAGAGCCTGCTCTGGGATCCGGCCAGGAACACCTACAAGCTCGTCCCCACCCCCGCCGACATGTTCTGCGGCGGCCACACCTCACTGCCGGACGGCCGCGTCCTGGTGGCCGGCGGCACCCAGCGCTACGAGAAGCTGGCCGGCGCGGTGAAGAAGGCCGCCGGCGTCATGCGGGTGCGCAACGAGAGCCCGGACCGCGCCCGGACCTTTCCCCGGGGCACCGTGTTCGTCTCCCCGGACGGCCACGAGTACGCGAGCACCGCCCCGGTGACCGTCCCGGCCGCGACCAAGAGCGGCTCCGGCCGGCAGACCGTGGTGACCGCCGGCGAGCAGCACGTGTACGTGGAGGCGGTCGCCCCGGGCCAGGCCTACGTCGCCGACTCCCCCGCCCAGTACCGGATCAAGGGACTGAGCGGCGCCGACGCCCACAACCTGTACGGGCAGAACGAGAAGCTGACCCTGGACAAGCAGGAGTACCAGGGCATCCGGGCCGCCTTCGAGTTCAACCCGGACACCGAGCTGTACGAGCCGGTCACCGACATGGCCCACGCCCGCTGGTACCCGACGCTGACCGGGCTGGGCGACGGCCGGGTGGTCACCGTCTCCGGGCTGGACGACACCGGGGAGATCCTCAACGGCAACGACAACGAGATCTACGACCCGGCGACCAAGTCCTGGTCCAAGGGCCCCGACCACTACTTCCCGACCTACCCGGCGATCTTCCTGACCGCCTCCGGCAGGCTCTTCTACTCCGGCTCCAACGGCGGCTACGGCCCCGGCGACAAGGGCCGCGAACCCGGCCTGTGGGACCTGTCCAACGGGGCCTTCCAGCCCGTCCCGGGCCTGCGCGACCCGGGCCTCACCGAGACCTCCGCCTCGGTGCTGCTGCCGCCCGCCCAGGCCCAGAAGGTCATGGTGCTCGGCGGTGGCGGCGTCGGCGAGTCGCCGCTGTCCACGGCCCGCACCGACATCGCGGACCTCTCCGCCCCCGCGCCCGCCTTCACCCCGGGCCCGGACCTGCCGGCCGGCGGCACCCGCTACCTGAACAGCGTGATCCTCCCGGACGACACCGTCTTCACCACCGGCGGCTCCAGCGGCTACCGCGGCCGCGGCGACAGCGACCTGCTCAAGGCGCAGGTGTACCACCCGGACTCCAACAGCTTCACCACCGCCGCCGAGCCGACCGTCGGCCGCAACTACCACTCCGAGGCGCTGCTGCTGCCGGACGGCCGGGTCGCCGTGCTCGGCTCCAACCCGCTCTTCGCGGACAAGGCCGAGACCCAGCCGGGCGGCTTCGAGCAGCGCATCGAGATCTACACCCCGCCGTACCTGTACCACGGCGACCGCCCGCAGGTCGGTGCCGTCCCGGAGGCGGCCAGGCTCGGCAGCACCCTCACCGTCGGGGCGGCCCGGCCGGAGGCGGTCGCCACCGCCAAGCTCATCCGGCCGAGTTCGGTCACCCACGTGACGGACGTCGAGCAGCGCTCGGTCGCCCTGGACGTCACCGGGCGGACGGCGGACGGCGTCTCGCTCGCCCTGCCCGGCAACCCCAACCTGCTGCCGCCGGGCTGGTACATGCTGTTCCTGACGGACGCCGCCGGGACCCCGTCGGTCGCCCGCTGGATCCAGGTGACCGGCTGACGCCCGGGCGCCCCGGGGCACCGGGTGCCGAGCCCCGTCCACCGAACCCCGGACACCGGCGCCCCGTCCACCGAGCACCGGCCACGGCACACGCCCCGGACACCGGCCCCGCCCCACCGGGCCCGCGGCCGGGCCCCGGCGCAGGCGGCCTCAGCGCGCCGCCTGCGCCAGCCCGAGCGCGTACGGCAGCCAGAACTCGCCCGCCCGGGGCTCGCCCCGGCCGCAGTCGCCGTCCGACTCCCCCGGGTTCTTGATCCACAGGTAGGCGTCCACCCCGGGCCGGCCGGTCTCGGTGGTCGGCCGCTCGCCGAGCGCGCGCCCCGGCGGGTTGCACCAGGCGTCGCCGCCCAGCGCCCCGTTGCCGCTGCGGCTGGTGTCGATGACGAAGTTCTTCCCGCCCAGGGCCGCGGAGAGCCTGGCGCCGTACGCCGCGTTCCGCTCGGTGTCGTAGAAGTTGGCGACGTTCACGGCGAAGCCGTCCGCCGCCGCGATGCCCGACTTGCGCAGGGCGGTGGCCAGTGCCTCCGGGTCCTGTGCCCAGCCGGGGTTGCCCGCGTCCAGGTAGACCCGCGCGTTCGGGTTCTTCTTCAGCTCCTGCACGGCGAAGGCCAGCAGGCCGTACCGCTCGGCGGCCAGGTCGCCCTTGATCCCGCAGGTGTCCAGGGTGTGCGCGACGGCGTCCGGCTCCAGCACCACCCAGGCCTTCCGGTCGCCGAGGGCCTGGGCGACGCCGGTGATCCAGGCCCGGTACGCGGCCGCGTCGGGGGCGCCGCCGGCCGAGTACTGGCCGCAGTCGCGGTGCGGGATGTCGTACGCGACGAAGACCGCCGTCCGGCCCGCCTCGGCGGCCCGCCGGCTGACCTGCTCGGCGATCTGCTGGGCGCCCTGCTCGCCGAGCCACTGCGAGGAGGGCTGGGCGGCGATCCGCAGCAGCGCGTCGGCCTCCGCCGTCCGGCCCTGGCCGCGCAGCGCGGCCACCTGGAGGGCGGCGTTGGTGCGGTCGGAGACGTAGAACGCCTGCCCGGGGAGCTGGGCGAGGCCCGCGCCCGGGCCCGTCCCCGCGCCCGCACCCGTGGCGGGGGGCGCGGAGCGGGCCTGCGGCCCGCCGCCGTCCGAACCGCCGCAGCCAGCGACAGCCGCCAGCAGCACCCCGGCGAGCGCCGCCCCCACGGCCCCCCGCGACCGCCCTGTCCACCCCAGACCGTGCACGTACCGCCCCTCCCCGGGACCGGTCCGGCGACCGGTCGGGCACCAGCTAAGCACACCCGGCCCCGGCCGACGCCCACCGCCGGTGAACGCCAAGTGGCCGTGGGCGGACGGGACATCGAACCCGTCCGGACCACGGCCACCACCGCTCGGAGCCGCTCGGAGCCGCTCAGAACCCCTCCGGCGGGCTCAAGCGCGTGCGAGCGCGCGCTCAGGCCTCCTTCAGGTTCGGCACCCGCCAGTCGATCGCCCCGCTGCCGAAGGACTCCAGCGCGGCGTTGATCTGCGAGAACGGCCGGCTGCCGAAGAACAGCTTCGCGGACAGCGGCGACGGGTGCGCCCCCTGCACCACCACGTGCCGGTCGGTGTCGATCAGCGGCAGCTTCTTCTTCGCGTAGTTGCCCCACAGCACGAAGACCACCGGCTCCTCGCGCGCGCTCACCGCCTTGATCACCGCGTCGGTGAACTTCTCCCAGCCCTTGGCCTTGTGCGAGTTGGCCTCGTGCGCACGGACCGTGAGCACCGCGTTGAGCAGCAGGACGCCCTGCTCGGCCCAGTGCATCAGGTAGCCGTTGTCCGGGGCGGGGATGCCGAGGTCGGCGTCCAGCTCCTTGAAGATGTTGCGCAGCGACGGCGGCGTCCTGGTGCCCGGCAGCACCGAGAAGCTCATGCCGTGGGCCTGGCCGTTGTCGTGGTACGGGTCCTGGCCGAGCACGAGCACCCGGACCTTGTCGTACGGGGTGGCCTCCAGCGCGGCGAACTCCTGGCCGCTCGGCGGGAACACCTCGTGCTCCGCGCGCTCGGCCGCCACGAAGGCCGCCAGCTCGGCGAAGTACGGCTTCTCCGTCTCGGCGCCCAGCACCCCGCGCCAGGACTCGGGCAGCTCCAGCCCGCCGGCCCCGCCGGCCTCGACCACGCCCGCCTCGACCGTGTCCGTCACGCCAATCCACCTCTCACCCCGCGGCTGCTGCGCCGCACGCCCTCTTGCACCCCGAACGCTACACAGCCCCACCGACAACCCGCCCTCCCGGAGCGGAAGTCCGCCGCGCCACCGACGGACCGGAAGGCCGGGTGATGGCCGGGTGATGACCGGCGGACGGCCGGGGAACGACCGAGGGGCTACCGAGAGGGCGGCCGCAAGGACGGCCGGAAAGCGGCCCGGGAGCGACGGCGGCCCCGCCCCGGCGACAGCCGGAACGGGGCCACAACGACCACAGCGACCTCAGCAGCCACAGCGCGCCCTCGCGCGCCCTCGCGCCGCCTAGACCAGCTCGACCAGGTCCGCGATCGACTGGACCACGCGGCTCGGCCGGTACGGGAAGCGCTCCACGTCGGCGGCCGAGGTCAGCCCGGTGAGCACCAGGATGGTCTCCATGCCGGCCTCCATGCCCGCGACGATGTCGGTGTCCATCCGGTCGCCGATCATCACCGCCGTCTCGGAGTGGGCCCCCGCGGTGTTCAGCGCCTCGCGCATCATCAGCGGGTTGGGCTTGCCGACGAAGTACGGCTCGACCCCGGTCGCCTTGGTGATCAGGGCCGCGACCGAGCCGGTGGCCGGCAGCACGCCCTCGGTGGAGGGGCCGGTCTCGTCCGGGTTGGTGCAGATGAACCGGGCGCCCTGGTTGATCAGGCGGATCGCCTTGGTGAGCGCCTCGAAGGAGTACGTGCGGGTCTCCCCGAGCACCACGTAGTCGGGGCTGTTGTCGGTCAGCACGTAGCCGGCCTGGTACAGCGCGGTGGTGAGGCCCGCCTCACCGATCACGTACGCGGTCCCGTTCGGCCGCTGGCTCTTGAGGAAACTGGCCGTCGCCAGGGCGGAGGTCCAGATGCACTCCTCGGGCACCTCCAGCCCCATCCCGGCCAGCCGGGCGCTGAGGTCGCGCGGGGTGTAGATGGAGTTGTTGGTGAGGACCAGGAAGGGCTTGCCGGACTCCCGCAGCTTGCGCAGGAACTCCTCCGCCCCGGGGATCGGGGTGCCCTCGTGGATGAGGACCCCGTCCATGTCGGTCAGCCAGGACTCGATGGGCTTGCGGTCTGCCACGCAGGTGTCTCCTCGGTCTTGCGAAGGTCTGGACGTTCTCGCACAGGCCCGGACCGGACACCCTCGGCCGGTCGGGCGCCACAGGCTGCCCCAACACCGACTAGCGTAGCCGTGCCCGTCGGCGGCAGCCCCGCCGCACACCCGTCGGTGCCCCCTGACCACCCGGTTCCCGGCCCCCGGGTGCCGGGCGGGCGAGGACGGAAGCCACCCCCGGGTGCCGGGCGCGCGAGGACGGAGACCACCCCCGGGTGCCGGGCGCGCGAGGACGGAGACCACCCCCGGGTGCCGGGCGGGCCAGGACGGAAGCCACCCCCGCGCCCGGCCGCGGGCAGGGCTCGGAACCGGCCAGGACGGGGCCCGCGAAGGCGGCTCACCACGGGCCCGTCAAGGGGCTGACAATCACGAAACCGCGTGCACCCAGCGTGAGTCGGGATAGGATCGGCTCGCCGGGAGAGCGGTCGCGGGGGACGAGCGCGGCCCGGGATCCACAGGTCCGATCCGGACTCCCGAGGGGACACCATGGCGCCACGCCGGGAACCGAACCACCGCCGCGCCCGGCTCAAGGACGGGTTCGACACGGCCCGGCGGCAGGGACCGCCGGAGCGGGGCAGAGGCGGGGGCTGTACCGGCCCGGCCGCTGCCCGGCCCGAGGCAGCGCGGTAGGCCGCTTCGAGCGCAGCCCCCGGAGCCGGTCACGGACCGGACGGGGCCGGGGAGCGCCACCAGGCCTCCTGCACACGGGAGTTGTCCTCCACCGCAGCCGCAGACCACAGCCCGCGCCCCGCTCGGCGCCCGCACGACGGCGGCCGCCCACCATGCGGACCACCCATGCGGCCCCGGCCGCAATATGTCATGATCACGGCAATGTCACCCTCCTCCGTCCTCGACGGCGCGGACGGCTCCACCTTCCGGACTCATCCTCCAATCTCGTCTTCTCAGCCCCACAACAGGGCCACCATTCTTCGGAGTTGGTATGGATACGGGGAAAGTCAGCCGCGAACCGGCATTCCAGGTGTACAGCCACGTGCTGAACCACGAGGTGGACCACGGCGCCCCGGCCGAGCTCGCCGGGGAACTCGGGCTCTCCCGCCAGGCGGTCGAGGCCGCGGTCGAGTACCTGCTCGCCAGCGGGCTGCTCCGGGTCCGCTCCGGCGGCCGGCTCGTCGCGGTCGCGCCGGACGAGGCGGCCTCCGAGGTCCTCGGCCCCCTGGAACGGGAGATCCGCACGCGGCGGGCCACCATGGACCGCACGCGCAGGGACCTCATGTCCTTCATGCCCGCCTTCGAGGCGAGCATCTCCGCCCAGCAGCACCGCAACCAGTTCCAGCTGATCCGGCACCTCGCCGACGTCCGGTCGGTCATCGCCGACCTCGCCGACCACTGCCAGGAGGAGATCCTCACCGCGCAACCCGGCGGGGGGCACGAGGTGAGCGCCCTCGCGGAGGCGGCTCCCCGGGACGAGGACCTCCTGCGGCGGGACGTCCGGATGAAGGTCCTGTACCAGCACACGGCCGGACTGCGCCCGGACATCAGCGGCTACATCGAGCGGATCACCAAGCTCGGCGCCCAGGTCCGCACCCTGGACGACCGGTTCACCCGCATGCTGGTCTTCGACCGGAAGGCCGCGGTCATCGCGGTGCCGGGCAACCCGCACGCCGCGGCCCTCGTCCGGGAGCCGCACATGGTCGCGGTGATGGTGGAGGTCCACGAGCGGCTGTGGCTGGCCGCCGAGCCGTTCACGGTCGGCACCTCGCCGCGGGCGGAGATCACGGACGACCTCCGGCGGGTCATCGTCCGGCTGCTGATCGAGGGCATGACGGACGCCTCCATCGCCACCCGCCTGGGCATCTCCGTACGCACCTGCCGCCGCCACATCGCCGAGATCATGGCCGCCATGGGCGCCCAGAGCCGTCTGCAGGCCGGCTACCTGCTGGCCGCCCAGGAGCGCGCGGGGGGCCTGGCACGCTGAGGACGGGTGCGGCGGGGCCTGGCACGCCGAGGACAGGCGCGGTGCGGCCTGCCACGCGGAGCACCGGCACGTGCGGCACGTGCGGCACGTGCGGCCCCCGCACGCCCGGCCGCGCCCCCCGACGGACCCCACCGCCCCCGCCCTCACCGGTCGAGCTGCTTGAACGCGCCCTCCGGCAACCGCAGGTACACGACCCCGGACAGCAGGCAGAGCCCGGCCACGTACCAGGGGAAGGCGCCGACGAGCCCCTGGTCCTTGAGGAGCGTGCCCACGTACGGAGCCGTCCCTCCGAACAGCGCCACGGTGAGGGAGTAGGGGAAGCCGACCCCCGCGGCGCGCACCCGGGCCGGGAAGACCTCCGCGTGGACGGCCGCGGCGATGGAGGTGTACCCGGTCAGCAGCAGCAGGCCGGTGCACTGGACTAGCAGCAGCGACCAGAAGGAGTCGTCGATCATGTGCAGCAGCGGTACGCACAGCACCGCGAAGCCGCCCGCGAAGCCGAGCAGCAGCGGGCGCCGCCCGACGCGGTCCGACAGGAGGCCGCCGAGCGGCTGGACCAGGCCGAAGAAGATCAGCGAGACGGTGCCCACCAGCAGTGAGCGGCCCTTGTCGAAGCCGGCGTTCACCTGCGCGTACGTGGGCAGGTAGGTGGTCCACGTGTAGAAGGCGATGGTGCCGCCCACGGTGATGCCGCAGATCAGCAGGGACGCCCGGGGCTGCGTGCGCAGCCCCTCGAACAGCCCGGTACGGCGCTCGGGCCGCTCTCCGTCGAGCGTCTCCTGGGCCGCGTACCTCACCCACAGGCCGAGGAGGCTCAGCAGCGCGCCGACGAGGAATGGCACCCGCCAGCCCCAGGTGTGCATGGCACCGTCGTCGAGGACGAGGACGAGCAGCGCGGCCGTTCCGGAGGCCAGGACCTGCCCGGCGGTGGCGGCCACGTAGTGGAAGCTGGAGAACAGGCCGCGCCTGCCCGGCCCCGCCGACTCCGCCAGGAGGGTGGTGCTGGCGGCGAACTCCCCTCCCGCGGAGAGCCCTTGGAGGAGCCGCGCCAGCACCAGGACGACCGGTCCGACCGGACCGGCGGCCGCGAACGTGGGGGTGAGCGCGACCACGAAGCAGCTCGCTCCCATCAGGAGCACGGTCACGGTGAGGGCGGCACGGCGGCCGCGGCGGTCGGCGACCGCGCCGAGCAGGAGGCTGCCCAGGGGACGGGCGAAGAAGCCGACCGCGAAGACGGCGAACGTCGACAGGAGCGGCAGCAGGGAGTTGCCCGATCCCTTCGGGAAGACCGCGGCCGCGATGTACGTGGCCAGGAACGTGTAGACGTGCCAGTCGTACCACTCCACGATGTTGCCGACGGAGGCCACGAGGATCTGTCTGCTGCCGCCCTTGCGGGACGGCGCGGACACGGACGTGTCCTCCACCGCCAGCCAGTGGGTCATGTTCGCTCCCCGGTGAGTGGGTGGGAGGTGGGGGGTCGGAATCGGCGCGCGGCGCGGAGGCGGCGGCGCCCCCGGAGCCGGCCGGGTGGCCGGGTGGCCGGGTGGCCGGGGCGGCGGCCACGACGGGAGCCGTCGGGCCGCGGGTGCGGTCGCGTCCTCGACGGCAGCCGTCAGGCCGCGGGTGCCGTCCCGTCCTCGACGGGCGGCGCCGACAGCAGCGCGTGGAAGCAGTCCGCGCCGAACTCCAGCGCCGACACCGCGATGCGTTCGTCGGGGCAGTGCAGCCGGTCCCGGTAGACCGTGTCCGGGCCGTGCCGCAGCGGGAGCCAGCCGAAGCACTGGATGCCGAGCTGGCTGAACACCCGGGCGTCGGTGGAGGCGGTGGTCACCACGGGCAGCGGCACCCCGTCCGGATCCATGGACCTGAGCACCGCCGCGAGCCGCTCGTAGAAGCCGTCGAGGCGGGGAGGCGGCGTCAACTCGCCCTCCACGAACAGGTCGAGCTCCACGTCGTCGCCGACCCGCTCGCGCAGCCGGGCGAGGAAGTCCGCGGTGCTGAAGTCGCCCGGGAGCACCCGGCCGTCGAGCTCCACGGTGATCTCCGAGGGGTGCACGTTGGTGCCGGTGCCGCCGTGCAGCACCGTCGCGCTGACCGTGTGCTGGACGACCGACCGCAGGTACCCCACGAAGGTGTCGTCGAGACCGGCGAGCGTGGCCGGGTCGGCGGGGTCGGCCCGGAACGCCGCGACCCGTTCCCCGACCGAGGGCGGCAGCGCGTCCGCCAGCTCCCTGAGCATGCGGTCGACGACGGGGGTGAGCTCCACGCCGAGCCCGCCGTCGGAGATGCTGGTGAGCAGCCGGACGAGCTTGTGGACGGCCCCGTGCTCGCCGACCACCCGCGAGGCGTGCCCGGCCGTCCCGCGCAGCCGCGCCCGCACCCAGCAGGTGCGCTTCTCCGCGACGACGACGGGGTGCACCCGGGCGTACCGGCCGAGCCGGAGCTCGGCGCCGCCGTCCTCGCCGATCGCGTACCTGACGCCCTCGAACAGCTCGGGGTGCCGCTCCACCAGGAAGCGGGCCCCCACCGTGCTGCCCGCCTCCTCGTCCGGGACGACCACGAGGAGGACGTCGCCCGCGGGCACCTCCCCGGCGGCCCGCATCCGCAGCATCGCCGCCAGCATCATGGCCAGGTGGCCCTTCATGTCGACGGCCCCGCGCCCCCACAGCTCACCGTCGACGATCTCACCGTCGAACGGCGGGCGGGTCCAGCGCTGCCCCTCGACGGAGACGACGTCCACATGGGCGTGGAGGAGCAGCGGCGGTTCGAGGCCGCGGCCGGGCAGCCGGGCGATGAGGTTGGGGCGGTCCGGGGTGGCGGCAACGATCTTCGTCTCGATTCCGGCGCGGTCCAGCAGGCGCTGGATCCACTCGACGCACCGGGCCTCGTCGCCGGGGGGATTCACCGTGTCGAACCTGATCAGCTGCTGGGCTATCCCGACCGGCGACGTGGGGAACACGGTGTCCCCGGTGGTTCCCGATCCGTTGGCCGACATGGTCACTCCTCCCCGTCCGGCGATGGCGACAGCGCGCTCCCGAGCCGGGCCAGCGCCTCGCGCATCGGCCCCTCGTCGTGCACCAGGGCGATGCGCAGGTGTCCTGCCCCTGGGTTCACCCCGTCCTCCTCCTCGGCGGCCAGGTACCGGCCCGGCATGACGGACAGGGCCCGGGAGCGCCAGAGCCGCCGGGCCGCCTCCTCGTCGTCGGGCACCGGGAGCCAGAGGAAGAACCCCGCCTCGGCCCGGCGGTACCCCGGGACGTCCCCCAGGGCGGCGTCCGCCAGCTCCCAGTTGCGCGCCAGTGCGCTCCGGGCCCGTGCGACGTGGGCGTCGTCCGACCAGAGCGCGGCGGCGACGGCGTTGACCGGCGCGGGCGTCGAGACCCCGCACTGGCGGTTGTAGTCGGCGTACGCGGCGACGGTCGCGGGATCGCCGGCGGCGAAGCCGCTGCGCAGCCCGGGGGCGCCGGAGCGCTTGGACAGGCTGTGCAGGACCAGGAACGGGCCGGGCGCACCGCCGTCCGCCTCCACCGACGACAGGTAGCCGGCGGCGGGTCGGCCGAGGGTCAGGTCGGTGTAGCACTCGTCCACCACGAACAGCGCCCCCGCCTCGGCGGCGGCCTTGGCCGCCTCGCGCAGGGCGTCCGCCGAGAGGATCCGGCCCTGCGGGTTCCCCGGGTTGCAGACGATGACGACGGCGGCCCGGCCGCCCGCCGCACCGACCGCCGCCACGACGGGGGCGGCGTCCGCGGCGGCGTCCGGGCGGTAGAAGACCGGCCGGGCGCCGACCGCCGCCGCCCCGGCCCGGTAGGTCGGGTAGTAGGGGTTCGGCATGACCACGGCGGGTGGACCGCCGTGCGGGGGCCCGGCCCGGCGGGCGCCCAGGGCGATGGCCACCGCCACCGCCTGCTTGGTGCCCGGGGTGGGCTCGACGGCGATCCTCCCCTCGGGCAGGGCGCGCTCCACGCCGAAGCGGCGGGCCAGCCAGTGGCCGTACGCCGCCCGGAGCCCGGCGCTGCCGCCGAGCTCCGGGTAGCGGGTCCAGTCCGCCGCGGCCGCGAGCGGCGTCAGGTCGACCCCGGGGGCGGCCAGCCGGGACTCGCCCAGGTGCAGCTGGATCGGGTCGAGCCCCGGTGGCGCACAGCTGTCGGCGAGCAGGGTGCGCAGACGGGCGAAAGCACTGTGGGCCTGGTTCACCGGTCAGTCTCGCACCAGGTCGTTCAGCGCCGTCTTGCCCCGGGTCCGCTCGTCCGCGTACTTCACGATGACCGCGGCGTAGACGGAGAGGTCGGGCCGGTGGCGGTCGGTGCGCGAGCCGGGCACCACGACGGCGTTCTCGGGCACCTCCCCGTAGTGCACCTCGCCCGTGGCCCGGTCCACGACCGGGGTCGACCGGCCGAGGTAGACGCCCATGCCGATCACCGCGCCGCGCCGCACCCGCACGCCCTCGGCGATCTCGCTGCGCGCGCCGACGAACACGTCGTCCTCGATGACGACGGGGTCGTCGCCGATCGGTTCGAGGACGCCGCCGAGGCCGGCGCCGCCGGAGATGTGGCAGCGCGCCCCGACCTGGGCGCAGGAGCCCACCGTGGCCCAGGTGTCGATCATGGTGCCGGGCCCGATGTACGCGCCGATGTTCACGAACGAGGGCATCAGGACCGCACCCGGGGCGACGTGGGCGCCGCGCCGGACGACGGCGCCCGGCACGACGCGGATCCGCGCCTTCTGGAAGTCGCTCTCCTGCCAGTCCTCGAACTTGAGCGGCACCTTGTCGAAGGACCTGGGCTGCCCCGCGCCGGACTGCGCGGGCCTGTTGTCGTGGGTCAGGAACGACAGCAGGATCAGCTTCTTGACGAAGGTGTCCGTGACCCACGCGCCGTCCACGGGGTTGGCGGCGCGCAGCTCGCCGCGGTCGAGGGCCGCGAGCCCGGACTCGACGTGCGGTGCGAGCGCGGCCAGTTCGTCCCGGGTCAGCTCCGTACGGCGCTCGAAGGCGGCTTCGGTCAGCGCCCTGTCGTGCACGCTACTCACCTCGGTTCTCCTGCTCGTCGTGGTGCCGTGCGGCACGGGGGGTCGCGCCCAGGACGGGCACGGGCTGCGGGCGTACGGTGGCCAGGTAGTCCCCGATCTCCTCGGCCCGCCGGATCTCGACGACGTCGCCGTCGGCGGTGAGGAGCAGTTCGGCCGGCCGGAGCCGTCCGTTGTAGGTGAACCCCATGGCGTGCCCGTGGGCGCCGGTGTCGTGGATGACCGCGAGGTCGCCTTCGCGCGGGTCGGGCAGCGGGCGCTCGACGGCGAACTTGTCCATGTTCTCGCAGAGCGCGCCGACCACGTCGTACGTGCCCTCGGGCCGCCCGGTGACGAACGGCAGGGTCAGGTGGTGGTAGGCCCCGTAGAACCCGGGCCGCATCAGCGCCGACATCGAGGCGTCGAGGCCGACGATGTCGCGGGCCTTGCGGGCGCGGTTGATCACGCTGGTGACGAGGACCCCGTGCGGCCCGGTGACGTAGCGCCCGCACTCCATCAGGATCCTGGGGCCCGCCTGCCCGGGGAAGCTCCGGCGCCTGGCGGCGACGATGGCGTCCGCGTAGACCCGGAAGTCGAGCGGTCGGTCGTCGGGCCGGTAGGGGATGCCGAGGCCGCCGCCCACGTTGACGTACTCGAACCGGACGCCGGTCGCGTCGGCGACGTGCGCGGCCAGTTCGACCACGGCCACGGCGGCCTGGATCGCCCGGTCCACGTCGAGTTCGTTCGCGCAGGCCATCCCGTGGATGCCGAACCTGGTCGCGCCCCGGCGCCGGGCCTCGCCGTAGGCGTCCGCCAGCTGGTCCACCGGCACGCCGAACTTGGTCTGCGTGGCGTCCCCCATCAGGACCGACCCGGCGGCCAGGCCGTGCGGGGACACCCGGAAGGAGACGACGTCCGGCAGGGTGCCGGCCCGGTCGAGCAGCGACCGGTCGTCGAAGGTGATCAACGCGCCCGCCTTCAGGGCGAGTTCGTACTCCGGGACCGACGTGTTGTTGGACGTGAAGACCACGTCGTCCCCGGTCGCACCGACGCGCTCCGCGATCTCCAGCTCGACCGACGAGGCGCAGTCCAGGCCGCTGCCCTCGCCGTGGAGCAGCTCGAGGACGTGCGGGTTGGGCAGGGCCTTCACCGCGAAGTACTCGCGGAACGGCTCGCCCCGGAAGGCGTCGACCATGCTCCGGTACGTGTCCGTGATGCCCTGCGCGTCGTAGATGTGGAACGGCGTCCCGTACGCGGCGACGACGTCGTCCAGGACGGGCAGCAGCCGGCGGGCGAACCCGGCGGGTATCGGCATCTCTCCCCCCTCCTTCTGCGGGTGCGGCTCGGGTCAGGGGACGCGGACGACGCAGACCGTGCGGTTGCGCGGTCCGCTGAGCGGGCGGTCGTAGGGGAAGTAGTAGCTCTCGACGGGGACGAACCCGTGCTCGACCAGGCGCTCCTGGAGGTAGTCCTTGGCGATGAACCAGAAGTCGGCCACCCGCTCGTGCGGCGCGAAGCCCACCGCCGGGTCCTGCGGCGCGTCGTTGGAGAACACCAGGTGGGCGCCGGGCTTGAGGCCCAGCCCGGCCAGCTTGCCGAGGGCGGGCCCGAGGTGGTCGTCGGCGTCGAAGAGGTGGCCGAGGAAGCCGTCCGCGTAGACGAGGTCGACGTCGCCCACGTCCTGCGGGTCGAGCGTGAAGTAGTCCGCGGCGAAGGCGTCGACGCCCTTGCGGCGGGCCAGTTCCACCGCCTCCTCGTTGAAGTCGATCGCGCGGACCTTGCGGTTCTCGCCGACGAGGACGCCCTCCACCGCGGCGTTGCCGCAGCCGAGCGAGAAGACGGTCGCCCCGTCCCTGGTCAGCGAGAGGATCGCGTGCACCATGTGGGAGCGGTACTCGGGAACGTAGGTGGACGGCGTGATGGAGTCGTTGAACGCCCCGCCGTTCTCCCATATCTCGTAGATGCTGGTGGTCTCCTCGCCGACGGACCGCTGCGACGTGTAGTAGTCGCGGACGAGTTCGAGGTTCTGCGCCCTTTGAGTCATCTCTGTCTTTCCGGGGTCGTGGAACGGGAGTCAGGCAGCGGGGTGGCCGGCGGCGTACAGGTGCTCCTGGGTGTACTCGACCGACTTGGCGGGCAGGCGGCGCAGTTCGTCGACGAGCGGCCGCAGCGGTGCGGTGACGGCCGGCCCGAAGGCGCGGTGCAGCGCGACGGCGGGCGCCCCCCGGCCGCCGAGCAGCGCGTCCGCGAGGACCCGCGCCAGCGAGCGGAGCCCCGCGAGGACGACCTGGGAGTCGCCGGTGAGCCGGGGGCCGTCCTTCTCCGTCAGGGCGAGCGCCCCCAGCTGGACGTAGTAGGAGATCTGCAGGAACATGCCGTCGCTGTCCGGGAAGTGGCCCAGGCCCCGGTCGGCGTAGCGCAGGCACTCCGCCAGGTAGTAAGCGACGACGTCGGCCTGGGCGATGCCGAACCGCTCCGCCCAGACGTCGGCGAGGATCAGGGCGCCGAAGACGTCGGCGGCGACCTCCTGGAGCACCACGGAGGCCCACCGGTCGGCCTCGTTGAGCTCCTTGAAGTCGGTGGCGGGGCGGTGCACGAAGTGCCCGAGCTCGTGGCTGAGGACGCCGAGGGTGGGGATGGCCTCGAAGCGCGCGTCGCTCGGATCGAACTTGGCGTCGATGTCCAGGAAGCGTGCGGCCAGCGGGGCGGAGATGTTCTCCAGGACCGCGCGGTGGGTGTTGCCGAAGTAGTACGTCTTCTTGAAGGGCGAGTACTTGACGCCCTCGTCCTCCGGCAGGAAGTAGGCGATGTGCTTGGGGTGCAGGTTGCCCTCCCCGGCCATGAAGAACAGCCGGGCCGCACCGAAGGCGGGCAGGTCGCCGACGCGCAGGTCGGCGTGGAGGCGGCGCAGGTGGGCGGCGACCTCGTCGCCGGCCTGCAGCGCCTCCGTCACCAGCGCCTGGTGGGTCTCGTCGGTGCGGCAGGCGAAGGCGGTCGGCAGGCCCTTGACCTCCTTGCCGTACCAGGTCGACACCTGCCCGGCGACGACGGTGAACTCCTCCTGGAGCCCGGCGAGTTCCCGCAGGATGTCGTCGTCGTAGCCGTCCTGGACGGCCTGCGCCCGCAGGGTGAGGGCACGGCGGTCCGCCTCGCCCGGGAGGTACCCGGCCAGCGCCCGCATCGCGTCGGCGACGGGCTGCGGGGCGTTGAAGCGGCGCCTGGCGGGCACCCCGACCTCCTTGACGCGCTTCCACTCCGCGTCGATCTCGTCCTTGAGGAGGGCGAGCCCGGAGAGGAAGCCGTCGCCCAGGTCGGGCGTGGCGCCGGCGAGGTTCAGGCAGGAGACCTCGTACGTACCGGCCGGCGGCCAGAAGGCGCTCCGGTGGCTGCGGTACGAACCGGCCCGGCCGAGGTTGGACTCGTAGTCGAAGCGGTCGGCGGAGGATGCTGCGGACACGCTGGTTCCCCTCGTGTGAAGGTGGCGGGTGACTGGTCGTCAGGCGTCGACGGTGAACAGCCGGTTGTCGCGCTCCCAGGCGCGCACGGTGGCGTGGTCCGCCCGGAGGACGTCCTCGTCGGGGTGGCTCATGAAGACGATGCCGGGGCTGGAGAAGAGGTCGGTGGTCCGGGTGACCGCGTCGCCGGGCCGGGGCGCCTTCTGGAGCCAGGTCCTGCTGCGGAGGGTCTCCACGAGCTCGCCGTAGTGGGACCGCGTCACCACGCCGGACTGGTTCGAGATGAACTGCACCTGCCACAGCGGGTTGCGGTGGCGCTCCCGGGTGTCCGCGAGGCGCTCGGCGAAGCCCTCGCCCTCGGCCACCAGGCGCCCCACCAGGTCGAGCATGCTGCTGCCGACGGCGTAGTTCGCCGCGGGCCGGTTGAGCCCGCCGGACAGCCGGGAGGCGCACTCGATGAGGGTGGGGCCCTCCTCGGTGACCATCACCTCGGTGTGGTGCGCGCCGTAGCGGACGCCCAGGGCGTCGAGCACCCCGTGGACGTAGCCGACCAGTTCCGCCATCTCCGGCGCGGTGGGGTCGAGCAGCACGCTCCGGTCGTAGATCAGCCCGGCGCCCGGCACCCGGGTCTTGTCGGTGCGCCAGACCTCCGTGACGACGTGGCGGCCGTTGCCGCTGATCCCGTTGATGAAGTACTCCTGGCCGGCCAGGAAGCGCTGGGCGAGCACCGCCTCGTTCCGCTCGCCGTACGGGGTCGTGGTGCCGAGCAGCAGGTCGAACGCCCGGCGGAGCTCCTCGGGGTCCTTGCAGAAGGTCACCGAGTCGGTGCCCGCGCTGGCCTGCGGCTTGAGGACCACGGGCCAGGCGCCCCGCGCCGCCCAGGCGAGCAGCGCGTCGAAGTCCCGCGCGAGGTAGTGGTCCATGCTGCGCAGGCCCGCCTCCTTGAGGCGGTTGTGCATCTCGTACTTGTTCCGCCGGGCGGTGCTGGTCGACGGATCGTTGCCGGGCAGTCCGAGCGCGTCGGCGAGGAGGTCGGCGACGACGACGCCGCTCTCCGTTCCCGGCAGCACGGCGGAGGGCCGGTGCGCCCGCAGCTCCCGCACCAGGCCGGCGAGGTCGCCGTCGTACGGGAACGAGTCGACGTACTCGTCGGCGCGGAACGCCGAGGCGTAGTAGGCCGGGAGCTCCTGGAGCGTGTTCACGTGGACGCAGGCCCAGCCGTGCTCCTTGAGGACGGCGGGCAGCTGCGCCCCGGACGAATAGCCGTCGACCACGACGAGAACCTTCTCCGACACCGCGTTCACGGGCGACCTCTCCTGCTGATGATCCGTGTGCTGTAGATGGTGAATGCGGCCACGACCACGCAGCCCGCCGCGGACACGGCCGACCACTCCATGCGGTTGTCGAAGCCCTGGAACAGGTACGTGAGGATCGGGGCCAGGGCGAGCAGCGCGGCCACCGTGAAGGGCTCGGAGAGGATGATCCCGCGCTGGAGCGGCCACAGGGGCGCGATGACCCCCAGGACGGTGGCGATCGCGACCAGGCCGGTCTGGGCGGGCCCGTCGAGCGAGAGGCCGGGGCCCGTCAGCGCGAGTCCGGCCGCCACCGCGAGGAGCAGGTAGAAGCGGTGGGTCATGATCCGCGTGGCCGACCAGCCGCGGTCTCCGAGCTGCTTGGTGGCCACGGTGTTGAGCGCCTGGGTGACCCCGCCGACGGCGGAGGCCGCCAGGCCGGTGACCGTCGCCGCGACGCTCGCGCCCGTGATGCCGGAGTGCCCGGTGAGGGAGCCCCAGGCCAGCAGGGCGGTGCCGGACAGCACCCCGAGGGCCGCCGGGTAGACCCGGGCCGGGAAGCGCCGCCCCCGGATGACCCGCTCCAGGGCGATCGTCACGAGCGGCCCGAGGCCGCCCAGGATGGCGCTGACGATGGCCGGCTCGATGAACCGGAGGGCGAAGTAGTAGCCGATCCAATTGAAGGCACTGGTCGCGTTCAGCGTCAAGAGCGGGCCGACGGAGTCCCGGCCCACCCGCAGCCCTCCCCAGCCCTTCTGCAGGACCTGGACGGCCCCGTAGAAGAGGCTGCAGGCGAAGAAGCTCCAGAACAGGAAGGCGAAGGGGTGCACGCTCTGCAGGAGGTTTCCCGAGAACACCGCGTTGGCGTTCGCGAGCACGAGGAACGCCGAGACGTAACCGACCCCGAGGAGCGGGCTGTTCGGGGCTTCCGGTACGTCCCGGACCGCCCCCCGGGGGCCGGCGGCGGTGTCCTCGGCCCGTGGCGCGGTCATGCCCGGGACTCCTTCTGGTGGTCCTCGAGCACGAGCGCGGCCCCCTTCTCGCCGATCATCATGCTCGCCGCGTTGGTGTTCCCGGAGACCATCGTCGGCATGACCGACGCGTCGATCACCCGCAGCCCGTGCACGCCGTGGACGCGCAGCCGCTCGTCCACCACGGCCATCGGGTCGTCGCCCATCCGGCAGGTGCCGACCGGGTGGTAGGAGGTGTCGCCGTGCGAGCGGGCGTAGGCGAGGAGTTCGTCGTCCGTGCGCACCTCGCTGCCGGGCAGCAGCTCGAAGTCCCGGTAGTGGTCGATGGCCGGCTGCTCGACGATGCGGCGTGCGATCCGCATGCCCTCGACGAGCTTGGCGCGGTCGTGCTCGGTGTCCAGGAAGCGCGGCCTGATCGCCGGCGGGGTCAGCGGGTTGCGCGAACGGATGTGGACGGAGCCCCGGGACTCCGGGCGCAGCGCGTACACGCCCACGGTCATGCCGGGGCGGGTGTCGAGGCGCCGGCTGGCGCCCTCCCCGTAGCTCGCCGGAGCGAAGTGGAACTGGATGTCGGGCCGTTCCTCGCGCTCCGAGCTGCGGACGAAGCCGAAGCCGAGCGCGATGGGCAGGCTCAGCAGGCCGCGCCGGGTGCGGGCGTACTCCACCACCTCGCGGGCCAGGGCGAGCCCCCGGGAGCGCTCGTTGAACGTGATCGGCTGGCGCACCCGCCACCTCAGCCGGGCCGCGTAGTGGTCCATGAAGTTCTCGCCGACGCCCGGGAGGTGGTGCACCACCGGCACCCCGGCGTCGCCGAGCACCTTCCGCGAGCCGATGCCCGAGAGCTCCAGGAGCTGCGGGGACTGGACGGTCCCCGCGCTCACGATCACCTCGCGGCCGCAGCCGGCCCGGCACTCGGCCCCCTTGTACCGGAAGCTCACGCCGACGCAGCGGGTGCCGTCGAACCGCAGCCCGGTGACGTGCGCGTCGGTGAGCAGGGTGAGGTTGGGGCGCTTGCGCGCCTCCTTCAGGTAGGTGCGCCCCGCCGAGGAGCGGCGGCCCTCCTCGTGGTTGACCTGGTAGTAGCCGAAGCCCTCCTGGTCGCCGGAGTTGTAGTCCGGGTTCTCCTGGTAGCCGGCCTTGGCGGCGGCGGCGAGGAAGGCGTCGCACAGCTCGTCCCGCTCGCGCGGCAGCGCCACGTTGATCGGCCCGCTCCGGCCGCGGCTCTCCCCGCCGATGCCCGGGGCGCGCTCCATGCTCCGGAAGTACGGCAGGACGCCCTCCCAGGACCAGCCGGGGTTGCCGAGGCGCTCCCAGTCGTCGTAGTCCTGGCGCTGGCCGCGGACGAAGATCATCCCGTTGATCGCGTTCGAGCCGCCGAGCAGCCGTCCGCGCGGGATGCTGACGCTGCGGCCCTCGATGGTGGGGTCCGCGTCCGTCTCGAAGCACCAGTCGTAGCGCGGGTTGCCCATCAGCACGGTCTCGGCGGCGGGGACGGCGAGCAGCGGGCTGTGCCGCTCCCGCCCGGATTCGAGCAGGAGCACGCTCACGTTCGGGTTCTCGGTGAGCCGCCCGGCCAGCACGGAGCCCGCGGCCCCCGAGCCGACGATGACGTAGTCGTGGTCGCGCACCGTGGGCGGGGTCACGAGGCCGTCCCGGCACCGACGGTCGACGGCAGCGAGGAGATGGTGGTGCGGTGCATCAGGCGGCGGTGCGCCACGTGGTCGTAGTACGTCGCCCGGTGCATGGCGCTGCGGTTGTCCCACAGGATGATGTCGCCCGGCTGCCACTGGTGGCGGTAGGTGAACCGCGGCTGGACGGAGAACTCCTGGATGAAGGTGACGAGCGGCGCGCTCTGCTCCTCCGGCATGCCCTCGATGCGCCAGGGCACGTTGCCGCCCGCGTAGATCGCCTTGCGGCCGCTGACCTCGTGGACGCGCACGAGGGGCTGGGACACGTCGACCCACTCGGCCCGCTCCTCGGCGGTGGGCGCCGGGCGGTCCGGGTAGTTGTAGGGCCGGGACTGCACCCGGCTGATGATCACCTTGAGGTCGTCGATGCGCTCCTTCACCGCCTCCGGCAGCGCGTCGTAGGCGGCCGTCATGTTGGCGAACCAGGTGTCGCCGCCGACGGGCGGCACCTCGCGGGCGTACAGCATCGACCCGACCGGCGGCTGGGTGAGGTAGTGGCCGTCGGTGTGCCAGACCCGGCCGCTGTAGGCCGAGCCGATCGGCTTACCGTCCTTCGAGATGTTCGACAGGATGAGGATCTCGGGGTGGTCCTCGTGGTTGAACTGGGAGCGGGTGTACGTGTAGATCCCGCCGAACCGTTCGGTGAAGGCGATGTGCTGCTCCGGAGTCATGTCCTGGCCGCGGAACAGCAGCACCGTGGTGTCGATCCAGGCCTGGTAGACGCGTTCGAAGTCCCGGTCCGACAACTCACCGACACCGACGCCGCGGACTTCCGTTCCGATGCCGTCCGTGATGGGTATCAGCTCGAGCATGAACGAACTCCCTTGAGTTTCAGGAACTGTCGAGGTGAAGGGTGGCGTGCACGGGGGGGGGATTCCTCCGCTCCGCCGGCGGAGGAGGGGCTCAGCCGAGCGAGACCTTGTACTCGTCGACCCAGTGGTGCATCTCCACGAGCTGGATCAGCATGGCCGCCTGGTTGGACCCGCCGGGCAGTTCCGACCGCAGCTCGTTGGCGTCGATCTGCCGGATGAGGCCGTTCATCCGTTCCGTGTCGAACAAGGAGGCCAGCGGCGAGGCCGCGTCGTTGACGATCCACGACGCCTCGCGGACGAGCGTCCGGTCGTACTCCGGGTTCTGTACGTGCGGATAGGCGCTCTTCTTCCGGTTGACCGTGCTCGACGGCAGGACGTCGGCCATGGCCGCCTTGAGGAGTCCCTTCACGCCGCCCCGGGACTTGAGCGCCCACGGCACGTTCCAGACGTACTCGACCAGCCGGTGGTCGCAGAACGGGACGCGCACGTCGAGGCCGAGCGACATGCTCATGCGCTCCTTGCGGTCGAGGATCACCGCGAGCGGACCGGACAGGCCGAGGAAGAAGACCTCCCGCATCCGCGCGTCCCGGGCGTCCTCGCCGGCGAGCCTCGGCACCTCGGACAGCAGCTGGGAGTACCGGGCCCGCTCGTCCTCCTGCGGGTCGACCAGCCGCGTGACCTCCGGGGAGAGGTAGTCCGAGAGCTTCGGGCCGTTCCCCATCCACGGGAAGCGGCTCGCGCCGAGGACGTCCTCCTTGAAGAAGTAGGGATACCCGCCGAAGACCTCGTCGGCCGCCTCGCCCGTCAGGGCCACGGTGCAGTCGCGCCGCATCCGCTGGAACAGGAGGTACATCGACGCGTCGAACTGGCCCCAGCCCGGCAGGTCGCGGGCGCGGCGGGTGGCGGGGATGACGTCGAGCAGCTGCTGGGTGGTGGCGGTGAGCGTGGTGTGCCGGGTGCCGAGGAACTCGGCCGCGGCGGCGGCGTACGGGGCGTCGATGTCCGGCCGCAGCTCGGTCGCCACCCAGTGCGCGGGGTCGCTCTCGAACTGCACGCAGAAGGTGCCCAGCACGCTGTCCGGGGCCTGCTCGCGCAGTGCCCGCACGGCGAGCGCGGCCACCGACGTGGAGTCGATGCCGCCCGACAGCATGGCGCCCGACGGCACCGACGCCGCCAGCTGGCGGCTGACCGTGTCCTCCAGCAACTCCCGGACGTGGCGCGCGGTTTCGTCGAAGGTGTGGTGGTGCGGCTCACTGGTCAGACGCCAGTAGCGCTCCTGGGTCGAGCCGGCCTGCGACCAGGTGACGACCGTGGCCGGCGGGACTTCCGCCAGGCCCGCCAGGGGGGTCTCGCCCGGCAGCGCGAGCCGCGGCTGGAGCACGACGGGCAGCGAGGTGACGTCCAGCCGCGCCTCGAAGAGGGGGTTGGCCATGATGCCCTTGGGTTCGGTGGCGAACAGGACACCGTCGGCGTGGGCGTAGTAGTAGAGCGGCTTCACGCCCAGGCGGTCGCGCCCCAGCACGGCCTGCCGGGTGCGCTCGTCCCAGATCGCGAAGGCGTACGCCCCGTTGACCCGGGTGACGAACCCGCTCCCCCAGAGCTGGAAGGCGCGTCCGATGACCTCCGCGGTGGAGCCGGTCCTGAAGTCGACCCCGAAGCCCTCGATCTCCCGCTTCAGCTCACGGGCGTTGTAGACCTCACCGACGTGGGCGACGACGACGGCGCCCCGGTCGCCGTCGAGGTGCAGCGGCTGGGAGCCGGCCGGTGCCCCCGAGGTCGACAGCCCCCGGTGTCCCAGCGCGGCGTCGCGGGAGACCCAGACCCCCTTGGTGTCGGGGCCGCGCTGCCGCATGGTGTCCGTCATCGCGTGCAGCACGTCCTCGTGCTTGACGAGATCGCGCCGGAAGTCGATCCAGCCCACCAGCCCACTCATTCGATCACATCCCTGGTCACGCGGAATTCAGGTCGGTTCACAAGGCGTCGAAGGCCGAGGGGGACGCCTTGGACTCGGATCTCTGCGGGTGTCGCACTGCGGTGGCTCGCCCCCGGCCGGTGCCCGGGGGTCCGGCGTTCGACGCGGGCGCTTCGTCGTCCGGCGCGCCGGCCGGACTCCGCCGGTCGGATTCCCCGGCCCCCGCCGCACCGCCTCGGGGCCGTTTCGCGCCGACGGACAGCACATTGCCAGGTCGGGCCGCACAGGAGTGGGTCATGCCGGTTCAACAAGCTGCATGGCAGCTTGTTGAATCAAGAAGATATGCCACCGAACCGGGACATACTGCCCGGGCATTCTCGACCGCTCACCGGGGGACGGGGCGGCTCGGGGGCGTCCGGGGCGCGGACGGACCGGCCGGCGCGGCCGGGGGCGCCGCGCGCGCCGCCCGCCGCGCCCCCGGGCGGGGGATCAGAGCGCCCTGGTCATGAAGACGCTGTTGGGGTCCTCCCGGTAGTCCGCGAAGGGCGCGCAGTACGCGAAGCCGAACTTCTCGTACAGCGCGCGGGCCGGCGCGAAGAACTCGGTCGACCCGGTCTCCAGGCTCAGCCTGGTGTAGCCCATGCGCCGGGATTCCTCGACGATGTGGCCGAGCAGCGCCGAGGCGATCCCGCTCCGCTTGCGGGACGGGTCGGTGCGCATCGACTTGATCTCGCCGTGCCCCACCTCCAGCTGCTTGACCGCACCGCACCCGACGAGGCTGTCGCCGTCCCTGATCGACCAGAAGGTGACGTCGGGCTTGCGCAGCGCGTCGAGATCGAGCGCGTGCTTGCTCTCCAGCGGCGTGGTGGACCGCATCTCCCTGAGGTGCGAGTCCAGGAACGCGACGATCTCGGGGCCGGTGAGGTCGTCCACTGCAATCTTCATCTGCTCCACCCTTGTTCTGGTCCGTCGGACGGCGTCAGGTCGCCATGAGGAGTCCGACCGCGAGGAAGCGGCGGCCGATCCCGGGCCAGGTGCGTCTCGCCCGGGCAGGCCCCCTGTGCGCGGCCGTGGTCGACCAGGTCGATTATCGCGGCATCGCGATCGCTCCACGGCCGGCGCCGACGACGAGTCCCGCCTGCCTGACGTACCGTCAGGACTGAGTGCGCCCAAGGCCCCGAGCAGGGGCCGTCCGACGCGGATGGCCCGGTCCGGACGGCGCCGAGCCGACGGCGGCGGGCCGACGGCGCCGAGCCGACGGTACCGCGACCGGCGACCGGCCCGACGGGCACCAAACCGGGAGCAACCGGGTGCCTCGTGATTGAGTGGGCGCATGAACCAGCAGACGACTTCCGGGCCGTTCCGCGTCGGCCTGATCGGTTACGGCCTGGCCGGCTCCGCGTTCCACGCGCCGCTGATCGCCACCACTGCGGGGCTGCGGCTGGACGCCGTGGTCACCGCCAACCCCGACCGGCGCGCCCAGCTGGCGCGCGAGCACCCTGACGCCCGCGCCGTGGACACGCCCGAGCAGCTGCTCGCCGACCCGGACGCGCTCGACCTGGTCGTCATCGCCTCGCCCAACCGCACCCACGCCCCGCTCGCCCGCGCCGCCCTGGGGGCCGGACTGGCCACCGTCGTGGACAAGCCGCTGGCCGGCACCTCCGCCGAGGCACTGGAGCTGTGCCGGCTCGCCGAGGAGCGGGGCGTCCTGCTCTCCGTCTTCCACAACCGGCGCTGGGACGGCGACTTCCTCACCGCGAGCCGGCTGGTGCGCGGCGGCGCGCTCGGCCGGGTGCACCGCTTCGAGTCCCGCTTCGAGCGCTTCCGCCCGAAGCCGAAGCCGGGCTGGCGGGAGCTGGCCGACCCGGCCGAGGTCGGCGGCACCCTGTACGACCTGGGCAGCCACCTCGTCGACCAGGCGCTCACCCTGTTCGGGCCGGTCGAGACGGTGTACGCGGAGATCGACGTGCGGCGCGACGGCGCGGTGGTGGACGACGACGCCTTCCTCGCCCTCACCCACACCTGCGGCACCCGCTCGCACCTGTGGACCAGCGCCGTCACCCCGCTGATCGGCCCCCGGCTGCGGGTGCTCGGCGACACCGCCGGCTACGTCAAGCCCGGCATGGACCCCCAGGAGGCCGACCTGCGGGCGGGCCTGCGCCCCGACCGCAGCCGCCCCTGGGGCGCCGACCAGCCCTCGCACTTCGGCACCCTCGGCACCGACGAGTCCGCGATCACGCTGCCGACCGACCGGGGCGACTACCCCGCCTTCTACGCGGGCATCGCGGCCGCCCTGGGCGCCCCGGGCACCCCGCCCCCGGTCGACCCGCGCGACGCGGTCGCCGCCCTGGCCGTGCTGGAGGCCGCCCGCGCCTCCGCCGCCACCGGGACGGCCGTCCGCCCGGGCTGACCGGGCTGACCGGGCGGGCCGGGCGCCGGGCCGCCACACGCCGGCCCGGCGCTGTCGACCCGCCGCTCCCGGCCGGGCGCGCCCTCGGCCCGGCTCCCACGACGGCCCCGGTCCCACGGTGCCCCGCTCCTACGATGTCGGGATGAACACCTCACGGGGGCGGCAGGTCACGGCCGACGAGCGGCGCGAGCGCGAGCAGGCGTGGTCCGCCGGACAGAAGGCGCGCGAGCAGGCCTGGACCGAGCAGTTCGAGCAGCGCCGGCAGGCCGGGGAGGCCGCGGAGCAGGAGCTCCAGGAGCGCCTGGCCATGGCGCGGGAGCGGGAGGCCTGGGCGCACGGCAGGCGCAGCGGGTCGATCGGCTACGTCGACGTGACCGGCCCCGACCGCCGGCCGGTACGGATCGCGGTGGTGTGGCTCGGCCGCTTCGGGGCCACCGACCGGCCCCTGCACGCCTACGACCCGCTGCGGCACGTCGGCGGCAGCGCCGGCGGCGAGGGGGTCCTGCTGCTCCTGCCCGTCGCCGCCCTGCTGGGGCTGAACTTCGGACTCCGCTGGCTGGTCCTCGCCCTGTCCGGCCGCCGGCGCTGGGCCGTCGCCGTCAAGGCCGGACGCGACCGGGGCAGGCGCGGGGGCAACACGGTCCTGCTGCGCACCCGGGACCGCGCGGAGGCGCTGCGGTACGCGGCGGCGCTGGCCGACCGGATCGAGCGCGGCGGGACGGCCGCCCTCAGATCCCGATGACCTCCACCGCCGAGCCCAGCCCCCGGAAGTCGGCCACGTTGCGGGTGTACAGCGGCAGCCCGTGGGCCGAGGCGACCGCGGCGATCATCAGGTCGATCCGGCGCGGGCGCGGCTGGCGCCCGGCGGCGATGGTGAGCGTGACCAGCGTCCCGTAGCGGGCGGCGGCGGCCGCGTCGAAGGGCAGCGGGTCGAAGTCCGCCATCGCCGCGCCCAGCACCTCCAGCCGGGCGGCCCGGCTGGCCGGGTCCCGGGCCATCGACACGCCCTGCTGCAACTCGGCGAAGGTGATCGCGGTCAGCTCGGGCACGGCCGGCAGGTCGGACGGGCTGAGCAGCGCCAGGTCGATGTAGACGCAGGTGTCCAGGACCCCGGCCGGCCGCCGGCGGGGCGCTCTGCGGCGCTCAGCCACGCCGCCGCTCGAACGGGTCGTCGCCCTCGTCCCCCACCAGCTCCTCGGGCCCGAGGTCCTCCTCGGCCTCCTTGCGCATCTGCTGGTAGTCCACCCGCGGCAGCTTCACGTGCCGCGCCACCAGCTCCTCCGCCGTGAGCCGCCGCCGCCCCGCCACCGGGCGCAGCTCCGCGACCTCGACCCCGTTCCTGGTGATGTGGAACGTCTCCCCCGCCTCCACCGCGTCCATCACCGCGGCGGAGTTGTTCCGGAACTCCCGCTGGGAAATCGTCTTCACCCGTCCACGGTAGCCCCGTGTAGCCCCGCTGGCTACACCTCGCCCGACCCCGCCTCCCGCCCGTCCGGCGGGGGGCCTTCGGCTACGAACGGAAGGCCGGCGGGGCGCGTGCAAGGTTCCCCGCCAGTGGGGGGGAACCCCGCGGGCCGTAGGATCGTCCTGCTGGTACGTCAGGACGCCGACAGGACACCGGGAGGGGGAGCGCGCCGTGGCCGTGGTCGCGATGCTGCTGGGCCTGTTCCGGGTGCTGACCGGGGAGCTGGCGGCCGACAGCGGGACGCTGGCGTCGGTCGCCGCCGTCGCGGCCGTGGTCCTGGTGGCCGGGGCGGTCGCCGGGACGCTGGCCGGGGCCCGGCTGTCGGGGGCGCGGGCGCCCGCGGCGGTGCGCAGCGGGGTGCTGCGGCGCCGGGCGTTCCGTACGGCGTTCCTTCCGCAGCGTGATCCGGACGCCCGGGGCAGGCGACGCCCCAGGGCGCCGGGAGCGGCCCCGGCGGCCGCGTAGACCCGTCCTGGCTCCACCACGGCGCACTCTCGTGGCCGCCCTCCGCCGATCACTCACGTCCTGAGACCCCGGAGGGCTCGCTTCACCATGTCCGTACTCGCCGTTCTCGACCCCGCCGTCGCCCTGGCGCACGCCGCCGTCGCCGCCGTCGCCCACCTGGTGCCGACCGCCCTGGCCATCGTCCTGTTCACCGTCGCCGTCCGGCTGGCGCTGCACCCGCTGGCCCGGGCGGCGGCGCGCGGGGAGAAGGCCAGGGCGCGGCTGGCGCCGCGCGTCGCCGAGCTGCGGAGGAAGCACCGGGACCGGCCGGAGCGGTTGCGGGAGGCGCTGGCCGGGATGTACCGGGAGGAGCGGGTGTCGCCGTTCGCGGGGTGCCTGCCGGTGCTGGTGCAGATCCCGTTCTTCTCGGTGATGTACCGCCTGTTCACCACCCCGAACGACCTGCTGGACCACACGCTGCTCGGGGTGCCGCTGGGCCTGCACGTCACCGGCGCGCACGGCGCCGGGCAGTGGGCGGTGTTCGGGGTGCTGTTCGCCGGGCTGGCGGCGGTCGGGGCGGTCAACTTCCGCCGGGCCCGGCGCGCCGCCGCGCAGGCGACGGCCGCGCAGGCGTCGGAGGCGGCGCAGGTGCGGCCCGCCCCGCAGCCGGGGGCGGCCCTGCTGCCCTACCTGTCCTTCGGTTCGGTGCTCTTCGCGGCGCTGGTGCCGGTGGCCGCCGTGCTCTACCTGCTGACGGCCGGGCTCTGGTCGGCCGCCGAGCGGGCCTGGCTGTACCGGGACGGGACGCCGGTGCCGGCCGCCGCGGTGGTCGGCTGACGCGCCCGGCCCCGGCGTGCCGTCAGAAGTGGTGCAGCAGTTCGGCGAAGGCCCCGAGCTGCAGCGTCGCCTCGTCCGGGCCGAGCTCCACGTGCTCCAGCACCCAGGTGTGCTCGTGCGGGATGAGGACGGTGCGCAGGCCGGCCCGGCGGGCGGGGGCGATGTCGGACTTGGGCGAGTTGCCGATCATCCAGGTGCGGCCCGGGTCGAGGCCGAGGTCGGCGGTGAGCTGCCGGTAGGTGTCGACCGACTTCTCGGCGACGATGTGGACGCCGCGGAAGTGGTGGTCGATGGTCGACTCGGTCACCTTGCGCTGCTGCTCGTCCTGGTCGCCCTTGGTGAGCAGCAGCAGGTGGTGGCGGTCGGCGAGGGCGGCCAGGGTGTCGGCGACGCCGGTGATCAGTTCGACGTCACGGTTGGTCAGCGGGGTGAGCAGGGAGTCGATCCGGGCCTGCTCGTCCGCCGTGGGGGTGCGGCCGTTGAGCTGCTGGAGGCAGTCGGCGAGGCTCTGCCGGAAGACGGCGGCGCCGTAGCCGAAGGCGGCCGAGTTGGCGGTCTCGATCTCGTTCAGCAGGGCTCTGGTGCGCTGCTGCTCGGCCGGGGCGGCGACCCAGTCCAGGAAGCCGTCGATGACGCGCTCGAAGAGGACGTTGTTCTCCCAGAGCGTGTCGTCGGCGTCGAAGATCAGGATCTGGTCGGTGTGCATCCGGTTCGTCTCCAGAGGGCTCAGGGGTGCGGGGGCCGGTGGTGCAGGGCTCGGCGGCGCCGGGGCCCGGCGGTGCAGGGGCTCGGCGGCGCCGGGGCTCGGCGGTGCAGGGGCTCGGCGGCGCCGGCGGCTCGGCGGCGCCGGCGGCTCGGGCGCGGCGTTCAGGGGGCCAGCAGGCGGGCGGCGCGGTCGAGGGTCTCGCGGAGGTTCTCCTCGCTGGTCCGCCGCTTGGCCTCCTCGACGGTGAGCCACTCCAGCGGGGAGGCCGGGTTCTCCGGCCGGGCCCGCTCCGGGGTGCCGGTGGCCAGCAGGAAGCGCAGGTCGGCGTGGGCGTGCGCGGGTTCGGCGGGCGAGGCGGGGACGGGCACCACGGCGAGGTGGACGAGGGCGGGGCCCGGCCAGGGGGCGAGGTCGGTCAGGCCGGTCTCCTCCAGCCCCTCGCGCAGGGCGATGTCCAGCGGCCGGGTCTCGCCCGGGTCCCCGTGGCCGCCGACGTGCAGCCAGGCCTGCTGGCGGACGTGCCAGCGCAGCAGGACGCGGCGGGTGGGCGGGTGGACGATCAGCGCGGAGGCGGTGAAGTGGAGCGGGAAGGTGCCCCGGTCCCACGCGTCGGCGGTGCCGAGCAGGCGGCGGGCCCGCTCGTGGTCGGCGCTCTCCACCGGCCCCAGGGGGCGGTGGTCGCCCAGCAGTCGGGCCAGGTCGGGGCTCTCGGACGGGCCGCCCGTGGTCACCATGGTCTGCTCCTCGTTCCGTTCCGGGCCGCGGGCCGCGTCGGCCGGGGTGCGGGAGCGGGCCGTCGGGCCCGGGGCTTCGGGTTCCGGCGAACCCGCGCAGCCTAGCTCCGCGGTGCTCGGGCGGCCCACCGGTTTTCCCCCGGGCGCGGGGGCCCGCCCGGCCGCACACGGGGTGCGCACCGGACGTTCCGGTGGCGGACACCCTCCGGACCGCCGGCGGCATACCGGCCGGTCCGGGCGTTTCCCCGGAGGCCGTAGCCTGTGGTGATCGTTTCGGGACAGGTGGAGGGATGTCGTCATGGTGGCTGCTCCGGCGCTCGCCGAGCTGCGCGAGGTGTGCCAGCCGCAGGCCAAGATCCAGAGCCGCAACGGCGAGCACTGGGCGGGCCGGCTGTACATGCGGCGGGTCTCGCTGCGGACCACCCGGCAGCTGGTGCGGACCCGGGTGTCGCCGAACACCCTCACCTGGGTGATGGTGGTGTGCGGGGTCGGCGGCGGCGCGGCCCTGCTGATCCCGGGGCCGGCCGGCGCCGTACTGGCCGTGGTGCTGTTCCAGCTGTTCCTGCTGTTCGACTGCGTGGACGGCGAAGTGGCGCGCTGGAAGCGTCAGTTCAGCATGGCCGGGGTGTACGTGGACCGGCTCGGCGCGTACCTGGCGGACGCCGCGCTGATGATCGGCGCGGGCGTGCGGGCGGCGCGCGGCGGCTCGGAGCTGTGGGTGTCGGCGGGGCTGGCGGCCGCGCTGGGCGTGGTGCTGCTCAAGGCCTCGACGGACCTGGTGGACGTGGCCCGCGCCCGCAGCGGGCAGCTGCCGGCCACCGAGGAGTCGACGCAGCCGCGCTCCCAGGGCATCGCGACGGCCCGCCGGATCGCCTCGGTGTTCAAGATCCACCGGGTGACGAACGGCATCGAGGCCTCGCTGGTGCTGCTGGCGGCGGCCGCGGTGGACGCCGGGCTCGGGAACCTGGACGCCACGCGGTGGACGCTGGCGGGCATCACGGTGATCACCTGGGGCATGGTGGTCGCGCACCTGGCGTCCATCCTGTCCTCCTCCCGGCTGCGCTGAGCAGCCCGCCCGCAGCGGTACCGGACGCGCGGTGGGCGGAGGCACGCAGGGCCGGGCGGTCGGCGCCCGGGGCCGAGCCGCCCCTCCCCCGCCCGGGGGAGGCCCCGGCGCCGGCCCCGGCGCCGGGCTGACGCGGCGGGCCCGGGCCGCGCGGGAGGGTGGGGGCAGGACGACGACCGCGCCCGCCGCCCCCTCGGCCACCGGCTCCGTTCCGGCCGCACCCCGCTGGGCCGTGCGCGCCGCCCACCTCGCCGCCGTCACCGCGCTGCCGGCCGGGCTGTGGCGGCTCGGGCCGGTGGCGGGCTGGCACGGCGGGTACACCGGTGCGGGCTACCGGGCGATGGGCCTCACCGGCCGGGGCGCGGCGTGGCCGGTCTTCCTGAGCGTGGCCACCGAGGCGCCGGCGCTGCTCACGATCCGGGCCGGTCCGGCCGTGGGGCACGGTGCCGCCGGGCTGGGTGCCGTCCCTCGGCGGCCGCCCGGCGAACCCGCGCGCGGTGGTCCTCGCGGCCTCGCTCGGCGCCGTCGGCCTGGCCCTGCTGTGGACGCCGTTCGCCGTCTGGTGGGCGATGCCGGGTACGGACACGACCCCGCTCGGCCACGCCCTGGTCGGCTTCCCCTACCTGCCGACCGTCCTCTGGGCACCCCTGCCGGCGGCCGTCACCGTGTCGTACCACCGCCGGCACCGAGCCGCGGCGACGGCGGCCTCCCGCCCCCGCGCCGCCTGACGCACCGCCCGCCGACGACCGCGCGCGGGTGTGGCGCGGATCACGGCAGCACGTGGGCCCCGTCGGACAGGACCGGGTGTGGAGCAATCGATACGGGCGCGGATCCGCGCCGGGGACGCCGGGGCGTTCGGGCAGGTCTTCGAGGATCACGCCCAGACGGTGTACCGGCACGCCGTACGGATGACCGGGGACCGCAACGCCGCCGAGGACGTGGTCTCGCTGACCTTCCTGGAGGCCTGGCGGCTGCGCACGCGGATCGCCCCCGAGCGCGAGGGCGGCTCGGAGGGCCTGGCGCCGTGGCTGCTGGGCATCGCCGGGAACGTCATCCGCAACACCCGCCGGGCGGCGCGCCGGCACCAGAAGGCGATGGCCAGGCTGCCGCCGCGCGAGGCGGTGCCGGACTTCTCCGGCGAGCTGGCGGGCCGGATCGCCGACGCCGAGGAACTGGCCGCCGCGAAGGCCGCGTTGGAGCGGCTGCGGCCGGCCGAGCGCGAGGTCTTCGCGCTGTGCGTGTGGGAGGGGCTGGACCACGCGGCCGTCGCCGAGGCGCTGGGACGGCCGGTGGGTACGGTCCGCTCCCGGCTCTCGCGCGCCCGCGCCCGGCTGCGGGAACTCACCGCCCGGGAGCTGGCCGCGGCGCGGTCGGCCCGGGCGGCGCGGCAGGATCCGGCCCGGCGGCCCACGACCCGCCGGCCCGCGCCCCGGCAGGAAGCACCGCAACGCCCGGACGGCACCGGACAGGTACCAGGTGACCGCACCCCCGCGGTCCGGCCGACCAAGGAGACGATCCGATGAGCGCCACCCCCCGCCACCGGTCCGACGAGGCCGAGCGGGACGAGCTGGCCCGGCTGCTGCCGGCCCCGGCCGCCCCGGAGCTCCCCCGCGGCCGCCTCCTCCTGCTCAAGGAGCACCTGGTGGACAGCATCACCGACGCCGGCACCGCCCCCGGCACCCCCCGACGCACGCCCCGGCGGCGCAGCCTGCTCCTGGGCGCCGCGCTCCCGCTGGGGCTGGCCGCCGCGCTGGCCGGCGTCCTCCTCACCACCGGCACCGCCGGCTCCGAAGGCTCCGCCCCCGGCGACGACAGCGGCCGGTCGCTGGGCCGTGCCAGCGGCGTCGCGTACACCCTGGAGAGCGAGGAGCAGGTCGTCCGGCTCACCATCCTGGAGGACGAGAAACCGGTGGACGCGGACCAGCTCCAGCGCGACATCGACCGGTTCGGGATCCGGGCCCGGGTCTACGCGGGCGAGCCCGGCTGCCGGGCCGCCGAGCCGGAGCGGCCTCCACACGTGGACCTCAACGCCGGGTGGGAGATCGAGCACGACCAGCCCACCGGGCCGCTGGTGCTGACCGTCCGCCCGCGCCTGGTCCCGGCGGGCACGACGGTCTTCGTCTACCTGCCGCTGGCGACGTCCGATCCGGCCAACAGCTACCGCGAGATGGAGGCCGGGCTGATGAAGGCGCCGGGGCCGGCCTGCATGCCCGCCAGGGTCTTCGACGACCCGCTGGCGCGCCTGTTCCCGACGCCGCCCGCGAAGTGACCGCGGCCCCGCCGCCGCGGCCGTAGGGGCCGGCCCCCTTCTCGGAACCAGTCGGACTACATATTCAGTCCACCGACATATACAGTCGTCCGACAGTCAGAGAGAAGGGGGCACTCCCATGCCACCGCGCCCGCCGACCCGGCCGCGCCCGTTCCGCCCCACGGCACTGCGCCCCGCCGTGGTCCTGCTCGCCGGCTACCTGGCCGAACTGCTGTTCCGGCTCGTCCTCGTCCGGTCCATGAGCTTCCCCTCCGTCCACCCCGACGAGGACTCCTACCTCGCCCTGGCCCGCGTGCTGGCCGGCGGCTCGGCGACGGAGATCCCGGTCGGCGTGGTCGTCCCCGGCGGCTACCCCCTGCTGATATCCCCCGCGCTGCGCCTGGCCGACGACCCGACGACCGCCTACCACCTGGTCATGGGCATCAACGCCGCCGTCAACGCGCTGGTCTTCCCGCTCGCCTACGTCGCGCTGCGCCGCCTCGGCCTGGGCCGCCGCCGCTCGTACGCCTTCGGCGCCGCGACGGCCCTGCTGCCGCCGGTGGTCTTCTACTCGCAGTTCGTGATGACCGACGCCGTCCTGCCCGTCCTGCTGCTCGCCTGGCTGCTCTGCCTGCACGGCTGGCTGGCCGACGGCCCGCCGCGGCGCCGCACCTGGCACGCCGTCGGCGCGGGGGCGTCGGCCGGCTACGCGATGGCGGTGCACGACCGCGGCGGCGTGGTGGTCGCGCTGACCGCGGCCGTCCTGCTCGGCGTGCTGCTGCTGCGCCGGGCGCCGTGGCGCGCCACGGCGGCCGGGCTCGCGGCGCTCGGCCTCGGCGTGCTCGGCGCCGAGCTGCTGTCGAGGTGGCTGCACGCGCGGTTCACCGTCCCGGACAGCGACGTCGGCGGCTCGCTCTGGAAGGGGCTGACCGACCCGTCGACCGCCCTGCAGACCCTCGCCCGCGCCACCGGCCAGATCTGGTACTTCACCGCCTCCACCTGGGGCATCGGCGGGCTCGCCGTCGTCGCCTGCCTGGGCACGGTGTTCGACCGCCGCCGGCCGTGGGCGCTGCGGGTCACCGGCGGCGTGCTGGTGGCGCTGCTGTTCGGCACGGCCCTGGCCGCCTCCGCCGCCCTGCCGCTGGACGGCCGGGTCGACGACTGGGTGTACGCCCGCTACACCTCCTGCCTCGCACCGGCGGCCTTCGTGGCGGGCGTCGCGGTGCTCGCCGGGTACGGGCGCCGCGCGCTGGTCCGGACGGCGGCGGTGGCGGCCGGGCTCACCCTGCTGTTCGCCGGGGTCGTGGCCCTGGCGGCCGGCCGGCGGCTGCACACGTCGATGTTCATCCCCTGGACGCTGCCCGACATCTCCTTCCTGGCCGCGGACTGGGCCCGGGTCGACCTGCCCCGCACCTGCGCCGCCGTGGTGTTCGCGCTCGGCACGGTGGTGCTGGTCCGCAACGCCGGGGGCCGCCGGGTGCTCGGGGCGCTCGGCGGCTCGCTGGCGCTGTTCGCCGCGTTCGCCACCACGACGATCACCGCGCAGGTCGCCCGGCCGCACGCGGAGGGCCGCGAGGGCCTGGCAACCGGCTTCACCCGCGCCGCCGGGATCAGGCCGGACGACAACGTGGTGTTCGCCTGGGACGTCGACTGGTCGCTGCGCGCCGCCCAGACCTTCGAGGTCTACCGGGGGCGGGTCTGGTCCCGCGACCCCCGCTGGCAGCCCGTCCCGGCGGAGGCGAACGTCATGGTCCTCCCGCTGCCCGGGGCCGGGAAGCCGCCGGAGGCGTACTGGCCCGGCCACCCCGCCGACTGGTACGTCGAGCGGTACGACAGCGCGCAGAACTGGGCGGTCTGGCACCGGCGCTGAGCCTCCCCGGGCGAGCCTCCGGCCTCCGTACGGGCGTGGGCGGCGAGGACGGCGCGAGCAGCCCGGACGAGCGCCGCTCCGGGCGGCCGTGCGCAGCGCGGAGCAGCGCCGGTCGGCCTCCTCGCGCCGGGGGACCGGGCCGGCCTCGCGCAGCGACCGGGCGGTGGCCGCGCCGGTCGGCGCCGGGCCGGCCGAGGGGGTGGCCGCGCAGGCCGCGCTCACCGTGCCGCTCCCGGCCGGGGTGGCGCCGCGCGAGGCCGCCGCCGTCCCACTGGGCCTGGCCACGACGCTCCTGCTGCCGACCGACGCGGGCTGCCTCTTCCCGGGGCACCGCGCTGGTCCACTCCGCGGGCGGCGGGATCGGCACCGCCGTCGCCGGGCCCGTCCCGCTGCTCCGCGGGGGCCGGCTGCTCGGCACGGTCGGGCGGCCGGAGAAGGCCGCGGCCACGATCGCCGCCCGGCCACGACCGCGCCTTCGCCCACGAAGAGGCGGCCGCCGGGGCGATCCGCGCCACCACCGGCAACCAGGGGCGTCGACCTGATGCTCGACCCGCCGGGCACCGCGGCGCTCGACCTCGTCCTCGCGGCAGCGGCGCCCGGCACGCGGACCGTGCTGTTCGGCAACGCGGGCGGCGGCGCCGGCGCCGACCTGCCCCCGCCGGCCCGCCCGGCGGCGGGCAACCCGACCGTCACCGGCTTCAGCCACCGCGCCTGGCGGCCACCGCCCCGCCCGGCCGGCCCGCGCCATCGGGCAGGCGCTCGACCGCCTCGCCGGGGGCGGCCTCGACCTGCCGGTCACCGAACCGCCCGGGCTCGACGCCGTCCCGGCCGCCCACGACGACGCGGTGCAGGAGGTCCGGGCGACCGGTACGTACGGGGTGCGCGTGAGCGGTTGAGGCCCGTCTCCACGTCCGACGCCCGCGGGTACGGCACCGTCGACGCCCACGGCAACGCGCCCTGCACGGGAAGTCGACTCGGCCGACTTCCCGTGCTGGGCGCGCTGTCCCGCCGACCAGGTCAGCTCGCGGCCCCGGAGGGGGCGGAGCCGGTCCGGCCGGTGGCGGTGGGGGCGGGACGGACGGAACGCTTCAGAGCCATGTGCATGACAGGGCGGTCCTTTCGAGGAGGAGGAGACGGGGCTCGCCCGCGACGACGCGTCAGCTCAGCGGCCTGCTCGGGCACCAGGCGTCGCCCCAGGCCGTCGTCTGGACGCAGTTGTGGCCGCCGCGCCCGTCGTTCGGGTCCGTCAGCGTCGCGTCGTCGAACACCGAGGCGCCGGCCGGAGCGACCCCGCCCAGCCAGGCGGTGACACCCAGCGCGACCGCGGCCAGTGCCCGCGTCACGATTCCTCGCATGACGACAACTCCCATCACTTCGGGGACGGTTCCACACGATCCGGACGTTTCCGCAGTTCCTGCCGCGGCAGCCGGTCCGTGATCGCCACCCTGCCAGGCGGCGGATGGCCACGGCATCCCCCGCAGGGGATCATGAGCCTGCCTGGCAGCTTTAGGAGGCATGCGATGGACTCCCCGATCGGCCCCGACGGCCCGAGCGGCCCCGGCCCGACCGCCCCGACCGGCCCGACCGGCCCGACCGGCCCGACCGCCGTCGTGCCCGCGCTCGACGGCGCGGCCGTCACCCTCTACCGGTGGACGGTGGTGCACGAGCGCCTCACCCCGGCCACCCTCGCGCAGGCGGCGTCCGAGACCGACCTGAGCCTTCCGCAGTGCGAGGCCGCCGTCCGGCAGCTCACCGACGCCTGCCTCCTCCAGGAGCTGGCCGGCGCCGCCGGGGAGGGGCACCCGGCCGCCTGGCAGCCCGTCAGCCCCCAGGCCGCGACCGCGCAGCTGCTCTCCGCCCGCGACACCGCCCTGCGCGCCCGGGAGGAGGCCCTGCGCGAGCAGCGGCGGATCATCCAGCAGCAGCGCGACGGGCTCGCGGCGCTGGTGCCCGTCTACCTCCAGGCGCGCCAGCACGCCTTCCCGCAGGGCACCATCGACCGCCTGCCGGACAAGTTCGCGGTGCGCTCGCTGCTCGCCGACGTGATCGACTCCTGCCGCAGCGAGGTGCTGGTCTCCAAGCACGGCGGCTCCTTCCCCCCGGCCGCCCTGCGCGAGGCGCTGCCGCGCGACCTCGCACTGCTCGACCGGGGCGTGCGGATGCGCAGCCTGTACCAGCACGCGACGCGCTTCGACCAGCCCACCCGGGTGCACGCCGAGCGCCTCATCCGGGCCGGTGCCGAGATCCGGACGCTGCCGGAGGTGCTGCCGCAGCTGATCATCGTGGACGGCTCGCTCGCCCTGCTGCCCGCCAGCTCCGGCGGCGCGCTGATCGTCCGGGATCCGGACCTGCTCTGCTACCTGCTGACGGTCTTCGAACGGGACTGGGAGAACGCGGCCCCGTTCGCCACCGGGCCGCAGGCCGCGCACGACGTGACCAAGACGATGAAACAGAGCATCCTGGTGCTGCTCGCCAAGGGCCTCAAGGACGAGTCCATCGCCCGCCGCCTCGGCATCTCGCTGCGCACCTGCCGCCGCCACGTCTCGGACCTGCTGGACGGCCTCGGCGCGCACAGCCGCTTCCAGGCCGGGGTGGTCGCCGAACGGCTGGGCCTGACCTCGCACCCGGCCCCGGCCGCCGCCCCGGCCGCCGTCGAGGAGCCGCCCGCCCCGGCCTGCCCCGCCTGCGGCGGGGCACTAGCGGCCGCTCCCGCCGCCGGCCCGCGCCCGGGCGGCCGCCCACCCCGCTACTGCTCGCCCCGCTGCCGCTCCCGCGCCTACCGGGCCCGGCAGCGGAGCCGGGCGGATGCCGTCACGGAACCCCGCGACAGCGTGACGTAACCCGGGGCGGCGCCTACGAACCGACGGCGGCAGGCAGGCAGGCCGGCAGCGCCGGGCTTGACCGAGATCCTGGTGACCGGCGCAACCGGCAGTGCGGGCAGGCACGTGGTGACCTCGCCGGTCGAAGCCGGCCACGCGGTGCGGGCGTTGGTGCGTGCCCCCGCGAAGGCCGCCCTGCCCGTGCGGCCGGAGGCGGTGGGGCTGGTCGCCCGGCACGCCCGGCGGGTCGTCTACCCGTCGACGGACCTGGCGGACCTCGCCGAGGACGAGCCGCCCGCGGTCCTCCACCAGGAGGTCGAGCGGCCGATCCGGCACTCGGCCCTGGAGCGGGCCTTCGTCCGGGCGACCGACTTCGCGGGCGACCTGCCGGCCTGGGCCGACCAGGTGCGCCAGGGCGTGGTCCGCCGGCCGTACGGGCGGGCGCGGCGCGCGCTGGTGCGCGAGCGGGACCTCGCCGGCGTCGCGGTGCCGGCGCTCACCGAGGCGGGCACGCCGGCGCGAGGCACGTGCTCACCGGCCCGCAGTCGCTCTCGCACGCCGAGCCGGCCGGGATCATCGGCGGGGAGCTGGGCGTCGCGGTGCGGTGGGAGGAGCCGGATCCGGGGACGGCCCGCGAGCGGCCGACGGCCGCCTGGGGGAACGCCGCGTTCGTGGAGGCCCGGCTGCGCGCCTGGGAGTCGTTCGCCCGCGAGCCGGAGCGGGTGACCGGCACCGTGCGGGAGGTGCTCGGCCGTCCGCCGCGCGACATCCGCAGCCGGGTGCGGGAGCGTGCGGCGGACTTCCGGCAGGCCCCGGGCGGACGTCAGTACCGGACGGCCTTGACCACCACCGGCAGCAGGGTCAGGTCGGCCGGCTTCCGGCTGAAGGCGACGGGCTCGGCCGTGCCGTTCGCCGGGACGTTCTCGGCTCCGACGACGACGCTGTCCACGGTCTTGCCGCCGGTGTCGGTGAAGTCCACCTGGACGGCGTAGGAGGCCGGGGCGGGCCCCGGGTTGCGGACCCTGACGACCACCGCGTGCAGGCCGCCGGTGTCCTGCCGGTTGATGCCGGTGATGGCGACGTCGCCCTGGGCGTTGCCGCCGTCCGGCACCCCGCTGAGCACGGAGGCGGCCTTCTCCCTGGTCGCCGCCTGCTGCGCCGAGACGGAGGCCTCGAAGGCGGAGGCCCTGGCGGCGCCGGAGGCGGAGGCCGCCGCGGAGGCCGCCGAGGCCGAGGCCGCCGCGGCGGAGGCGGAGGCCAGCAGCGACTCCGCGGCGGAGGCGACGGCGGAGGGCGGCTCGCCGGAGAAGGCGCCCGCTTCGGGCGCGGTCGCCGTCGGCGAGCCGGCCGCCGTACCCGAGGAGCTGCTGCCGCAGGCCGCGAGCACGGCGACACCGCAGGCGGCGACGATCAGCGTGACCGTCCGCTGCGGCGTCCACCGGCGGCCCGGTCGCCGGGCGCCGTCCGGGGTACGGCCGGACAGCGGTCGGCGGTTGGGTCGGCCCTGGCTGGGGGGACTGTGGAGTTCACGCACCGAGGATCCCTCTCCTGGTGGGGGTGGGGCGGCCGAGGGGCCCGTACGTCCCCATGCTTGGCAACATCCCGCTCCGCAGCGACAGCGCGTGACCCGTCCGGGTGGGCGGGCCCCCGCGCGGGCCCGACGGGTACCGCCGCGCACGCCGGTCCGGGCCGGGACCGGCGCCGACCGGCTCCGGCCTCAGCCCCCGACGGCCAGCACCGCCTTGCCGTGCAGCCGCCGCCCGAGCAGGGCGTCGACCGCCTCGGCCGCGTCGTCCCAGGCGCCGCGCCAGGTGACGCCGGGGTCCAGCTCACCGGCCGCCACCCGGTGGGCGAGCCAGCCGAGGTCACGGCCGAGGCCGGGGCAGGCGAGCAGGTAGAAGGAGACCACCGAGCGGTCGTGCCGGGCCGCGTCGCCGAACAGGGTGCCGAACGCGAAGTCCTCCCCCTGCCCGGAGCTGTGGCCGGTGGCGACGAGGGTTCCCCCCGGCGCCAACGCCCGGTACGCCTCGACCAGTTGAGGGCCGCCCACGACGTCGACCACGCCGTCGACCGGCCCCGCCGCCTCCTTCGGCGAGCCGACGACCTCGTGGGCGCCGAGGCCGCGCAGCAGGTCGCCGTTTCGCTCGGGCGAGCCGGTGGACGCCACGACGTGCGCGCCCGCCGCCCGGGCGAGCTGGACGGCGTAGCGGCCGACGCCGCCGGTGGCGCCGGTGACGAGCACGCTGCGGCCGAGCAGCGGGCCGATGCGGTGCAGCGCGCGCAGGGCGCTGGCGGCGGCGACCGGGATGGTGGCCAGGGCTCCCGGGTCGGCGCCGGCGGGTGCGACGCCGATCAACCCGGTGTCCACCGCCCGCAGTTCGGCCCAGCCGCCGGCCGGCATCAGGGTGACCACCGGGGTCCCCTCGGCGGGGCCGGAGCCGTCGGCGGCGGCGCGTTCGACGACCCCGGCGGCGTCCCAGCCGAGAACGGTGCCGTCGGGGGCCGAGGTGCGTCCGAAGGCGACCTCGCCGTAGTTGAGCGAGGTCGCGGTGACGCGGACCAGGGCCTGGTGGGGCGCCGGGACCGGCTCCGGGGCCGTACCGAGGCGCAGGCCGCCGGGGGCCGAGCGGTCGACCAGGAGTGCACGCATGGAGGATCCTCCCCAAGATTCTGCCACTGAGTGGCATAAGCCTATAGGTGGCACTCCGGGCCTGGCTAGACTGGCCGCGATGACTCCCGAGAAGGCCACCGGCACCGCACCCCGGGCGGGCGCCCCCCAGGCGCCGGGCGCCGGGCTCCCGCTGCGCGAGCGCAAGAAGCTGCGCACCCGTCAGGCCCTGGTCGACACCGCCCTGGAGCTGTTCGGCGAGCACGGCTTCGACGGGGTGACGCTCGACCGGCTCTGCGAGGCCGTCGAGGTCTCCAAGCGGACCTTCTTCCGGGCGTTCACCAGCAAGGAGGACGTCGCGATGGCGCCCACCCAGGACCTCTGGGCGGCGTTCCTGGTGGCTCTGGAGGACCGGCCGCCGCAGGGCGGGGGCGGCCGGCTGGTGGCCGTGCTGGAGGAGGCCCTCGCGGAGGCGATCGACCGGATGCCGGCCGACGGCTGGGCCGAACGCGCCCTGGCGAGCCGCCGGCTGGCCGCCCGGACGCCGTCGATGGACGCCCACGGGCTGGCCTTCTGCGAACGGACGACCCGGGAGGCGGTCGCGACGATCGGCCGCCGGTTCACCCTCGACGGCCCTGCGGCGGGCGCCGCCCTGCGCGCCCGGCTGGCGGTGGACATGCTGGTCGCCGCGTTCCACCAGGCGATGGACGCCTGGGTGGCGCAGCCGTCCGGGCACACCCGCGCCGACCTCGCGCACCGGCTCCGGGCGGCCTGCGCCGAACTGCCGGGCGCGCTCGCGGCGACGGCCGGGCCCCGGCCCGCGCCCACGGCGACGCCCGGGCCCCGGCACGACCGGCAGGGCTGAGCCCCGGGCGGACCGGGACCCCGCGGAACGAGCCCCGCCCCGGGCGCGCGCACGGCGCACCCGGGGCGGGGCTGTCGAGGGTGTCCGGCAGCCTCAGGCCGTGGCCGCACCCGCCTCCTCGGCGCCCGCCGCCTCCCCGACGGGGACGGAGCGCAGCTGCGCAGCGGGCGGCGCGGGGATGGCCGCGGCGACGGCGGCCGCGATCAGCGCGACGCCGCAGCCGATCGCCAGGCCGACCCGGAAGCCGCCCTCCGAGGGCAGCGTGTGCCCGCCCAGGGTGACGGTCATCTGCGACAGCACCACGCCCACCACGGCGGCGGACACCGAGGTGCCCAGCGAGCGCATCAGGGTGTTGAAGCTGTTCGCCGAGGCGGTCGCGGACAGCGGCACGGCGCTCATGATCAGGGCGGGCATCGCACCGTAGGCGAGGCCCACGCCGCTGTTGCAGACGATCGTCACGACCAGCACGCCCCAGGTGGAGCCCATCAGCACCAGCGCCAGCCCGTAGCCGACGGCGATCGTCAGCGCCCCCGCGACCAGGGTGAACCTCGGGCCGCGCGCGGCCGACAGCTTGCCGCCGAACGGGGAGACGACCATCATCATCAGCCCGCCGGGCGCCATCCACAGGCCCATCGCCAGCATCGACTGGCCCAGCCCGTAGCCGGTGGCCTGCGGCAGCTGGAGCAGCTGGGGCACGATCAGCGCCTGGGCGTACATGCCGAAGCCGACCAGGACGGAGGCGGCGTTGGTCAGCAGCACGCGCGGGCGCGCGGTGACCCGCAGGTCCACCAGCGGGTCGGTGACGCGCAGCTCCCAGCGGGCCCAGAGCAGCAGGATCGCGGCGGAGGCGGCGAACAGGCCGAGGGTCCGGGTGCTGCCCCAGCCCCAGTCGCCACCCTTGGAGACGGGCAGCAGCAGGCAGACCAGGCCCGCGCTCAGGCCGATCGCGCCGACGACGTCGAAGCGCCCGCGGCCGCCTGGACGGCCGTCCGCCGCGGGAGCCGCCGGGATCACGCTCCAGAGCATGCCGATGATGACGACGGCCAGCACCGCGGTGCCCCAGAACAGCACCCGCCAGCTCGCGTAGTCGGCGACGCCGGCCGCGATCGGCAGGCCGAGGCCGCCGCCGATGCCCATGGAGGCGCTGACCAGGGCGATCGCCGAGCCGAGGCGCTCGGGCGGCAGCACGTCGCGCAGCAGGCTGATGCCGATCGGCACCAGGCCCATGCCGATGCCCTGGAGCGCCCGTCCGGCGATCATCGGCAGGACGGAGTCGGCCACCGCGCAGAGCACCGAGCCGACCAGCAGCGGGACGCAGGAGGCGATGAGCATCGTCCGCTTGCCCAGGAGGTCCCCGAGGCGGCCGCTGATCGGGACGAAGACGGCGGCGGAGAGCAGGGTCGCGGTGATGACCCAGGAGGCGTTGGAGGGGGTGGTGTGCAGGAGTTGCGGGAGCTGGCTGATCAGCGGGGTGACCAGGGTCTGCATGATCGCGGCGACGGTGCCGGTGAAGGCGAGCACCGCCACGATCGGACCGGTGCGGGCGGTGGGGGCGGGGCCGTTGATGACGGGCCTCCTCGGTCGTCGAAGAGCAGGAGTGTGCAGAAAACACACGATGTGTATGACACACAGGCTGGTCAGCTTACACATGATGTGCGTTGCGCACAGCATGTGCGGGCTGCATACCTCTGGCATACTGAAGGGTGATCCACGGAGAACCCGCAGGTCGAAGCGGTGAGGAAGGGACTTCGACATGACCAGCCCCACGCACGAGGTCGCCCTCGAATTCCTGGTGTTCGCCCGGCACCGCGACCTGAGCCAGGTCAACGCCCGCCCCGAGGGCAGCCAGCTCGAACGCAGCGCCTACATCCTGCTCAGCCGGGTCGACGCCGAGGGGCCGATGTCCATCGGGCAGCTGAGCGACGCCTTCGCGCTGGACGTCTCCACCCTCAACCGGCAGACGGCGGCCCTGAAGAGCGCGGGGCTGCTCGACCGCATCCCGGACCCGGACGGCGGCATCGCCCGCAAGTTCCGCCTCACCGAGGAGGGCCGGCGCCGGCTGGACCAGGAGCGCGAGGCGCACGTCCGGGCGCTGAACCAGGTGATGGCGGACTGGCCGGAGGAGGACGTCGCCACCTTCGCCGGCTTCCTGCGCCGCTTCAACACCGGGATCGAACGGATCGACGGGCGCCCCTGGCCCCGGGGCTGACGGCCGGGCGTCCCGCCGGGCCCGGCCGGCCGGCCCGCCGAGGTGTGGACCGGGGCTCAGCCCGCCGAGGTGAGGTCGGCGAGGAGGGCGGCGCCGGTCCAGGCCGGGGCGGCGCCGGGGGCGGCCTCCTCGGCCCGGCGGACGAGGGCGATCAGCCGGGCGCTGACGGGCGCGGCCGTCCCGTGGCGCTCGGCGAGGGCGACGATCTCGCCCTGGAGCGAGTCGATCTCGGTACGGCGGCCGCGCTGGAGGTCCTCCCACATCGAGGAGCGGGCGGTGGCGTCGATCCGCAGGCCGGCCCCGGCCAGCTCGTGGAACTGTTCGTCCGGCAGTTCGAGCACCTGCGGCATCACCTCCGGCGGCACCGGGCCGAGCTGCGCCGGCACCATCCCGGCGGCCCGGAAGGCCTCCAGCGCCTCCCGCTGGCAGCGCGCGACGCACTGCCGGTACGCCAGCTGCCCGACCTGCTCGCGCAGCGGCAGGCCGGAGAGCGCGTTGACCGCGTTGTTGAGGTTCATCAGCAGCTTGGCCGCCTGGACGGCCGGCATGTCCGGCCGCAGCTCCAGCGGCAGCCCGCTCGCCCGTGCCGCGTCGGCCAGGGCGTGGGCGCCCGCCTCGTCCGCCAGCGCCGGCGATCCGCCGCTGCCCTGGTGGAACGCCGCCGGGCCGGTCCGCACCACGTTGTACGGGACCATGCCCGCCAGGACCCGGTGGTCCGGCAGCGCGGCCGCGAGCACCGCCGGGTTGTGCAGCCCGTTCTGGAAGGACACCACCACCGTGTCGGGCCCCAGGTGCGGGGCGAGCTCCGCGGCGGCGGCCGCGGTGTCGGCGGACTTCACCGTGACCAGGACGTAGTCGGTGCCGGCCGCGGCCCCGGCGTCGGCGGTCGCCGTCAGGCCCCGCACCTCGCGGCGGGCCCCGCCCGGGCCGGTGAGGGTCAGGCCGTGCGTGTCGATCGCCGCCATCGCCGCGGCCCGCCCGATCAGGGCGACCTCGGCGGTCCGGGCGAGCATGCCGCCGAGGTGGCAGCCGATGGATCCGGCGCCGAACACGGCGATCCGCAGCCGGCGCGGGGCAGGGGCGGTGGACACGGGGCGGCTCCGGGGCGAGGGAGGGTGCGGGGCGTCGGTCAGTCGAAGAGGTCGGGGTCGGAGGCGGTGATCTGGTCCCACAGCGGGCGGGCCTGGAACCAGCCGGCCAGCGGGGTCCCGAGCTGGTCGCGGGTGGCCAGCGCGGTCTCCCGGTCGATCAGCCTGGGGGTGCCGGCCGCCATCGCGAGCAGCTGGGCCTGGCAGGAGCGCTCCATGGTGACGAACCACCAGACGGCCTCGGCGACGCTCTGCCCGACCGTCAGCAGGCCGTGGTTCTGGAGGATCACGGCCTTGTGGGCGCCCAGGGCGGCGGCCACCCGCTTGCCCTCCTCGGTCGAGGTCACCACACCCCGGTAGTCGCTGTACAGGCCGTGGTCCTCGAAGAAGGCACAGGCGTCCTGGGTGATCGGGTCGAGCAGGATGCCGAGGCTGGAGAAGGCCTTGCCGTGGAGCGAGTGCGAGTGGGCGGCGGCGACGGCGTCGGGGCGGGCGGCGTGCACCTGGGAGTGGATCGCGAAGGCGGCCCGGTTCACCGGCCGGGTGCCGTGCAGCAGGGCGCCCTCGTGGTCGACCAGGACCAGGTCGGAGGCCCTGATCTGGCTGAAGCTCATGCCGAACGGGTTCACCCAGAACGCGTGCGGGTCCTCCGGGTCGCGGACGGTGATGTGCCCGGCGACCCCCTCGGAGAACCCGAAGCGGCCGAACAGCCGGAAGCCCGCGGCGAGTTGCTTCTTGCGGTACCGGCGCTCCTCCTCGACCGAGTCGAACACCGGCGGCAGCGGCAGGGTGACGCCCTCCGGCGCGGGCCCCACGACGCCGGTCGCCGCGTACGGGTCGACGGGCTGCTGCGGTACGGGCATGGCGACTCCTCGGGTTGCGGTCGGGCCGGTCGGGGGTCGCGCGTCACGCCGCGGCGGCGGACGCGCGGAAGCGGTCGAGCAGTTCGCGGGCCTGCGGGCTGTCGGCGTCGAAGCCGTGCATGCCCCGGAGGTCGGCCGGCACTCCGGGGCCCGCGAGCCAGGCGCCGTGGCAGCTGAAGCAGAAGGAGATCGAGAGAAGCAGCCCGTCCGGTCCGTGGGCCCGGATCCCGTACGCGGGCTCGAAGCAGCGCCGCAGTTCGCCTTCCGGCAGACCGGCGACCAGATCGAGGGCGGACCGGGCGGGCGCCGCGTCCCAGACCGCGACGACGTCACCGGTCACGGAGTCCGATCCCCAGGCGCCCACCGGGTCGGCGATCCGGACGACCTCGACCACGTGGGCCTGCGCGGCGGCGTCGGGAAGCAGCATTCGAACAGGATCACAGAACGACGCCGGGACGGGAAGGTGTCGTCGACCGGCGCGTCCGAGGCGACCGGGAACCCCCGGAGCGCGTTTCGGCACACCGGCACCGAGCTGCTAGCATTTCTGACGTCGCGAGGGGCATGATTCCTCGTCAGGCGTCAGCGGTGCTACCAGAGCACGTCCTACTTTCAGTAGGAAGAGTCCGTGCGACCCGGGCCTGGCGCTCCACGGTCGGAAGGGCCCGGCACCTCCCCAGGTGCCGGGCCCTTCCGCGTTCACCGCTCACGCCACGAGGTCGGCCACCACCAGCTCGGCCGCCCGCACCGGATCCCCGTCCGCACGGGCGAGCAGGTCGGCAGCGGCGTAGGCCTCCTCGGCCCCTTCGCGGATGGTCAGCTCCAGACAGTGCACCGACGCGAAGCGCGGCGCGCTGAGCGCCGCACCGATCCCCGGACGCAGCCGCTCCAACTCCACGACGACCGCCCAGGCGTCGTCCTCCATCCGGGCCCGCAGGACCGGGTCGCAGGCCGCGACGGCCCGGTCGAGCCCGAAGGTGTCCTCGCTGTCCTCGCACGCCCGGAGCGCCGGCAGGAGTTCGGGGGCGCCCAGGACCTCCGCGGCGTCCACGGCGAAGGAACGGGCCCCGTCGTCGGACTCCAGCATGCGCGCGACCAGCGGCACGACCCGCGGGTCGTGCCGCCTGGCCAGCCCGTGCACGGCCTCGCCCCGGGCGTCGTCGTAGTCGTCGGCCGTGCGCGTCCACAACGCGTCCCTGATCGCGGTCGTGTCGTGGTCCAGGCAGACACCCAGGGAGAACGTCGCCCAGTCGCGGACCTCACAGTCCTCGTCCCGGGTGAGCCGGACCAGAGCCCGGACGTCGGGCCCGTCGGGCAGCCCGCTGTTGACGGGGCCGATCGCCATGGCGACGTGGAGCCGCACCTCGGGGTCCCCGTGCTCGACGAGCCGCACCAGCACCGGAACGGCCTGCGCCTCCTGCGTCCGGCCCAGGGCGGTGACGAGGGAGCTCAGCACGGCGGCCGCCGTCTCCGCCCCGGCCAGCGCCACCAGGGCCGTCGCCACCTCGCCGCGCACCGACTCGTGCGCCTCGGCCGTCCGCCCCACCAGGTCGCAGCCCACCTTCCGCTCCACGGCGTCGGCCGACGCCAGCAGCCCCAGCCCGCAGCGCAACGCCGTCGGCCCGCCCTCCCCGCGCACCGCCTCCCAGACCAGGTCCCAGTAGGCGTGCACGTCCTCGTCCGCCTCCGAGGCCTCCACCGCCCGCGCCGCCGTCACCATGCGCTCCGTCAACCCCACCACGTCGTCCATGCGCGCATTCCTACCGGATGAGCCCGCTGCCGGGGTGAGCGGTTTCCCGCCGCCCCTGGAGCGCGATTCGGCACACCGGCGTTGAGCTGCTAATATTTCGTTCAACGCGAGGGACTTGAGCCCTCGCCAGGCGTCAGCGGTGCTACCAGAGCACGTCCTACTTTCAGTAGGAAGAGTCCGTGCAACCCGGGCCTGGCGCTCCACCACCGGAAGGGGCCGGCATCCACAGGGATGCCGGCCCCTTCCGCGTCCACGCCCCCGGAGTCGCGGGAAGCCGGCCGGGCCGACTTCCCACGGCCGGCCGGGGACCGGTCAGCCGCGGCGGCGCCGACCGAGGGCCACGGCCAGGCGCCCGCACCGCGGAGCACCAGCAGCGCGCCGCCGACCGCCGCCGCGGACAGCACGCCGGCACCGGTGCGGGCGAGGACTCCCGCGCCCTGCGGCCCCTGGGACGCCAGCGATCCCTGCCGGGTCGACGAGTACCCCGGGTTCGCCGGGCCCGGGCCCGGCGAACCCGCCCCGGACAGGCCGGTCCTGTGCGATTGGCGGCGTCAAATCACTGCGTATCCAGTGAACTTGGCGGTCCGAGGGGCGAACGGCGGCAAACATGTCCGTCCGTTCACGACCGGAATCCGGCCATCCGGGCCTCGGGGGGCGCCGCCACCGGGGCCGGGCCGTGCCTCCTGCCCTCGATTCGGCGCACCGGCGTTGAGCTGCTAGTATTTCCGATGTCGCGAGGGACATGAGCCCTCGTCAGGCGTCAGTGGTACTACCAGAGTACGTCCTACTTTCAGTAGGAAGAGTCCGTGCAACCCGGGCCTGGCGCTCCACCGTCGGAAGGGTCCGGCACCACCCCAGGTGCCGGACCCTTCCGCGTTCCGGATCGGGCAGCCGAGCCGGGCGGGACCGGATTCCGCCCGGCCAGCGCATCCGCCCGTCCCGCCCGAGCCTCGATTCGGTACACCGGCGTTGAGCTGCTAGTATTTCCGATGTCGCGAGGGACATGAGCCCTCGTCAGGCGTCAGTGGTACTACCAGAGTACGTCCTACTTTCAGTAGGAAGAGTCCGTGCAACCCGGGCCTGGCGCTCCACCGTCGGAAGGGTCCGGCACCTCCCCAGGTGCCGGACCCTTCCGCATTTCCTCCCGCCCCCCAAAGCTCCGAGCATGGTGAATCCCCAACTGGCCGCACATCTCGTCCTATTGGAGCATCATCGGGAAAAGGCCTGATCTCATCCTCACCGAATCTTCGGAACGGAAGCCGGTTTTCCGCCACCGGAGGCAGGGGTAGGGCCGAGACGTTCGCACCCCGACTGTTCGAGACCCCACGGCGGGTGGCGAATCCGTGAAGCATTTCCTGCCGGAAGGACACCCTCGTGCACAGGACTCTTCGCAACGCCCTCGCGACCGTCATCGTGACGGGTGCGCTCACCACCGCCGCCGCTCCCGCCGCCCTGGCCGCCGACCAGGCGCCGGCGGCGGCCGGTGCGCGGGCCGAGCTCCGCAACCCGAAGACGGTCAAGGTCGCGGACTACAACCAGGCCCGCACCACCCTGATCAACGCGGGCAGCAAGACGGCCGCCAAGTCCCACCCGGCCCACGGCACCAAGGACGTCCCGGTCTCCCACGGCACCAGCCTGCTCGCGGAGGCCCGCGACGAGTTCCGCGCCGCCGACCGGAACCTGCCGGCGAACCAGAAGAAGTCCGACATGTCGATCCCGCACTACAACGCCATCCACAGCGCCGCCAGGACGATGGGCATCGACAGCTGGTGACGGCCCCGCGCCGAGTCGAGCCGCGCCCCGGCCGATGCCGGTCCTCCTGCCCTCCCCCGGCCTCCGGCGGAGTGCAGGAGGACCGGAAGGCCGGAAGGCCTCGGCATTCGACCGTCCCCGGACACGGGCCGCGCTCCCGGGCTCCCGGGCTCCCGGGCTACTGGGCTACTGGGCTACCGGGCTACGGGAACCGGGGGGTCACGGCGGGCCCGCCCAGGGTGCCGTCCTCGGCCACGGTGAAGACCCTGACCTCCGCCGCCAAGGTCACCGTGATCCGGCCGGGGCCGGACCACTCGGCCCTGACGAAGCCGTCCTCCGCCGCCCAGGTGCCGAGGCCCCAGTGGCGGGCCGACCAGCCGCGGCCGGTCAGCAGCTCCACCCGGTAGACCGGGTCGATCGAGAGGGCGGTGTCGGTGACGCTCAGCACGTGGTCGGCGCGGCCCGGGTCCGCCTGGCGGTCGACCACCCGGCCGTCGCCGCCGAAGAGGTACGCCAGCCCGCCGACCGCCGCCCCGATGACGAGGAGCGGGGAGAGCACGGCCGCGCAGCCGATCTGCGCCCACCGGGTACGGAACTCGAACTGGGCCACCGCCGAGGCCACCGCCAGCGTGACCGCCGTCCCGAGCAGCAGCACCGGGTGGTTCAGCCAGCGCTCGACCTCGACCAACCCGCCCGGGCGGGAGGAGAAGTAGCCCGGCAGGTACACCAGCAAGGCCGCCAGCGCCGCGCCCCGCAGCCACCACACGACCTGTCTGCGGCGCTTCGCCGTCATTGCTCCCCCCGGAGTCGACCTTTGCCGGGACTTTACTACGGGGATGCCCGGGCGGTCCGGACGGCGGGGTTGCCGCCCCCACGGCCCGGACCGCCCGGCCCACCGGCCGTACCCCCGTCACCGCCGGTAGAAGACGCTCCGCGACCAGACGTAGCCGACCAGCGTCAGCGCGGTGCACCAGGCGAGGGCGCTCCAGGCACTGGTGCCGACCCCGGTGCCCGTCAGCAGCCCGCGCAGGGTCTCGATCATGGGCGTGAACGGCTGGTACTCGGCGAACCAGCGCAGTGCCGTCGGCATCGAGTCGGTCGGCACGATGGCGCTGCCGACGAAGGGCAGGAACTGGAGCGGCATCGGCATGTTGCTGGCGCTCTCGACCGTCTTGGCCACCAGCCCGATGCCGGCCGATATCCAGGTCAGCGCGATGGTGAGGAAGAGCAGCAGACCCATCGCGGCCACCCACTCCACCGGCCCGGCGTTCGGCCGGAACCCCATCGCGAGGGCCGCGCCGATCACCAGCACCAGCCCGATCATGGTCTGGATGACGCTGCCCACCACGTGCCCCGCCAGGAAGGCGGAGCGCGATATCGCCATCGTGCGGAAGCGGTTGACGATGCCCTCGGTCATGTCGGTGCAGATGCCGATCGCGGTGACCAGTGACCCGGAGGTGGCCGCCATCAGCACGATGCCCGGCGTGACGTAGTCGATGTAGTGACCGCCGCCGATCCCCGCGCCCAGCGTGCTGCCGTAGGCGTAGTTGAAGAGCAGCAGCATCATGACCGGCATCACCACGACCGCGAAGGTCAGCGACGGGTACCGCAGGGCGTGCTTGAGGTTGCGGCGCAGCATCGTCAGCGAGTCGCCGAGCGCGTGGCCGGCCGTGCTCGTGGCCGTGCTCATCGTGCGCCCTCCCCGGTCAGTTGGAGGAACACGTCGTCCAGGTCGGCCGTCTCCACGACCAGCGACTCGGCCTGGACGGAGGCGTTGTCCAGCGCGTCCAGCACGGCCTTCACGGTGAGGACGGAGTTGTCCCCCGGGATCTCCAGCCGCAGCGCCTCGGTGTCGGCCGTGGCGTACTCGAACAGGGCAGCGGCGGCGGCCAGCGAGCCGGTGTCCGCGAACCGGAGGCGGATCCGCCCGCCGGGGGCGTACCGCTTCAGTTCCTCGGCCGTGCCCTCGGCGATGATCCGGCCGCCGTCCAGGACGGCTATCCGGTCGGCGAGCTGGTCGGCCTCCTCCAGGTACTGGGTGGTGAGGAGGACCGTCACCCCGTGGTCGGCGACCAGGCTCCGGATGATCCCCCACATGGTGCGCCGGCTGCGCGGGTCCAGCCCGGTGGTCGGTTCGTCGAGGAAGATCACCTCCGGGTCGCCGACCAGCGTCATCGCGAGGTCGAGTTTGCGCCGCATGCCGCCGGAGAAGGTCGCGACGGCCTGGCGGGAGGCCTCGGTGAGGTCGAAGCGCCGCAGCAGCTCCTCCGCCCGCCTCCGCCCCTCCCGACGGCGGAGGTGGTTGAGGTCGGCCATCAGCAGCAGGTTCTCCTCGGCGGTGAGCAGGTTGTCCACCGCCGAGAACTGGCCCGTCACCCCGATGGCCCTGCGCACCCCGTCGGCCTCCCGGGCCACGTCGTACCCGGCCACCCGGGCCGAGCCGCCGTCGGCGGGGATCAGGGTGGAGAGGATCTGCACGGTGGTGGTCTTGCCGGCGCCGTTGGGCCCGAGCAGGGCGAACACGCTGCCCGCCGGGATCTCCAGGTCGACGCCCTTCAGGACCGGCTTGTGCCCGTAGGACTTGGTCAGGCCCGCGGCCGAGATCGCCGGGGCCACCGCACTCGCCGGTCCGGCCGGGGCCAGCGCCTCCGCCGCCATCACGCCCGCCGGACGATGACGTTGCCGACCTGGGTGCGGCCGCGGACCTCGACCGTCTCCACGGCGTCGCCCGGGCCCGTCGTGGGGCCGAGGTCGTTGCGGACGCCGCCGACCTTGGCGTGCACGTCGAGCCAGGCCGCGGTGCCCTCGGCGATGCCGACCTCGACGTCCCCCACGCTGGTCTGGAGGGCGACCTGGCCGCGGGCCACCCGCCCGACCCGGATGTGGCCGTGCGCGGACTTGGCGTCCACGCTCCCCTCGGCGCGGCCGATCTGGATCCGGCCGTTGGAGGCGTTGACCTGCACCTCGCCGTGCACCTCGTCGATCTCGACGTCGCCGATGCTGTTCTTGACCGTCAGCCGGCCGCCGACGGAGCCGACCTCGATCCGGCCGGAGCCCGTCACCTCGGCGTCGAAGGCCGTCCCGCCGAGCCGGACGTCCCCGAAGCCGGTGTCGAGCCGGGCGCTGTCGGCCTGCTCGACCTGGATCCGGCCGAGCGAGGTCTTGAGCCGGCAGGCACCGAGCGGGCCCTCGGTGACGAACTCGGCCATCGGGGACTCGCTGTGGACCTCGGAGCCGAGGGGCAGCTCGACCATGATCTCGACCGCGCCCTTCTTGCTGGCGAAGACGGAGCGCTGCTTGGGCGTCTTGATGCCGAGCCGGCCGCCGGAGAAGTCGACCTGGGTCTGCTCGGCGGCCTTGACGTCCGCCTCCTTCGCCGGATTGGCCGGCCGGACCTCGACCACGGCGTCGGTGCGCTTGCTCGCCTTGATCCAGACCGAGCCGATGTCGAACTCGAGGATGGTGGAGATCGGTCCGTCGGTCTCGTACGTGGGCATGGCTGTCCCGTCCTCTTGACTCGTGTGAGTGTTCCCGCTGGTGGGAGCGGGGGTGACGTCGAAGGTGCAGAAGGTGGTGCGGGAGGTCGTACGGGTGCTGGGGGTACTGCCCGGGTGCTGCGGGGCTCCTAGTGGACCCAGCCGGTGAAGCCCTGGCCGCCGATGCTGCGCGGGACTCGGGCGCCCCGCTCGGCGACCGGCCCGCGGGCCGGCTCGCCGCCCTCCAGCGCACCGGCCAGGGCCCGGACCAGCCAGGCGTTGAGCGAGAGGCCGGCCTCGGCGGCGGCCTCCTCCGCCCGGGCCTTGAGGTGGGCGGGGAGCCGGAAGTTGATCCGGGCGGTGCCCGTGTCGTCCGGCTCCGCCCCCACCGATGGTGCCATCGGTGGCGCCACGGGCGGCACCACCGGCGCCATCGGTGGCAGATCACCGTGGAAGGCGTCCGAGCCGGGTGGCGCCGTGACCACGAACTCCGGATCGAGTCCGCGCAGGCGCACGTCCACCGAGCCGGGGGCGAGGTCACGGGTCACTTCGCCCATGGCCGCCGAGAGCGCGTTGAGCAGGGTGAGCCGCACGGCCGACTCCAGCGGGAGCGTCAGCCGCTCGGCCAGCGCGCGGGCGTCGTCCCCGCCGGTGGCGGCGGCCACCGCGAGCTCGTTCCGGAGGTTTTCCACGTATGGCGTGAGGTCCATGCCCACAGCATGGCACACCCATGGCGCCATGTCGAGCACTCATGGCGCCATCATGGCGCCATCACCCGAACGGGTGCGGCCCTCCCCCTCCCCTCCGCCCTCCCCCTCCGTCCGCCGTCCGTCGTCCGACAACGGAACCGCCCCGCCGACCGGGGGTCGACGGGGCGGTTCGCCGGCGGAACGCGCCGGCGCGGCTCAGGCCCGGCGCCAGCCCGCCAGGTAGGCGTCGATCTCCCCGGCCAGCCGCGTCTTGCCCGCCTGGTCCAGGAAGGAGGCCTCGACCGCGTTGCGGGCCAGCCCCGCCACCCCGGCCTCGTCCAGTCCCAGCAGCCGCGCCGCCACCGCGTACTCGGTGTTGAGGTCGGTGCCGAACATCGGCGGGTCGTCGCTGTTGACCGTCACCAGCAGTCCGGCGTCCACCATCCGCTTGATCGGGTGGTCCTCGATCCGCTCCACGGCCCGGGTGGCGATGTTGGAGGTCGGGCAGACCTCCAGCGGGATGCGGTGCTCGCCCAGGTGGTCGAGCAGCGCCGGGTCCTTCACCGCCTGGGTGCCGTGCCCGATGCGCTCGGCGCCGAGCTCGCGGATGGCGTCCCAGACCGTCTCCGGCCCGGTGGTCTCGCCCGCGTGCGGGACGCTGCGCAGGCCGGCCGCCCGGGCCCGGTCGAAGTACGGCTTGAACTGCGGGCGGGGCACGCCGATCTCCGGGCCGCCCAGGCCGAAGCTGACCAGGCCCTCGGGGGCCAGTTCGGTGGCCAGCCGGGCGGTCACCTCGGCCGACTCCAGCCCCGCCTCGCCCGGGATGTCGAAGCACCAGCGCAGCACCACGCCGAGCTCCTTCTCGGCGCGCAACCGGGCGTCCTCGATGGCCTCCATGAAGGCGACCTCGGGGATGCCCCGGTTGACCGAGGAGTACGGGGTGATGGTCAGCTCGGCGTACCGGATGTTCTGCCGGGCCATGTCCTCGGCGACGCCGTAGGTGAGCGCCCGGACGTCCTCGGCGTCCCGGACCAGGTCCACGACGCTCAGGTAGACATCGATGAAGTGCGCGAAGTCGGTGAAGGTGAAGTACTCGGCGAGCGCGGCCGGATCGGTCGGCACCCTGGAGTTGCCGGCGTGCCGGGCGGCCAGCTCCGCGACCACCCGCGGCGAGGCCGACCCGACGTGGTGCACGTGCAGTTCCGCCTTGGGCATCCCGGCGATGAACGCCTCGATGCTCCGATCCGCGGGGTTCCCCACGACGTTGGGGCCGATCCGACTTCCGTCCGGCTGGACCACGGTGGTTCCCTTCTTCCTTCTACGCGCGTACCGACGACAGTTGCTGGCAAGGATAGGCCGTGCCCCGGGTCGGCCCTCCCGCCGTTCCGGCCTCCGGCCCTCCCGGGCTCATCCCCCGAGCGCGACCGCCACGGTGTGGATCAGCAGCCCGGCCAGCGCGCCGACCACCGTGCCGTTGATCCGGATGAACTGGAGGTCGCGGCCGACGTTGGCCTCGATCTTGCGGGAGGCGTCGTCGGCGTCCCAGCCCGCGACCGTCTCGGAGATCAGCGAGGTGATCTCGGTGCGGTAGGTGTCGACCAGGTACTGGGCGGCGTCCTGGAGCCAGCCGTCCACCTTGGCCTGGAGCTTGGGGTCGGTGGACAGGCGCTCGCCGAAGCGGCGCACGCCGTCGCGGATGCGCCGGAGCAGTTCGCTGTCCTCGTCCTCGGCCGCGCCCATCACCAGGGTGCGCACGGCCGCCCAGGTCGAGTTGATCAGGTCCTGCACCTCGGGGCGGGCCAGCAGCTCGCCCTTGGCCCGCTCGACCCGGGCGATGGTCTCCGGGTCGGTCTGCAGCTCGGTCGCGAAGTCGGCGAGGAAGTTGTCGACCGCGCCGCGGGCCGGGTGGTCCTGGTCGTCCCGGATGTCGGTGACGAAGCGCAGCAGCTCCCGGTAGACCCGCTCGCCGACCTGGTGGTCGATGAACCGGGGCGTCCAGCCCGGGGTCTTCTGGGTGACCTTCCGGACCACGTCCTCGTGGTTGGCGGTCAGCCACCCGTGCGCCCGGACGGCGACCAGGTCCACCACCCCGTGGTGCCCGCCGTCGGCGACCACCTTGCCGAGCATCCGGCCCATCGGCTCGGCCACCGAGGTGGCGGCGGCCCGCCGGGTCACCGCCTCGGCGACGACCGCCCGCACGTCGTCGTCGCGGAGCACCGCGAGCAGTCCGCGCAGGGCCGCCGAGGCCTCCTTGGTGACCCGCTCGGCGCTGCCGGGGGCGGCCAGCCACTCCCCCAGCCGGCGGCCGATGCCGAGCGCCGCCAGGCGGCCGCGGACCACGTGGCCGGAAAGGAAGTTCTCGCCGACGAACTCGCCGAGCGAGCGGCCGAAGGCGTCCTTCTTGGTCGGGATGATCGCGGTGTGCGGGATCGGCAGGCCGAAGGGGCGGCGGAACAGCGCGGTCACCGCGAACCAGTCGGCCAGCGCACCGACCATGCCCGCCTCGGCGGCGGCCGCCACGTACCCGGCCCAGGGGCCGGCGCCGGCCGCCTCCGCCCAGGTGGACAGGGCGAAGACCACGGTCGCGAAGGCCAGCAGGCCGGTCGCGATGGTCTTCATCCGGCGGACGCCGCGTCTCTTCTGCTCGTCGGCCGCGGTGAACCGGACTCCGGGGCCGGTCCCGCTGAAGGCATCGTCACTCACCCCGCCAGTCTGCCCGCTGCCCGGCGCGGACGGGGGCGCGCCCCGCGATCACGCGCCTCAGGAGGCTCAGGCCCCGCCCAGCACCATCCGCCGCACCTCCGTGCCCTCCCAGCGCTTCGGGTCCGTGCACCGCCGCCCGTCCAGCAGCACCCGCACCCCCGGCAGGTCCACCGGCGACAGGTCCCGGTACTCGGGGTGGTCCGCCTGGAGCACCGCCGCCACCACCGGCTCCCCGCCGTACGGCGGCAGCCCGAGCGCCGCCAACTCCTCCGCCTCGTACAGCGGGTCGCTGACGTACGGCCGCGCGCCCGCCGACCGCACCGCCTCGACCAGCGGGAACACCCCGGAGTACGCCGTCTCCTTGACCCCGCCCCGGTACGAGGCGCCGAGCACCAGCACGCCCTGCCCGGCGATCCCGCCCGGCACCGCGCCCGCCAGCACCCCGACCGCGTACCCCGGCACCGCCAGGTTGGCCTCGCGCGCCGCCCGGACCACCGTCGCCCCCGGGTCGTTCCACAGGTACAGCCGCGGGTACACCGGGATGCAGTGCCCGCCGACCGCGATCCCCGGCCGGTGCAGGTGGCTGTACGGCTGCGAGTTGCAGGCCTCGGCGACCTCCGCGAAGTCCACCCCGACCTCGTCCGCGTACCGGGCGAACTGGTTGGCGAGGGCGATGTTGACGTCCCGGTACGTGGTCTCGGCGAGCTTGCTGAACTCGGCCGCCTCCACCGAGGCCAGCTCCCAGACGCCGTTGGGCCGGGGCAGGTCCGGGCGCGGGTCGAAGTCCAGCACCGCCCGGTAGAACTCGGCGCCGCGCCGGGTGGAGGCCGCGTCCAGGCCGCCGACCAGCTTGGGGTAGCGCCGCAGGTCGGCGAAGACCCGCCCGGTGCGGACCCGCTCCGGGCTGAACACCAGCGCGAAGTCCGTCCCGGCTGCGAGCCCCGAGCCGGCCGACAGCCGGGGCGCCCAGCGCTCCCGGGTGGTGCCGACCGGCAGGGTGGTCTCGTAGCTGACCAGGGCGCCCCGGCGCAGCCCGGCCGCGACGGCGTCGGTGGCCTCGTCGAGCAGGGCGAAGTCCGGGCTGCCGTCGGCGGCCGTCACCAGCGGGACGACCAGCACGACGGCCTCGGCCCGGGCGGCCGCCGCCGTGGTGTCGGTGGTGGCCCGCAACCGGCCCTCGGCGACCACCCGCTTGAGCGCCTGGTCCAGGCCGGCCTCCCGGGGGAACGGCGGCACGCCCCGGTTGACGCCCTCCACCACCCCGGGCGCGATGTCCGCGCCGGTCACCCGGTGGCCCTTCAGCGCGAACTGCACCGCGAGCGGCAGGCCCAGCTTGCCCAGCCCGACCACGCAGACGTCCAGGCTCATCCCCGTCCTCCGTTCACCGAGTCGGCCAGCCGCCGCCACGCCGGGTGGCGCCGCAGCCCGCGCCGCAGCTGTTCCGGAACGAGCCCGCGCCACAGCTGCTGCGCGAGGTTGAGCGGCCGGGCGGCCTCCCGCACGGCCGCGCCGACGCCCTCCTCGGGCAGCAGGAACAGCGCGTCCGGCAGGCCGAGCCGGGCGTCCCGGAACGCCGGGTAGTGCGCGTACCGCCGCGGCCCGTCCACCACCGCCGGCGGATCGCCGTGCGCCGACTCGTAGCGGATCTGGTCGCGCAGCGCCTCCGGCCGTACCGCGCGGGCCAGTTCCAGCCGCACCCGGGCGGCGACCGGCAGCCGGTGGTACACCTCGCGGGCGCCGAAGCGGTCGACGAGCCGGGCGACCTCGACGCACACCCGCTCCTGCACGTCCTCGGACAGCAGCAGGAAGCCCTCCTGGAGCAGCCGCGGCACGTCCCAGGAGAAGCTGCGGGCCCGGATGGCGTCCAGTTCCCCGCCCGGCCGGGCGAGGTCGGCGGCCACCTGCTGGAGCGCGGCGATCCCGCGCAGCCGGTCCAGCACCCCGGCCCGTTCGGTGACGTTGCCCCGGTCCTCGCGCAGCACCAGGAAGTAGCAGTCGTAGGAGGCGAGGACGGACACCCGGGACGCCCGCAGGCAGGCCTCCAGGGTGAACGGCTGGTCCGAGAAGACCTTCAACCCCTCGTCGCGGCGCAGCCCGTGGCGCCGCAGGAGGTCGAGCCGGAACAGCTTGGTGTCGGCCAGCGCCCAGGCCAGGGCGGAGTCGGTGAAGTCCACGGACTCGGCGTCGGCGTGGAAGATCCCCTGCGGCACCAGCCGCCCGTTCACCCCGACCTGCTTGGGCACCACCACGTCCGAGCCCCAGGCGTCGGCGGCCGCCACCAGGCGCTCCAGCGCCTCCTCGCCGAGCCGGTCGTCCGCGCCGAGGAACAGCACGTAGCGGCCGCGGGCCAGCTCCAGGCCGCGGTTGGTCGGGGCCGCCGGGCCGCCGGAGTTGGGCTGGTGGAGGACGGTGAACAGCCCGGGGTGGCGGGCGGCGTACTCGTCCAGCAGCTCCCCGCCGCCGTCCGTCGAGCCGTCGTCCACGGCCACCACCTCCAGCCGCCCCGGCGCCAGGGACTGCCCGACCAGCGAGTCCAGGCAGGCGGTGAGGTACGGCATGGTGTTGTAGACCGCGACCACCACGGTCACGTCGGGTAGGGCCATCGGGCGGGGGGCCTCCGGTTCCGGCTTCGGCTTCGGCTGGGTGATGCCGGGTCAACTCGCGGCGGGGGCCCGGGGTCACGATGATCACCCGCACCGGCGACGGGGCGTCGAACGTCCTCGCAAGGACCGGGCGGACGTACGACGGCCGGTTGCCCCTCCCGGGCCGCCGTCCGTCCGCCTGCCCACCCGGCCCTACGTCCGCCTGCCCGTACGTCCGCACCGCCCGTCCGCACCGCCCGTCCGCCCGTCCGCCCGTCCGGTCAGCCGATCGCGACCTCGGCGTACATCCGGGCGATCACGTCCTCGATGGCCGGCTCGCGCACCGACAGGTCCACCAGCGGGTAGCGCGCCGCGACCGCCGCCACGATCGGCGCGGCGCTCTCCTGCGCCGGGAAGGACAGCCACTGGCGCGGCCCCTCGACCCTGGTGACCCGCACGCCGGGCACCTCGACCGGGTGCGCGAGCTCCTGGGCGAGGTCCACCACCAGCGTCCGCTCGCTGCGGCCGGTGGCGTGCAGGCCCTCCAGCCCGCCGTCGTACACCACCCGGCCGTGGTCGATCACCATCACCCGGTCGCAGAGCTGCTCGATGTCGGTCAGGTCGTGGGTGGTGAGCAGCACGGTGGTGCCCTCCTCCCGGTTGACCTCGCGCAGGAACTCGCGCACCCGGCCCTTGCTGACCACGTCCAGGCCGATGGTCGGCTCGTCCAGGTAGAGCACCCGGGGGTCGTGCAGGAGTGCCGCCGCGAGGTCGCCGCGCATCCGCTGGCCGAGCGAGAGCTGGCGCACCGGGGTGTCCAGCAGGCCGCCGAGGTCGAGCAGTTCGACGCAGCGGTCGAGGTTCGCGCGGTACCGGGCGTCCGGGATGCGGTAGATCCGGCGGGCGAGCTCGAAGGAGTCGCGCAGCGGCAGGTCCCACCAGAGGGTGGTGCGCTGCCCGAAGACGACGCCGATCCGGCGGGCCAGCGCGACGCGCTCCCGGGCCGGGTCGACCCCGGCCACCCGCAGCCGGCCGGAACCGGGGACGAGGATGCCGGTGAGCATCTTGATGGTGGTGGACTTCCCGGCCCCGTTGGGCCCGATGTAGCCGACGCACTCGCCGGCCTCCACGGTGAAGCTGAGCCCGTCCACCGCGCGGACCTCGCGCTTGGCCCGGCTGAACCGGCCGGTGCGGGTCCGTACGGTGAAGCTGCGGTGGACGTCCTGGAGTTCGATCAGTGCCATGGGGTCTCCTTCGTGAGTGCGGGGAGGGAACGGCGCTACGCGGCCACGGGCGTACGGGCGTACGGGCCGCCTGCGGCGGCACGGCGGGACGGGGCTCAGCTGCCGGTGCCGCGGTAGGCGCGCAGCCCGGCCCGCCAGGCGAGCCCGGCGGCGAGGACGCAGACCGCGGCGGCGACCGGGGAGGCGAACCGGAAGGCGGTGGGCAGGCCGAGCGGGTCGGGCCGGTCGAGGATGCGCAGTGTGGGCAGCCAGTTGACGAAGGCCAGCGGGACGCCGAAGACCACCCCTGCGACCAGTTCCTTGGCGAAGATCGTCGGCGGGTAGTGCAGCAGCGTCGCGCCGCCGTAGGTGAAGGAGTTCTGGATCTCCTTGGACTCGCCCCACCAGAACTGGACGGTGGCGCCGCCGACGAAGACCGCGCCGAAGATGACGGTGCCGCAGAGCAGCAGGACGGGCACCAGCAGCACCCGGTCCCAGGTCCAGTGCACGTCCAGCGCGGCCAGCGACCAGACCAGCACCGCGACGGCCTGGAGCGGGCGGCCGAGCCGGCGCAGCGAGACGCGCTCCGCGCACAGCTGGGCGAGTGCGGGTGCGGGCCGGACCAGCATGGTGTCCAGCGATCCGGCCGCGATCCGGGCGCCCAGGCCGTCGATCGAGCCGACCAGCAGGTTGGCGACGCCGAGCGAGAAGGTGGCGGTGGCGTACAGGAAGGCGATCTCCGGCAGGTTCCAGCCGCCGAGCCGGTCGGTGTGCCGGAACATGATCACCAGCACCACGAAGTCGAGCGAGTGGATGACCAGGCTGGCCGCCAGGTTCAACGCGAAGGAGGCCCGGTAGGCCATCGTCGCCCGGGTCCACATCCGGGCGCAGAGCCACCAGGAGCGCAGCGCCCAGGCGGCGCGGGGCGCGAAGGGCTCCCGCACGAGCTGCTCAGCCACCCTGCACCACCACCTTCCGGGTGGCCAGCCACTGGGCGCCCCGGCCGGCGGCCAGCAGCACCGCGGCCCAGCCGAGCTGGAAGCCGAGCGCCCCGGGCAGGGCGGCGGTGGCGGTGCGCTCCAGGAAGACGTCGGTCGGTACGTTCACCAGCGCCGCCCAGGGCAGCACCCGGCCGAGCTCGCCGAGCCAACCGGGGAACAGCGCGACCGGCAGCAGCATCCCGGAGAAGAACATCGAGACCACCAGCATCACCGAGCGCACCCCCTCCGAGTCGTGCAGCCAGAAGCCGGTGATCGAGACCAGGAAGCGCAGCCCGAAGCTGACGACCACCGCCAGCAGCACGGAGACCAGGAAGAACAGCCAGGTCAGCGGGTGTTCGGGCAGGCGGATGCGGAACACCAGCGCGCCGATCAGCATCGGCACGGTGCCGCGCACCAGCGCCTGGAAGCCGGCCCGGCCGAGGTCGGAGGCCAGCCACCAGCCCTGGAAGTCGACCGGGCGGTAGAGGTCGACGGCGATGTCGCCGCTGCGGAAGCGCTCCTGGAGGTCGTCCTGGAAGCCGCCGCCCCACACCGCGACGGTGACCAGCAGGCTCTGGCTGACCCAGATGTAGGTGACGGCCTGGCTCTGGTCGTAGCCGCCGAGGCCGGGGCGGGCCTGCCAGAGGGCGAGGAAGGAGGAGGCCAGGATCATGCCGAAGACGGTGTTGGTGAAGGTCCCGGCCACGGTGGCGGCCCGGTAGGTGGAGTAGCGGCGGAAGGCGCCGCGGGCAACGGCGGCATAGAGCATATTGTCTCCTTGTCGACAAACATGGGCAGAGAGCGGCGCCCCTCGGCATGCGCGCACGCCCCAGCGGCCCCGACCGGCCGCACCCGGGGGTGCCGGGTTCGGCGGGCGGAGCTGCACAGGCGGCCGCGTTATGGAGTTCGCACCTTTCACCGTACCGCCGGCCCGCACCACCCGCACCCGGTTTTCGACGCCTGATCCGCCGTCAAATAGCAGATAATCTCGGCATGACCCTGAGCACCCGCCGGCAGGCCAAACGGGCCGCCCGCCGCGAGGCCCGCCGCGCCCTCCCGCTCCGGCGCCGGCTCCTGCCCACCTGGAGGGTCGCCCTCGGCACCCTCGGCGCGCTGCTCCTGCTCGCCGCCGGGGGCTTCGCCGTGCTCTACGTCATCGTCCCGGTGCCCGACCCCAACGCCCACGCCGTCGCCCAGAACAACGTCTACCTCTACGCCGACGGCACCACCGAGATCGCCCGCACCGGCGCCGTCAACCGCACCGACGTCACCATCGACCAGATCCCGCTCGCGACCCAGCAGGCCGTCGTCTCCGCCGAGGACCGCACCTTCTACCAGAACCGCGGCATCGACCTGAAGGGCATGCTCCGGGCCGGCTGGAACACCCTCACCGGCAGGGGCGTGCAGGGCGGCTCCACGATCACCCAGCAGTACGTCAAGAACTACTACCTCACCCAGGACCGGACCATCGAGCGCAAGGGCCGCGAACTGCTCATCGCCCTCAAGGTCGAGCAGCAGCGCGACAAGCGCGAGATCCTGGCCGGCTACCTCAACAGCAGCTACTTCGGCCGCGGCGCCTACGGCATCCAGAGCGCCGCCCACGCCTACTACGGCGTCGACGTCTCCCAGCTCACCCTCGGCCAGGGCGCCTACCTCGCCTCCCTGCTCCAGGCCCCCAGCCTGTACGACGTCAGGACGGCCACCCCCGCCAACCGCGAGAAGGCCCTCGCCCGCTGGCACTACACCCTCGACGGCATGGTCCAGCTCGGCTTCCTCACCCCCGCCGACCGCGCCGCCACCGCCTTCCCCGACCCGATCGACCCCCAGCCCGCCACCGGCCTCGCCGGCCAGGCCGGCTACCTCGTCGGCGTCGCCGACGACTACCTCGTCTCCTCCGGCATCCTCGACGCCGCCACCCTCAAGGCCGGCGGCTGGCGGATCACCACCACCTTCGACAAGCCCCGGCAGGACGCCTTCGCCAAGGCCGTCCAGGACCAGCTCACCGACGAGCTCGACCCCAGGGCCCGGCCCGACACCGACACCGACGTCAGGGTCGCCGGGGCCTCCGTCGAGCCCGCCACCGGCCGCGTCGTCGCCGTCTACGGCGGCCCCGACTACGCCAAGCAGCCCTTCAACGACGCCCTGCGCCAGGACAACCAGATCGGCTCCACCTTCAAGCCCATCGACCTCGCCGCCGGGCTGGTCGCCCAGCACGCCCTCGACGGCCGCCCCATCACCACCGAGTCCCGCTACGACGGCACCAGTGAACGCCCCGTCACCGGCGGCCCCACCCCCTACGCCCCGCCCAACGAGGACGGCATCGACTACGGCGACATCACCCTGCGCTACGCCATGGTCAAGTCCGTCAACTCCGTGTACGCGCAGGAGGGCGTCGACGCCGGCCTCGCCCGCGTCCGGGAGACCGCGGTCAAGCTCGGCATCCCCGACAGCGTCCGCGGCATGGACCCGGCCAACACCTCGATGACCCTCGGCACCGCCACCCCCAGCGCCCTCGACCTGGCCGGCGCCTACGCCACCCTCGCCGACCACGGCCGGGCCCGCGCCCCCTGGTCCGTCCTCAGGCTCGAACGCGTCAACCCCGGCGGCGCCGTCGACGTCCCCACGATGCCCGAGCACCGCCCCGCCGAGGCACTCGACCGGGAGATCGCCGACTCCGTCACCGACGTGCTGCGCGACGTCGTCAGCCCGCGCGGCACCGGCGCCGCCGCCCTCGACCTCGGCCGCCCCGCCGCCGGCAAGACCGGCACCACCGACTCCAACCTCTCGGCCTGGTTCGCCGGCTACACCCCCGAACTCGCCACCACCGTGGGCCTGTTCCGGGAGAATCCGAAGACCCACGCCAAGGAGCCGCTGGCCGGCACCGCCGGACTCACCCGGATCAACGGCGGCGCCTTTCCCACCCGGATCTGGACCGCCTACATGGCCGCCGCCCTCGACGGCACCCCCACCCAGGACTTCGACCTCCGGACCGGACACGGCGCCCCGACCGCCACCGCCTGGCCCACCGCACCGGTCAGCACCAGCCCCAGCGCCACCGCCCCGGCCACCGCCCCCGCAGGCGGCGGCGAAGCCACCGGCCCCGGCCCCGACGCGCCGCCCAGCCACGCGCCCAGCGCCCCCGCCACCCCCGGCCGGCCCGATCCCGGCCCCGACTCCCCCAGCCCGCAGCCCACCCGGCCGACGGTGGATCCGGAACAGCCCAGCCCCGCACCGAAGCCCACCCGGCCCCAGCCGACCCGCCCCACCGCCCCGCCCAGCACCACCGGCGGCCCCGGCGGCGGCCCCGGCGGCCCGGTCAGCCACCCGGCGCCGCCGCCCACCGGCCCCTAGGGTCCGTCCCAGCCCCTGAGCTCCTTCTCCACCGGGGTGCGGAACCGCGGCGTCACCCGCACCGCCCCCAGCCAGCCCGCCAGCCGCTCCGCCTCCGCCGCGACCGCCCGCTCAGCCTGCGCCCCGGCGTCCCGGAACAGCCGCCACACCACCTCGCCGTCCGGGCGCTGCGCCCAGCCGCCGACCACCTCGCCGCACCACCACACCGTCGGCCCGGCGTTGCCCGCCCGGTCGAACAGCGCCGGCACGTCCTCGGGCCGCAGGTACCAGTCCCGCCCGCGCCAGCCCATCACCGCCGGGTCCAGCGCGGGCAGCAGCGCCGCCCAGGGCTCCGGCTCCGCCACCGGCTCCTCGTCCCCCGGCAGCACCACGGCGGGCATCCCCCCGGCCAGGGCCACGTCCACCGCCCCGAGGTCCGCCAGCGCCCTGCGGACGTCCCCCAGCGTCCAGCCCGTCCACCACTTCACGTCCTCGACCGTCGCCGGCCCGTACGCCGCCAGCCAGCGCCGCACCACCTCGGCCTTCGCCTCCCGCACCGGCACCTCCGGCCACGGCGGCACCGGCGCCCACGGGTAGCTGCTGCTCAGCCACGAGCCGCGCGGACGGCAGCGGCGCACGTGCCCGTCCGAGGCCAGCAGCCGCAGCAGCCGGCTCCCCACGCTCTGCCGCGCCTCGTACGCCTTGCCCGGCGACATCAGCATCGTCTCCCGCAACTGCGGGACGTCCTCGGCCAGTTCCCTGGTCGTCGCCTCGCCGCGGCCGGCCAGCGCGGCCAGCACCTCGCGCTCCGTCTCCGCCAGCCGGGCCTCGTCCCAGCCCTCGGCGTGGTCCCGCAGGTGCTTCAGCAGCGTCGCCCGCTCCTTCGCCGCGATCGCCCGCGCCGCCGCCGCGCTCACGTACGGGGCGAAGCCCTCCGTCACCGCGAAGATCGTCCGCCGCATCGACAGCAGCTTCACCAGCGAGACGTCCTCGTACAGCGCGCGGTCCACCTCCGCCGCCGAGGGCGCCGCCAGCCGCGCGCAGGCCGACAGGTACACCGTGGCCGCGTCCGTCGCGTGCAGCCCGACCACCGCGTCGGCCACGTCCTCCACCCGCGCCGCCCGCACCGACGGCGCCAGCAGCTGGCGCCGCCCCAGCCTGGCCCGACGCTCCCCGTCCCCGATCACCGGCACACTCATGCCGGGACCCTAACGCCCACCACCGACACCGGCCCGCCGGCCGCCCCCACGGACGGTGCCCCCGACACCGGTCGGGGGCACCACGGGGTGTCGTACGGGGCGGGCCGTCACAGGTAGAGGCCGGTGGAGCCCTCGGTGTCGCCGAAGCGCGAGGCGGCGACGGCGTGGAGGTCGCGCTCGCGCAGCAGCACGTAGGTGGCGCCGCGGACCTCGACCTCCAGCTTGTCCTCCGGGTCGTACAGCACCCGGTCGCCGGGCTCCACCGAGCGCACGCTCTGGCCCACCGCGACGGCCTCCGCCCAGGTGCAGCGCTTGGAGAGCTCCGCCGTCGCCGGGATCAGGATGCCGCCGGTCGAGCGGCGCTCGCCCTCGCTGCCCTCGGTCCGCACCAGCACGCGGTCGTGCAGCATCCGGATCGGCAGCTTCTCGCCGAGCCGGTCGTGGCGGGCGGGCTCCTGCGCGTGGTCGGAGCGGTTCGGTTCGTCGTTGGTACTCACGGTCCCGAAGGTACCTCCCCCGGGCGCGGCGCGTGACGCTGGCCCGGCATGCGGAAGGCCGGGCACCCGCCGTGCCCGGCCCCGGGTTCCGCTCCGCTCAGCCCTTGCGGCGCTTGCGGGCCGAGGCGACCAGCAGCACCAGGCCCACGCCGACCAGCGCGGCCGGCACGATCCGCTCGCGGCGCGGCTGCCCCTTCTCGTCCACGAACTGCGCCCGGACCTTCTCCACCGCGCCGCTGGCGGCCACGTAGGCCCGGGCGGTCTTCTCCTCGACGGCGGCCGCCGCCTTGGCCTTGACCTGGGCGGAGATGGTGCTCGGGTGGACGCGCACGGCCAGCTCGTCCAGGGTCGACGCCAGCCGGTCACGCGTCCGCTCGATGTCCGCCTCGATCTGGGCGGTCGTCCGCACCGACTTGTCCTGCGTGCTCGCCTCGCCCACTCGGGCCACCCCATTCACTCGCCGATGTTGTTCCGTCCGATCCGTGCGATCGGTGCGACTGACCCAGTGTGTCAGCTGCCGCACACGGCCGCGCGGCCCCACCCACCATCGGAGGTAAGTTTGCCGTGGTACGACCACCCGTCCCAGCACCCAGGAGAGTACGACCGTGAGTGAGCGTCTCCAGCCCGGCGACACCGCGCCCGCCTTCAGCCTGTCCGACGCCGACGGCAACCAGGTGTCCCTCGCCGACCACGCGGGCCGCAAGGTCATCGTCTACTTCTACCCCGCCGCGCTGACGCCCGGCTGCACCAAGCAGGCCTGCGACTTCACCGACAACCTGGAGGTCCTCGCGGACGCCGGCTACGACGTCATCGGCATCTCCCCGGACCAGCCGGAGAAGCTCGGCAGGTTCCGCGAGGCCGAGAACCTCAAGGTCACCCTGCTCTCCGACCCGGACAAGAAGGTGCTGGAGGCGTACGCCGCCTTCGGCGAGAAGCAGAACTACGGCCGCACCTACCAGGGCGTGATCCGCTCCACGATCGTCGTGGACGAGCAGGGCAAGGTCGAGCACGCGTTCTACAACGTGCGGGCCACCGGCCACGTCGCCAAGCTCCTGCGCGACCTCAAGGTCGGCGCCTAGGGGTCGTCTTCAAAGCTGATCAAGTGATGGGCGATCATGTTGGTCATGGTGCGTCGTCATGAGTTGTCGGATGCCGAGTGGGCTGTGCTGTCGCGGTTCCTGCCCGCTTCGGGGGTGGCCGGTCGTCCGCGTTCGGACGACCGGCTGGTGCTGAACGGG
>NZ_JBISAI010000022.1:0-48226 GCF_044391605.1 Kitasatospora sp. NPDC018619
CACGAGACGGGCTGGTACACGTTCTCCAAGGCCGCGGACCCCACGTCCGGCTCGACCGTGCAGGTCGGTGACAAGGTCACCTACACCGTCACCGTGAACCAGCACGGCGCGGGCGCCGTCACCGGCGCGACCGTCACGGACGACCTGGCGAAGGTCCTGGACGACGCCACCTACAACGGCGACGTCAAGGCCAGCACCGGCACGGCCGAGGTCAAGGACGGCAGGCTCACCTGGACCGGCGACCTGTCGGCCGGCGGCACCGCCACGATCACCTACTCCGTGACCGTCACCGGCGGTGGAGACGGCAAGCTGCACAACTCCGTCTCTTCCACCGACCGGCGCGGCACCTGCGAGCAGCAGACCGGCTGCGAGACCGACCACACCTACGGGACGTACGTCTTCGGCAAGTCCGCGGACCCGAAGTCGGGTTCGACGGTGCAGGTCGGTGACAAGGTCACCTACACCGTCACCGTGAAGCAGCAGGGCGCGGGCGCCGTCACCGGCGCGACCGTCACGGACGACCTGGCGAAGGTGCTGGACGACGCCGCCTACAACGGCGACGTCAAGGCCAGCACCGGCACGGCCGAGGTGACGGACGGCAGGCTCGCCTGGACCGGTGACCTGCCGGTCGGCGGCACCGCCACGATCACCTACTCCGTGACCGTGACGGGCGGTGGTGACGGCAGGCTCGGCAACGCCGTCACCACGCCGGACGGCAAGCGCGGCACCTGCGACACCGCCGTCGGCTGCACGACCGAGCACACCTACGGGACCTACGTCTTCGGCAAGTCCGCGGACCCGAGGTCGGGGTCGACGGTGCAGGTGGGTGACAAGGTCACCTACACCGTCACCGTCGCCCAGAAGGGCGCGGGCGCCGTCACCGGCGCCACCGTCACCGACGACCTGGCGAAGGTCCTCGACGACGCCACCTACAACGGCGACGTCAAGGCGTCGTCGGGCACGGCCGAGGTGAAGGACGGCAGGCTCGCCTGGACCGGTGACCTGCCGGTCGGCGGCACCGCCACGATCACCTACTCCGTGACCGTGACGGGCGGTGGTGACGGCAGGCTCGGCAACGCCGTCACCACCCCCGACGGCAAGCGCGGCCACTGCGAGGCCGACAAGGCCTGCGAGACCGAGCACGCCTACGGGACGTACGTCTTCGCCAAGTCCGCGGACCCCGCGTCGGGTTCTGCGGTGAAGACCGGTGACAAGGTCACCTACACCGTCACCGTCGCCCAGAAGGGCGCGGGCGCCGTCACCGGCGCCACCGTGACCGACGACCTGTCGAAGGTGCTGGACGACGCCACGTACAACGGCGACGCCAAGGCCAGCACCGGCACGGCCGAGGTCAAGGACGGCAGGCTCGCCTGGACCGGTGACCTGCCGGTCGGCGGCACCGCCACCGTCACCTACTCCGTGACCGTCACCGGCACCGGTGACGGCAGGCTGCACAACGTCGTCACCACCCCCGACGACAAGCGCGGCACCTGCGACACCGGGAAGGCCTGCGAGACCGACCACCCCTACGGCTCGTACGTCTTCGCCAAGGCCGCCGACCCCACGTCCGGCTCGACCGTGCAGGTCGGTGACAAGGTCACCTACACCGTCACCGTCACCCAGCACGGCAAGGCCGCGATCCAGGGCGCGACCGTCACCGACGACCTGTCGAAGGTCCTGGACGACGCCACGTACAACGGCGACGCCAAGGCCAGCACCGGCAAGGCCGAGGTCAAGGACGGCAGGCTCACCTGGACCGGCGACCTGCCGGCCGGCGGCACCGCCACCGTCACCTACTCCGTGACCGTCACCGGCACCGGTGACGGCAAGCTCCACAACTCCGTCACCTCCACCGACCAGCGCGGCCACTGCGAGCAGCAGACCGGCTGCGAGACCGACCACACCTACGGGACGTACGTCTTCGGCAAGTCCGCGGACCCGAAGTCGGGTTCGACGGTGCAGGTCGGTGACAAGGTCACCTACACCGTCACCGTGAAGCAGCAGGGCGCCGGCGCCGTCACCGGCGCGACCGTCACCGACGACCTGTCGAAGGTCCTGGACGACGCCACGTACAACGGCGACGCCAAGGCCAGCACTGGCACGGCCGAGGTCAAGGACGGCAGGCTCACCTGGACCGGTGACCTGCCGGTCGGCGGTACCGCCACGATCACCTACTCCGTGACCGTCACCGGCAGCGGTGACGCCCGGCTGCACAACGTCGTCACCACCCCCGACGACAAGCGCGGCCACTGCGAGGCCGACAAGGCCTGCGAGACCGACCACCCGCTGCCCGGGGCCACCCCGCCGCCCACCGAGCCCCCGGCTCCCGGCAACCCCGAGCCCGGCAACCCCGAGCCCGGCAACCCCGAGCCCGGCCCGCAGAACCCGGCGGCCCCCGCGCCGAGCGGACCCTCGGGCATCCTCGCCCGCACCGGTACCGCCGTCCTCGCCGCAGCAGGCACCGGCGCAGCCCTGCTGATCCTCGGCGCACTCGCCCTCACCCTCAGCAGGCGCCGCCGCAACAACAGCTGAGGCAGCAGCACCACCCGACAGGGGTGTCCGTGGCAGCCAGCCACGGACACCCCTTCGCCTTTTTCGCGGCACCCGCCGCCGGCCGGGCCGCCTCGTCCCTCACCAGGTCTCCTGCCGGGCGCCTTTCCGGTCCCTTCCGCGGCAGGCCCTTCTTGCAGCCCCGCCAGGGCACACCCGGTCCCAGCGGGGACCTTGCGATCGGCGATGGACGGCAGACCGCGGAGTGGCGGGTACTCTGTCCCGCCGTGCACCGACCACCCCTTGCCGTTGCCAGCCGTTCGACGGCGGCCAGGGCGCCCCTGCGGTCCCGGTCCAGCGCAGGGCTCGCTGAACACGAGGACCGGGGCGGCGTGTCCCGGACTCCCGGTTCCGCCACCACGAGCGGCGTGGCTGTGAGTGATGTCCAGGCCCGGGGGTGACGGGCCCATGGAGGATCAGCAGTCGGCCGCCACGGGCCCGCAGCAGCTCCATCCGCAGCAGGCGCGGTGATGGGCGCCGAGCCTCGGACCGGTCCCCGGAATACGCCACGGCCCATGCCGATCATTTCCGCGAGCCCGCAGGAAACGGGTGAGTAGGGGACGTCGAGGATGAGCTTCACAACCGCAGGCGGGCCCGGAGCGGCAGGGCCGCCTCGCCGAGGGCGGATAGTTCGTGTGTGAAACGTGATAAAAGCGGCGGGATCAGGCTCCCGGACGATCGTGATCGCGCCGTTTTCGGTGCGGCGAGTCGGTTCGTGTCGATACTGGGTGAGGATCGAGACGGGAAGGGTCGGTGCGGCTTTTCCCCCGCGAATCCGGCTCCGGTGAATGCCGGCGGGACGTGTCCGGACGGGGAGGCGGGCCCGGGTGGGGCCCGCCGGACGGAACAGGGTGGGAAGGGGAACGGATGCTCCTTGAGCGCGACGAGGTATTTGACATGGCCGCGTCGGCAGGAGAATCGGCGCGGGCGGGCGGCGGGCGCTGGCTCCTGCTCTCGGCGCCGGTGCCCGGCATGGGACGGACCAGCGCGCTGGAGGCGATCGTCCGCCGGCAGGCCGCCGACGGTGCCATGCGCGTCATCCGGGCGCGCGGCGTACCGGAGGAGAGCGCGTTCCCGTTCGGGCTCGTCCGGCAGCTCTTCGCCGACGGGGCCGTGCCCTTCTCCGCTCCGGCCGGGCCGGAGGAACAGCGGCTGTTCCACCGGCTGGTGACGCGGCTGGCCCGCTCGGCCGCCGAGCGGCCGGTCCTGCTCGCGGTGGACGACCTCCAGCACGCCGACGCGCCGTCCCGGCGCTGGATCGGCTACCTCGCCCGCCGCCTCGCCGAACTCCCCGTCCTGCTGCTGGCCACCGAGCGCGCCGACCCGAGCGGTGCGGCTGCCCTCCCGCCCGCCACCGGCGCGTCCGCCACCCTCCGACCGCTCAGCGCCCGCGCGGTGCTGCGGATCGCCCGGGCCGCGGGCCTGGACCAGCGGTCCGCCGCGACCTGCGTCGAGGCGGGCGTCGGCAACCCGGCCCTGGTGCGGGCGCTCGTCGCCGACCTCGGCGGCGACCGGCCGCCCGGCCCGCCGTCCGCCCGGGCGCACCACCACTACCGCGCCACCATCGCCGACTGGCTGCGGCGGGCGGATCCGTGCCTGCGCCAGGCCTGCCTGGCCCTCGCCGTCGCGGCCGGGGAGGGCCTGCCGGCCGGCCCGGACCTGCGGCGGCACCTCCCGCGGCTGTGCCCGTCCCGGCGCTCCCCGGGCGAACGGTCGGTGCGCCGGGCGGCCAGGCTGCTGGGCCACCCCCTCGCCCGGGAGGCCGTCCTGGCCGCCGCGGCCCCGGAGGAGGTCGCCGCACTGCACGGCCGCGTCGCGGAACTGCTCGACGAGAGCGGCGCGCCGGCCACGGCCGTGGCCGCCCGGCTGCTGCTGGTGGACCGGCCCGGCGAGGTGTGGATGGTCCGCGCGCTGGCCGACGCCGCCGAGGAGGCGGTGCGGGCCGGCCGCGTCGCGGAGTCCGCCGCCTACCTGCGCCACGCGCTGAGCGGCCCGCTCGACCCGCAGCGGCGCGCCGACCTCGCCCTGCGCCTCGGTGCCCTGGAGCTCCCGAACAACGCGACCGCCGGGATCCGCAGGCTCCACACCGGCCTGGAGCTGCACACCGACCTCCGGGACCGGGCCGGCGCCGCGGCGGCGCTCAGCGCGGCCCTCGTCGCGCGGCGGGACGCGGACGGCGCCCTGCGGGTGCTGCGCCGGGCCGGCCGGGCCGCCGACGACGAGCAGCTCGTCCAGGTGCTGGAGGTCCTCGGCGCGCTCGTCTCCTCGCACGACAACGACGCGTGGCGCGCCGCCGTGGCCGGCCTGCGCGCGCTCGCCCCGACGGCGCCCCCGTCCGTCGAACCGCTGGTGTGCGGGCTGATCACCGAGTACGAGGCGGGCGCCGGCCTCTGCTCGGCGCAGGAGGCGCTCGCCCGGATCCGGCCGCGGCTGGCGGCGCCGGTGGACCCGCGCCTGCGCACCGCCTGGCTCGGCAGCGCGGCCACCCTGCTGCAGTGGGCGGACCGCCTGGAGGAGGCCCGCGAGCTGGCCGGCCTGTGCCTGCCCGCCCCGCCCGTCCCCCCGGACCTGACGGACGTCGGCGTGCAGTGCCTGCTCAGCGTCCGCGCGGAGGCGGCGCTGTGGGCGGGGCAGTTCGAGCGCGTCATCGCCGAGAACGCCCCGCTGGTGGAGGGGACCGCCGGGCAGGGCGTCCGACTGCCGCACCTGGCGGCCATGGTGGCGACGGCCCGGTGCGAGAGCGGCCGGCGCGCCGCCGCCTGGGAGGCCGTGGCCCTGGTCGGCCCGTCCGGCGGCGACGACTCCTGGGAGTGGAACGAACTCGGCTACACCCGCGCCCTGTTGCACGCGGCGGACGGCAACTGGCAGGCGGCGCTGGACGAGTACCTGGCCTGCGGGGCCGGCCAGGGCGCCCACGACTTCGTCAGCCCCGTCGCCACGCCGTGGCGTTCCGGGGCGGCGCTCGCCCTGGTGCGGCTCGGGCGGCGGGAGGAGGCCCGCGGACTCGCCGAGGAGGAGCTGCGCCACGCCCGGACCTGGGGCACCGCGCGCACCGTCGGCCGGGCGCTGCGGGCGTACGCCGCGGCCGTGGGCGGCAGGCTGGCGCTGGGCGCGCTGGTCGAGGGCGCCGAACTGCTCAGGCCGGGCACCGCGCCGGTGGAGCTCGCGGAGGTCCTGGTCGACCTCGGCCGGGCCCACCTCGAAGCGGGCAACGGCCGCAAGGGCCGGGACTGCCTGCGCGAGGCGCACGCCGTGGCCCTGCGGCTGGCCGTGCCCGCCGTGCCCGCCGTGCCCGCCGCGCCGGGCGTCGGGCCGGGCGTCGGCGGCCGGCTGCTCGGCCTCACGGAGCGGGCGCTGCGCGAGGGCGGGGTGCGCAGCAGCGGCGGCGGGCGCCGACTCACCGCCGCCGAACGGCGGGTGGCCGAACTCGCGGCGGCCGGGCACACCAACGCCCAGATCTCCGCCGCGCTCTGCCTCACCCGCCGCACCGTGGAGACCCACCTCACCAGTGCCTACCGGAAGCTGCGGATCGCCCGGCGCACCCAACTGGTGTCCGTACTGGGCCGGTAGCGGGCCGCCCGCCCCCCGCCCGGGTGCGCGGCCACGCGGCCCGGGCGGGGGTTGCGCCGCTGCGGCGCGGTGCGATCAGGACTTGGACAGGGTGAAGGAGACCGAGGCGTTGTTGCCGCCGCCGCCCTGCCAGGTGCACGAGTACCCGGCCGGGGCGTCACAGCTGTAGCTGTTGCTGCCCGCGTACGGGTTGTTCCAGTGCACCCTCACCTTGTTCTGCTCCCCGAGCACGTCGAAGGTGACGGAGCCCTCCGTGCCGGTCATGAAGCCCTCCGACTCGCTGGCCCACTTCGCGGTGACGCCGGGCTGGACGATGGACGGCGGCATCCCGTTGTCGGACCAGATGCCCCACTGGAGGCTCGCACCCGAACGGGTGAGCAGCTTCCCGGAGTTGTTGGTCAGGTTGACGGACGTGCTGCGGGCGGCGGAGGTGAGGCTGGGCGCCTCGGCGGCGTCCGCGGCGGCGGCCCGGTACGCGTGACCGACGGTGAACGTCACCGAGGCGTTGTCCCCGCTGCCGCCGCTCCGGTAGCAGACGTACCCGGCCGGGACATCGCAGCTGTAGCCGTTGCTGCCCCAGTAGGGGTTGTTCCAGTGCAGCCTGACCTCGCCGGCGCCGTTCGCCAGCGCGTAGGTGAGGCTCCCCTCCGTCCCGGTCGCGAAGCCGCAGGACTCGCTCTGCCAGGTGGCCGACTTGCCGGCGGGCACGTAGTCGGAGGGCAGCATGTCGTTCGTCCAGCAGCCGTGGTCGAGCTTCTCCCACGTCTTCGTCAGGCCCGACCCGGTGGAGTTGGCGAGGGTGACGGAGGTGGAGCGCTGCGCGGCGAGCTGCGGCACGCCCGCCGACTCGCTCCCGGCGGCCGGCTGCTGCGCCGCGGAGGCCTGCGGCCCGGGCTGTCCGGTCGCGGCCTGCGCGGACGGGGCGAGGGCGACCGCACCGGCGGCCAGCAGCAGGGCGGTGAGGGCGCCGGCGGCCGTACGGCCCAGGGCTGTCGTGGAGGTCGTGCGCTGCATGTCTACCTGCTCTCTTCGAGGTCGGGCGGGCGGACGGGTGTCACGCTCGCCGGGCTTCCGTCCGGAGGGGCGTCGCGGCGCGGGGCCGCCGCCCGGGGGTCACTGGATGTACAGGTCGTACTGCCATCCCCGGTCGATCCAGACCTGCTCGATCTTGTTCTGAACGGCGCCCCCGAGGCCGTAGAGCACCCAGTACGCCGCCTGCGCCGCCGCGTACGACTCGTACCGGCCGGCCCACCGCCAGATGTCGATCGCCTGCGCCGACGCGCCCTCCTGGACGGCCGGTGCGGTGGCGGCGCGCGCCGGGGCGGGAGAGGCCGCGGCGGCGTTGGCCTGGGTGGTGGCGCCGACGAGGATCGCGGCGGCGAGGGCGGCGCAGAGCGAAGCCGCACCGATTCTCCTGTTCATGACAATCTCCTCCTGGTGGACGCTCCCCGTGGACGGCCGTTCGCCCGGGGCGGACCGGTCCGCCCGGGCCGGGCGGCGGGGGTGCGGTGTTGGTCACAGACTGGCACGCGGCCACCACGCCCGGGCATCGTGGAAAACCGTGAACTTGGCACGGTGCGCGCCCCCGTCGGGACGGGCGGGATCCGGCCGGCCCGGCGGAAGTCCCCGAAAATTGGTATAGACCTAGTCCGCGAGCTGGCTTAGCCTCCCTGAGGGATCGAGCAGGATCACACGGGGGAAGTGCTGTGCTTGAGGTGCTGGGCATCGAACCGTCGGCCGAGGCGGTGTACCGGTTGCTGGTGGACGAACCGGGGTTCCGGGTCGCCGACATGGCCGAACGGCTGGGATGGAGCGAGGAGAGGGTGCGTTCGGCACTGAACCAGCTGGCCGAACTGGACCTGGTGGACCTGGCGGACGGCTGCGTGGACGCGGTGCCGTTCAACCCGGACGTCGGCTTCGGGTTCCTGCTCTCGCGGGCCACCGCGGACCTCAGCCGGCGCCAGCGGCAGATCGAGTCCGCCGAGCAGGCGGTGACGGCGCTGAGCGCCCGGTTCAACGCCAACCGGGCCTCGCGGCACGAGATCATCCACCGGCTGGAGGGGCTGGACGCCGTCCGCGGACGGCTGGAGGACCTGGCCTCCACCGCCGCGCGCGAGTGCCTGTCCCTGCTGCCCGGCGGCGCCCAGCTGCCGGACACCATGGACGCCAGCGAGCCGTTGGACCGTCAGGCGCTGGAGCGCGGGGTGCGGATCAGGAGCGTGTACCAGGAGAGCTTCCGCAACGACCCGGCGACGCTGGACTACGTCCGCTGGTTCACCCGCCTCGGCGGCGAGGCCCGTACGGTGCCCGTCCTGCCGCTGCTGCTGGTCGTGGTGGACCGGGAGACGGCGCTGGTGCCGATCGACCCGCGGGACGGCCGCGCGGGCGCGCTGGAGGTCCGGACCCCGGGGGTGGTGGGCGCGCTGGCCCTGCTGTTCGAGGAGTTCTGGGCGGCGGGCACGCCGTTCGGCCAGGAGCCGACCCGCGACGAGCACGACCTGACGCCCCAGGAGAGGGAGTTGCTGCTCCTGCTCAGCATCGGCTGCACCGACGAGGTGGCCTCCCGGCGCCTCGGGCTGTCGCTGCGCACGACGCGCCGGATGAGCTCCCAGCTGATGAACCGGCTGGGCGCGCGCAGCCGCTTCGAGGCGGGGGTGCGCGCGGCGAAGGAGGGCTGGCTCTGAGCCGGCCGGCCACGGGGGTCGGGGCCTGTCCCGCACGACAGGCCCCGGCGGCCGGGCGCGGGGTCAGCCCGCGGTGTCCAGCCGCCGGCGCTGCTCCTCGTCCAGGACGAGGTCCAACGCGCCCAGGCTCTCCTCCAGTTGGGCGACCGAACTGGCGCCGACGACCGGCACGGTCGGCACCGGGTGGCCGATCAGCCAGGCCAGCACGACCTGGTTGACGGTGGCGCCGGTCTCCTCGGCGACCTCCGCCAGTACGGCCAGCCGGGCCTTCGCCGCCGGCCACTCGTACTGCTCGCGCAGCGGCCGGTCGGCGCGGCAGTAGGACCCGCCGAGCAGCGGCGAGTAGGCGAGCAGCGTCATCGCGGGCCGGGCCGCGACGTACGAGAGCAGGGCCTCGTCGGCGTGCTTCTGGACGCCGAAGTCGGCGCCGGGGCGCGGCTGGAGGTAGCTGTGGCGCTGCTGGACGCACCGGTAGCCGGGCCAGTCGCGCCCGGCGGCCAGGTCGTTGGCGGCGGCCAGTTCGGCGGCGCTGTGGTTGCTGCAGCCGAGCACGTCGACCGTGCCGTCGGCGACCAGCCCGGCGAAGGCGCCCATGGTCTCCTCGACCGGCGTCCCCGGGTCGGCCATGTGCGCGTAGTACACGTCCAGCCGGTCGGTGCCGAGCCGGCGCAGGCTGCCCTCCGCGGCCTCGCGCAGCGCGCGGGCGGACAGGCCCTCGAAGTGCTCGGGGAAGGGCAGTCCGGGCACCGGGCGGGCGCCCGCCTTGGTGGCGAGCACCAGCTCGTCGCGGTTGCCGCGGCGGGCCGACCAGCGGCCGAGCAGCTCCTCGCTCTCGAAGCCGTCGGCGCCGGGTGCCCAGAAGGCGTAGTTGTTCGACGTGTCGATGAACGTCCCACCGGCTTCGGTGAACCGGTCGAGGATCGCCGTCGCGGTCTCCTCGTCGACGGTGGTGCCGAAGGTCATCGCGCCGAGGCAGAGCGCGCTGACCGACCGGCCGTCAACTCCGAGGCTGCGGTAGTGCATCAGTCTTCCCTTCAGGGGGGTTGGCAGCGGTGTCGCCGGCCGCCGGCGGGGGTGCTCCCCGCCGGGACCGGGTCAGCAGAATCATTACCCCGGCGGTGCCCAGTTCGGCTACCGTGCAGACCAGCCGGGAGAGGATCGCGGCGGCGCCGGCCTCGGTGACCGGGACGACCGTCGACAGCGACAGCACCAGGACCATCTCCCGGGCGCCCAGGCCGTCCGGGAGGACGACGGTCAGCGTGCCGGCGACGGTGGCGAGCGCGAAGCCCCCGACGCAGGCCGCCAGCGAGCGGGCGGGCGGCCCGTCGAGCGCGACCACGACCAGCCACAGGTGCAGGCCGGCCGAGAACCAGGACAGCAGGGCCAGCGCCAGCGAGGCCCGCACCGCCCGGGGCGAGGTGCGCCCGGCCGGCGGCGGCCGGCGGAACAGCCGCGCGCCGCGCTCCACCGCCGCGCCGATCAGCCCGGGGCGGACCACGAAGCAGAGCAGCACCAGCACCGGCAGGGCCAGCCACCAGGTGTTCCCGCCGAGCACGGCGGGCGCGATGCCCAGCGCGGCGAGGCAGGCGGTCAGCATGGTGATGCCCAGGCTGACCACGTAGGTCGTGACCATCCGCCCGGCCGTGGCCCCGTACTCGGCGCCCAGCTGGATGTGCGCGAGCAGCCCGAACACCGGTGTCGGGAGGAACTTGCCGAGCAGCCCGCAGAAGAAGATCCGGGCGCTGCCGAACAGCCCGACGGGCGGCCCCAGGTCGTCCAGGACGACCCGCCAGGACAGCAGGCCGAGCAGCAGCCCGCCGACGTTCGTCAGCACGGACAGCGCCAGCAGGGCCAGCGAGCGCCCGTCCGCCATCCTGGTCACCAGGCTCCAGGCCTCGTTGCGGGCGACCGCGGCCAGGCCCGCGACGCCGGCCAGCAGCAGGACGGCGGTCAGCAGGCGCCGGCGCCCGGCGGGCGGGGCCGTCACGACGCCGCGGGCCGCGGCCGGCGGAAGCCGCGCTCGGTGAGCGCCCGCACCGCGCCGCGGGCGACGCCCGCCACCAGCGCGGTGTGCAGCAGGAAGTGGTAGCCGACGAAGACCGGGTAGTACCGCAGCCCCTGGTCGCGGACCACGAACCGGGCCAGCCCCGGGTCCGCCACCGCGAACCAGGCCACGCCGAGCGCGGGCAGGACGGCCGCCCTGGGTGTGAGCAGCAGCAGCGGCAGGCTGCCCCAGGTGGCGGCGGTGGCGAGCACGCCCGGCATCCGGTTCGCCTTGAGCGCCCCGGGGCTGAAGCGGTGGGCCCCGGCGAAGGCCACCAGCAGCTGCGAGCGCCGGTACTGCTCGGCGAGCAGTGCGCCCAGCCGCTCCACGTCGTCGTGCCGGCCGGTGATCCGCTCGGTCAGCAGGATCGGGTACTTCGCCGCCAGCCGCTCGCTGTACTCCACGTCCTCGGACTCCCGCAGGGTCTCGTCCAGCGGGCCGACCTCCTCGTACACCGACCGCCGGATCGCGCACATGGCGAAGAAGACGGTGCGCACCCGGCCGGTGGCGCGCCGGCGCCACCAGTACTCGTGCAGGACGCGGTAGCGCTCGACCGGGCCGTCGTCGAACAGCGCCCGCTTGCCGACCACGCCGTGGACGCAGCCGAGGTCGGGCTGCTCCTCCAGCAGGGCGACGGCGTTGCCGACGGCGTCCCGGTCCAGCGCGATGTCGGAGTCCAGGAAGAACAGGATCTCCCCGGTGCTCTCGGCCGCGCCGCGGTTGCGGGCGACGGACACCCCGCCGTTGCGCTGGGTGATCAGCCGTACGGGGTAGCGCCGGACGATCTCCGGGGAGCGGTCCGAGCTGCCGTCGTCCACCACCAGCACCTCGTGCACGGGGTAGCTCTGTGCCAGGGCGGACTCGACGACCGCCGCGATGGTCTTCTCGTAGTTGTAGTTGGGGATGATCACCGACACCGTGGGTCGTGCGTCAGCCATGGGTGCCTCCCGATGCCGGCCCGGAGATCCAGGCGTCCTGGCGGAGATGGTCGGATGTGCCTTCGGGGCTGCTCAGCCCGTAGCGGTGGGTCCGGGCGCCGTGCGCGGTGAACGCCCAGTCGAAGCGCCACCAGTCGTGCCAGCTGCCGGCGTCCCAGGACATCGGCAGGACGGTGTCGCCCGCGTCCGCCGCGTCCTGGGCGAGGCCGCGCAGCCCGTTGAGGTCGCCCATGCCGGCGTTGGTGTTGAAGTCGCCGGCGATGAACAGCGGGGCGGGGTTGGTCCGGACGTCCTGGAGCAGCCCGTCGAACTGCTGCCGGCGCTCGCGCTGCCGGCGGTGCACGTCGGCCGGGAAGTCCCCGAGGGGCATCCCGTGGGCGACGGGCACGAGCATGTGGACGTTGTAGAAGGAGAGCACCGAGCCGTTCACCGCCAGGTCGGTGCGCAGCACCTTGGCCCCGGCGAAGACCCGCGACCAGTCGGCCTCCCCGTCGGCCCGCAGCTGCCGGTCCGGGCCGACCGGCGGCTGCGCGACCACGGGGAAGCGCGAGAGGGTCACCAACTCGCCCCGGGTGACGACCTGGTAGCCCGGGAACTCGCGCTTCAGCCGGGCGGTGTCGTCCACCTCGCGGGCGCCGTCCGCGCCGGCCGCGTCGTCCCAGTGCAGGTACTCCTGGAGCAGGTACACGTCGGCGTGCTGGGCCTTGAGGTAGGCGTAGAACCGGTCCGGGTCCACGTCGGAGCCCCAGTACTCGGTGTTCTGCGCGACGACGTGGACGGCGCCCGGCGGCACGGTGCGGTCGGCCGTCACCGCGGCCAGGGTCAGCCCCGACTGGTCCAGCCCGACGGCGAGCGACAGCGCGCCCATGACGGCGGGCCAGCGCACCCGGCTGCGGCTGCGGCGCAGCCGGACGGCCAGCGCGGCGAGCAGCACCAGCAGGGGGACGCCGAGCAGGACCGGCGGCGGCGCGGCCCCGGGGACGACCCAGAACCAGGCCCGGCCGGTCAGCGCCTCCTGGAGGGCGCAGAAGAGCAGCCAGCCGCCGCTCGCCGCGGCCAGCAGCCGGACCGGCCAGGTGGCCGCCCGGTCGGCGAGGAACCAGGAGCGCCGGGGCCGGGGCAGCCGCGCCCGGGCGGAGGCGGGGGCGGGGCGCCGGGGGAGCGTCACCATGACTGCACCACCAGCAGCAGGCCGAAGCCGGCCAGCCACAGCCCGCCGACCACCAGCATGATCCGGTCCGTGAAGAGCGTCCGGGTGGGTTCGCCGCCGCCCTCGCTGACCAGCAGGATCTGGAGGTAGCGGGCGATCGCGAAGACCGCCAGCGGGGTGGAGAGCAGGATCCGCAGCTGGCGCATGCTGCCGGCCGCGGCGTCGCTCTGCAGGAAGGACACGTAGGCGAGCACCGTCACCGAGGCGGCGAAGGTGACCATGCTGTCCAGGAACGGGACGGAGTAGGAGCGCAGGGCCGGCCGGTGCAGTTCGGCGGGGCCGCCCTGGACCGAGCTGAGCTCGTGCCGGCGCTTGCCGAAGCCGAGCAGGATGCAGACCGAGAAGACGCAGAGCAGGAACCACGAGGAGATCGGGACGGAGGCCGCCGTGGCGCCCGCGCAGACCCGCAGCACGAAGCCGGTGGCGATGACGAACACGTCGACCACCGACACGTGCTTGAGCACGAAGCTGTACAGGACGTTGGTGACGGCGTAGGCCAGCACCGGCACGGCGGCGGCCCCCGCCGTCGCCGAGCCGGCCAGCAGGGCGAGGTAGAGCAGGGCGCCGAGCACCACGGCGGCCGGCACGGGGACGGCGCCGGAGGCGATCGGGCGGTGGCGCTTGACCGGGTGGCGGCGGTCCCGCTCCCGGTCGGCGAGGTCGTTGACGACGTAGGTGGCCGAGGACGCCAGGACGAACAGCACCAGGACGGGCAGGGCGGCGGCGACGGCCGGCCACGGCGAGGCGCCGGAGGCCAGCAGGGGCAGCACCAGGACGACGGCGTTCTTCGCCCACTGGTGCGGTCTGACCAGGCGGACCAGCCCGCGCACCAGCGAGCCGCGGCCGGGCTCCTCGGGCCGCTCGGCGGGCGGGGGGCCGGTGTCCCCGTCGGGCGGGTGGACCGGCGGGCCGACGAGGCCCTTGCGGTACTCGCTCGCAGTACTCACTTCCGTTCCCTTCGCTGCTGTCAGAACAGGACCTTGACCGTGCGCAGGGCACCTTCGCGCCAGCGGTCGGAGTGCGTCCGGCCGGTGGTGCCGGCCACCGCGGACCGGTTCGCGCGGTACCAGGTGAAGCTGCGCTCGATGGCGGTCGCGTTGGAGTGGCGGGGGGTGAAACCGAGCACCTCGCGGGCGTCGGTGATGTCGACGCAGGAGTCCCGGGTGAGCTTCTGGACGAGGCGGCCGTAGACCGGGGACAGCCGCAGCGCGGCCAGTGCCCGCAGCGCCGCCCTGGCCGGGCCGAGCGGCAGCGGGACGACCCGCTTGCCGTGCCCGGCGAGGTCCAGGACGACCTGGCAGTCCTCGCGGAACGAGCCGTACTCCGCCGCGCCGACGTTGAACTCCCGGTTGATCCGCTCGCCCGGCATGGTGAGCATCGCGACGACCAGGTCGCACAGGTCCTCGACGTCCAGCATCTGGTTGAGGGTGTGGCCGCCGCCGAGGACGGGGAAGCCCCGGCCGTCCAGCGCCCAGTCGAAGAGCATCGCGAACACGCCGAGGCGGCCCGGGCCGATGAAGGTCTTCGGGCGCAGGACGGGTACGCACATGCCCCGCTCGCGGTGGTCGGCGCAGATCCGCTCGGCCGCGATCTTCGCCGCGTTGTACGGGTCGACCGCCACGAGCGGGTGCGACTCCGGGGTCGGCGTGCGCTCGGGCAGGCCGTACACGGCGGTGGAGGAGATGTGCAGCACCCGGTCGGTGCCGGCCTGCCGGGCGGCGTCCAGGACGGTGCGGGTGCCGTCCACGTCCACCGAGCGGATCTCGGCCGCCGGGTGGCTCGGCAGCGCGGCGGCGCCGTGCACCACCACGTCCGCCTCGGCGGCCAGCCGGCCGAGCAGCGTGCGGTCCCGGACGTCGCCGAGCACCGCCTCCACGGAGGGCAGGGCGGCGAGCCCGGGCGGCAGCGGGCGGCGGTCGAGGGCGACCACCCGGTGGGCGGGCGAGTCGCCGAGCCTGCGGACCAGGGCGCTGCCGAGGAAGCCGGCCGCGCCGGTGAGCAGGACGCGCTGGGGGCGGGCCGGGTACGGGGGCCCGGGGTGCTCGGCGGTCACGGGCGGCCTGCCGGCGGGGTGGGGAGCGCGGCCGCCGCCGGGCGCCGGTACAGCCGGCGGAACCGCGGGCTGAGCAGCCACTGGCCGGCCCCGACCGCCGCGCCCGCGGTCACCGCGGTGCCCGCGGCGAAGTGCAGGGCGGTGTACGCGACCGCCGTCGGCAGGCCGCGCTCGCGCACCAGGAAGCCGTGGAAGCCGCGGTCGGCGAGCACGGCGCCGGCCGCCAGGGCGGCGGTGGCCGGCAGGGTCCGGCGGGACACCAGCGCCAGCGGGAGCGAGGCCACCGCGCCGGCCGCGGCGAGCGCGGCGACGGCCCGGGAGCGGGTCTCGAAGCCGCGCATGAAGCCCCGGTGGTCGACGTAGAGCGGCACCCGCAGGCGGGCCCGCCGGAACAGCTTGCGGACCAGCCCGGACAGCTGCTCCTCGTCGTTGTGCCGCCCGACCAGCGCGGAGCTGAGCTCGATCCGGTGGGTGGCCGACAGCCGGACGCCGAAGTCGATCTCCTCGGTCTGGCGCAGGGCCGGGTTCAGCCCGCCGGAGTCCAGGAACAGCGAGCGGCGGATGGCCGCCAGCGCCGAGAACCAGGGGGTGACGGTGCCTTCGGAGCTGATCCGCCAGTAGTAGGACTGGAGGATCCGGTAGTCGCCGACCCGGGTGGTCGGCAGCAGCGGCTCCTTGGCGGTGATGCCGCACACCGACCCGATCCCGGGGTCGGCGGTGAGCCGCTCCACCGCGGCGGCGACCGAGGTCGGGGAGAGGCCGACGTCGGCGTCCAGGAAGAACACGATCTCGCCGCGGGCCTCCCGGGCGCCGCGGTTGCGGGTCTCGGCCGGGCCCGCGTTGCGCTCCTGGCGGACCAGCCGGCAGGGGTACTTCTCCGCGACGAGGGCGGAGTCGTCGGTGCTGGCGTCGTCGACCACGACGATCTCGAGGTTGGGGTAGGTCTGGGCGGTCACCGCGTCCAGGCAGGCGGGCAGCGTGCGGGCGTCGTTGTAGAGCGGGATGACCACCGACACCAGGGGAAGGGGCATGTCAGTCCTGTTCAGGCCGCGGGGATCTCGGGCAGGTCCGGGTCGTCGTCGGAGGCACGCACCCGCGCCTCGCTGATGATCTTCCGGTCGTCACTGGTCAGGCAGCGGCCGGTGGCCATGTCGAACTCCCAGTCGTGCAGCCGGCAGGTGAGGACGCCGTCCCGGTGGGAGCCGAACCGGACCAGGTCGGCCTTGAGGTGCGGGCAGAGCCGCTGGACGACGTAGTCGCCGGCCCGGGCGCGCTCCTCGGTCTGGCTCAACTCCGCGTAGTAGCCCTCGACATAGGCCATCCGCTCGGTCGAGAGGGAGGCGAAGAAGGTGGTCACGAACTCGTTGAAGGGGCCCTTGCGGGCGGCCTTGAACCGGCAGGACAGGAACAGCTCGTTGGCCCAGTCGGGGCAGCGCTCGGCGACCATCCGCTCGACCAGCGGGCGGGGCAGCTCGAAGCGGTAGCGGCACTCCTCGCCGGCCCAGCGGGCCACCCGGCGCTCCAGGAAGTCGAACAGGATCTGCTCGGCGGGCGCGGCCGCGCCCGCTCCCGCCGGGTCCACCACCTCGACCAGGATCCGGCCGTTGATGCCCGCGCAGGTGTGGTCGGCGAACCGCAGCAGCGGCTCCACCCACTCCCGCAGGGCCGTCAGCAGGTCGGTGCGGCCGGTCGGCCAGGCGGCCTTCTCCGCGCTGATCCGCTCGGCCCGGCGGCCCTGGTAGTCGCGCAGGTAGCCGGTGCGGTCGTCGCGGATCCGGGCGACCGTCCGCTCGTCGACCTGCTCCAGCCGGCAGCTGCGGTCCGGGCCCAACTCGGCGACGGTGCCCGGCAGCAGGAGGTGGGTGTTGGTCACCCCGTGCTCGCGCAGGAAGTCGAGGAAGACCCACTGGTCGGGGAAGATGTTGGCGTCGTCCCGGGCCAGGTCGTTCAGGTGGAAGAGCTCCTCGTCCAGGAAGCAGGGCGGCCCGGCGAACGGGAAGACGTGCTCGGCGCCGTACTGCTCCACGTAGTTGAGCGCGCGGGCCATGCCGTTGCGGCGCTTGCGGCGGCCGACGGTCTGCTTCATCCGGGCGGGGAAGTCGTACACCATCGGGTACCAGATCGCCCCGGAGTACTGGAGGAAGTGCCCGGCGAGCGGCCCGAAGGCCCTGATCCGGGGCTCGTCGACGGGGCGGGCGTCGTTCTGGTTGAGGATCCTGGTGCCGTTGTCGTCGATCAGGATCGCGGAGTCGCCGATCGGCCCGTCGGTCGGCGAGGTGAGGGCGTTGACCATCACCCGCACGCCGCCGTCCAGCGTCGTCGGTTCGAGGTCCCGGGTCTGGACGAAGTGGCGGAAGCCGAGGTCCTCCAGGGCGGTCCGCAGGTCGCGGACCGGGTAGTCCGGCAGCAGGACCACGGTGTCCTTGGACATCCGGGTCCGCAGCCACTCGGCGTCGAAGTGGTCGTGGTGGAGGTGGGAGACGTACAGGTACTCCGCGGTGTGCAGCTGGGCCGTGTCCATCGCCTCGTTGTCGGGGAAGGGGAACCACGAGGCGAAGAACGCGGGGTTGAACCAGGGGTCGCACAGGATGCGCCCGGCGCTGGTCTCCACGAGCAGGCCGGCATGGCCGACGGATGTGATGCGCATGAGTCTCCGATGACGGTCGAGCGACTTCAGGAGGGGGCGGGCCGGGGCGGCGACGGCCGTGGGGGCGCCGTCGCCGTGGGGCGGCCGCGGTGTGGTGCGGAAGGGGAGGCGGGGGAAGGGGTGTGGGAGGGGGCGGACGTCAGCGGGCGTCGTGCGGCGGGCCGGAGGGCCGGCCGAGCACGTTGAAGTCCGCGACGGTGAACCGGGCGAGCGCCGTCGGGCCGGCGGCCGCCCGGTGGGCGGTCGCGAGGGCGCGGTGGGTGATCGCGATGGCGCGGCCGACGGCGTCGATCAGGTCGCAGTCGGCCAGGTAGAAGGTCAACCGCACGCCCCGGGGGGTGATGTGGACGTGGAGGTGCTCGACGCCGTCGCGGGCGGACGTCACGGCGTCCAGGGCCGACCGGACGGCCCCGGCGGTCGGCCGGGTGTCCGTCGGACCGGCCGCGGCGGCGGTCAGCAGCACGCCGACGAGGTGCACCGCGAGTCCCGGGAGCGTTGGGGGAGCCGGCCGGTCAGCCCCAGGAGAAGCCGTCGCCCGCCGCGGCCGGGGCGGCCCAGGTGAGCGGCACGGCGGCGAGCGGGGCGGCCGGCGCGGTGGGGAGCGCGGTCGTGGTCCGGCGGGCGGAGCCGCCGGAACGCGCGGAGGTGGGCATGGGGAAGTCCTCCGGATCGTCGGGGGTTTCGGGCCGCTCACGGGTCGTCCGCGGCCTCGGCGGTCCCAAGATTCGCACGGGCCCCGCACGCTCACACGGTTTCAGGGGTGACACCAAGCGCGTGGCCGCTTCGGGCCAGGACCGGCAGGGCGCGCCGACCCCGGATGAGCTGCGGGGGAGCCGCCTTGGCAGGTTTCGGTCAGGCGGAAGCTGTCAGGTACCGACCACGGATCATCCCGCGATGTGGACGGCCGGCGCCGCTCGGGGCCCTGGCGGTGTGCCGGGTGGGTCGGGATACCCTGTGGGGGTACGAGTGGGCGACGGTGGACGGGAGGCGGGGATGGTGCGGTCGTGGCCGTCCGGTCCGTCGGCGCCCCGGGTGCCGCGCCTGCTGCTGCTTGCCGCGCTGCTGCTCGGCATCGTCACCATGCACACGCTCGGCCACCCGGGCGGCGGGCACGGCGGGAACCGGGGGCCGGCGGCGCACGCCGCCGCGCCGTACGGACCGGGCGCCGTGCACCACGGCGCGGCCGTCGAACCCATGGCCGCCGCCGCCCCCGCCGCCACCGCGGCCGACCCTGCCGACCCCGGCGGCACGGACCCGATGGCGGTCTGCCTCGCCGTCCTGGCCGGCTGGGCCGTGGTGCTGCTGCTCGCCGGCCCGCTGCTGCGCCGCGGCGGCGACGCCGCCGCCGAACTGCGGGCCCGGCTGCTGCGGGCCGTGCGCGCGCTGCCCCCGCCCGGGGGCGGACGGACACTCCTCACCCGGCTTTCGGTGCTGCGTCAGTAGGCGCGCGCCCGCCGTCCCCTGCCCGCGCCCGATCGGGAGCGCCCGCCGTACGTCCACGTGCCCTGTCGCACGTCCGCGTGCCCGCGTGCGCCCCGCAGCGCCCGCGCACGGAACGGCCGACGCGCCGTCCTGCCCACCCAACACCCGCACGAGGTGCACTCCGCCATGCGCACACCCACCCGTCGTACCGTCCTCGGCGCCGCGCTCGCCGCCGCCGGGACCGGCCTGCTCGCCGCCTGTTCCTCCGGCCCCATGAAGGGCATGGACCACGGCTCGATGGACCACGGCTCCACCGGAGCCCCGAACGGCCCGTCCGCCGCCCCGTCCACCCCGGGCGCCACCCCGGCCGGCTACCTCGCCCCGAACGGCCCCGAGGTCGCCGCCGCCGAGGCCCGGCGCAACCCCGGCCCGGAGCGCAGGGTCGCGCTCACCGCCACCGAGACCACCCTCGACCTCGGCGGCCGCACCGTCCGCAGCTGGGCGTACGGCGACCGCCTGCCCGGCCGGGAGGTGCGGGCCACCCTCGGCGACACGCTCGCCGTCACCCTCGCCAACCACCTGCCGCAGGCCACCTCGCTGCACTGGCACGGCCTCGCGCTGCGCAACGACATGGACGGTGTGCCGGGCGTGACCCAGGCCGACGTCAGGCCCGGCGCCTCCTTCGAGTACCGCTTCGCGCTCGGCCACCCGGGCACCTACTGGTTCCACCCGCACTCCGGCGTCCAGCAGGACCGCGGCCTGTACGCCCCGCTGATCGTGGAGGACCCGAAGGAGCCGCTCGCCTACGACCGGGAGTGGGTCGTCGTCCTGGACGACTGGGTGGACGGCGTCGACGGCAGCACCCCGGACGCCGTCCTCGCCGAACTCGCCCGGGGCATGGGTGCGATGGACCACGCGGGCGGCGCCCCGGGCGGCTCCGGGCACGACATGTCCGCGATGCCCGGCCACGACGCGGCGGCGTCCGGTAGCGGCGGCCGCGCGGGCGCCACCGGCCCGTCCCGGATGCTGATGGGCGCCCGGAGCCCGCTGCTGGGCGGTGACGCGGGGGACGTGGCGTACCCGTTCCACCTGGTGAACGGCAGGCTCGCCGGCGCGCCGGAGACCTTCACCGCCAAGCCGGGGGATCGGATCCGGATCCGGCTGGTCAACGCGGGCGGCGACACCGCCTACCGGGTCGCCCTCGGCGGCCACGAGCTGACCGTCACCCACACCGACGGCTTCCCGGTCGAGCCGGCCACCACCCAGGCGCTGCTGCTCGGCATGGGCGAGCGCTACGACGTGCTGGTCACCGCGAAGGACGGCGCCTTCCCGCTGACGGCGCTGGCCGAAGGCAAGAACGCCACCGCCCTGGCGGTGCTGCGCACCGGCGGCGGCGCCGCACCCGACGCCGCCGTCCGCCCCGCGGAGCTGGACGGGCGGCTGCTCACCGCCGGGCAGCTGAAGGCCGCCCCGGAGGTCCGGCTGCCCGCCCGGGCGCCGGACCGCACGGTGAGGCTGGAGCTCACCGGCGGGATGGCGCGGGCCGACTGGGCCTTCGACGGCCGCCGGTACGACCCGGCGCAGCGCCACCCGGTGGCGGCGGGGGAGCGGGTGCGGCTGGAGTTCCGCAACAGCACCGCCATGTGGCACCCCGTCCACCTGCACGGGCACAGCTTCGCGCTGCCCGGGGACGGCCCGCGCAAGGACACCGCGATCGTGCTGCCGGGCACGACCCTGGCCGTCGACTTCGACGCCGACAACCCGGGCCTGTGGATGGTGCACTGCCACAACGTCTACCACGCGGAGACGGGCATGATGACCGTCCTCGGCTACCGGGCCTGACACCGGGGCTCCCCCCCCCCCCCCGCGAAAAGTACCCCGGGTTTCTTGCCCACCGGACCCCGGACCGCTCGGACGGTCCGGGGTCCGTGCGCCCCGGAACCCGGCCCGCCCCGGTGTGCCGGCCGCGCCGACCTGCGGGGCCATGACGTTTTCTTAACGCGGGCCGGTGGCGGAACCCCGGCGCCCGTCGCATAGCGTGTCGCCCTGCCGTCGCCCGACGGCGTTTTTACGGGGTCTTTAAACAAGAGGTGCAAGGTGGTTTCGTCGGGTTCGACGGGGACGGCGGAGTCGGACGCGCCGTCGGCGCGAATACGCCTCCGCAACTGGCTGCTGGAGGACGTGACCGCGGAGAAGCCCGCCGCGGAGGACGCCCCCGGGGCGCCGGGCGGGGGCGCGGCGGCGGGGGACTCCGCCGCGCACGGCGGGCAGGCGGGCCAGCGCTGGTGGCGGGTGATGTGCCTGACCGGCCTGGACTACTTCTCGACGCTCGGCTACCAGCCGGGCATCGCCGCCCTCGCCGCGGGCGTGCTGTCGCCGATCGCCACGATCGTGCTGGTGGTGGTCACCCTGCTGGGCGCCCTGCCGGTCTACCGCCGGGTGGCCAAGGAGAGCCCGCACGGCGAGGGGTCGATCGCGATGCTGGAGCGGCTGCTGTCGTTCTGGAAGGGCAAGCTGTTCGTCCTCGCGCTGCTCGGCTTCGCGGCCACGGACTTCCTGATCACCATCACGCTCTCCGCCGCCGACGCGAGCGCCCACCTGGTGGAGAACCCGCACCTGACCGGCTTCCTCGGCGGCAGGCAGGTGCTGATCACCCTGGTCCTGGTGGCCCTGCTCGGCGCGGTCTTCCTCAAGGGCTTCAGCGAGGCGATCGGCCTGGCGGTCTTCCTGGTCGGGACGTACCTGCTGCTGAACGTGGTCGTGGTGGCCGTCGGCCTCTGGAAGATCGTCGAGGCGCCGCACGTCGTCACCGACTGGACGGACGCGCTGACCGCCCAGCACGGCAACCCGGTCGTCATGGTCGGCGTGGCCCTGGTGACCTTCCCGAAGCTCGCGCTCGGCCTGTCCGGCTTCGAGACCGGCGTCGCCGTGATGCCGCACATCAAGGGCGACCCGACCGACACCGAGGCCGCCCCGGCCGGCCGGATCCGCGGCACCCGCAAGCTGCTGACCACCGCCGCCGTGATCATGAGCTGCTTCCTGATCGCCACCAGCTTCATCACCACGCTGCTCATCCCGGCCGACCAGTTCAGGACCGGCGGCGAGGCCAACGGCCGCGCCCTGGCCTACCTGGCCCACGAGTACCTGGGCGGCGCGTTCGGCAGCGTCTACGACCTCTCCACCATCGCGATCCTCTGGTTCGCCGGCGCCTCCGCCATGGCGGGCATGCTCAACCTGCTGCCCCGCTACCTGCCGCGCTACGGCATGGCCCCGCACTGGGCGCGCGCGGTGCGGCCGATGGTGATCGTGCTGACCCTGGTCGGCTTCCTGGTCACCTGGATCTTCGACGCCAACGTGGACGCCCAGGGCGGCGCCTACGCGACCGGGGTGCTGGTGCTGATCAGCTCGGCCGCCATCGCGGTGACCATCGCGGCGTACCGCAAGCGCGAGCGCGGCTGGACCGTCGCCTTCGCGGTGATCGCGGCGATCTTCCTCTACACCACCGTGCTGAACGTGCTGGAGCGGCCGGACGGCCTGAAGATCGGCGCCTGCTTCATCGCCGGGATCATCCTCGTCTCGCTGCTCTCCCGGCTGCGCCGCGCCTTCGAGCTGCGCGTCACCAGCGTGGCCCTGGACGATGTGGCGGAACGTTTCATCAGGGACTACGCGCACCGGCCGCTGCGGCTGATCGCCAACGAGCCGAACCGCCGGGACCTCGCGGAGTACCGCGACAAGATCCACCAGATCCGCGCCGACAACGACATCCCCGGCGAGGACGACCTGGTCTTCGTCGAGGTGACCGTCCGCGACGCCTCCGACTTCGAGGCCGAACTGAGCGTCCGCGGCGAGGTGCTGCACGGCCGCTACCGGGTGCTCACCCTGGAGAGCTCCAGCATCCCGAACGCGCTGGCCGCGCTGGCGCTGAACATCCGGGACCGCACCGGGCAGCAGCCGCACCTGTACTTCGAGTGGACGGAGGGCAGCCCCTTCGCGCAGTTCCTGCGGTTCTTCCTGTTCGGGCAGGGCGAGGTCGCCCCGGTCACCCGGGAGGTGCTGCGCGAGGCCGAGCCGGACCGCTCGCGCCGTCCGCGGGTGCACGTCGGCTGATCCACCCGGGCACGCCCCGGCCCGGCCGCCCGTCGGGAGCGGCCGGGCCGGGGCGTGCCCGTCGGGGGTCAGGAGGGGAGTTCGAGGACCAGGCCGGGCTCGATGAGGTCCGGGTCCTCGCCGACGGCGGCGCGGTTGAGCTCGTAGAGCGCGGGCCAGCCGCCGGGGACGTCCAGGGCCTCGGCGAGGTCGGCGAGGGTGTCGTACCTCCGGACGGTCCAGGTGCCGTCCTCCGGCGCGCCCGGGGTGTGGGCGGTGCTCGGAGGCGGCTGGACGGACCCGCGGCCCTGGCCGCGGGCGGCCCGGGCGCCGCAGACCGGCCAGGGGGAGAGGCCGCGGCGGTCGGCGAGGTGCTGGGCGACGGCGATCTGCTGCTCGCGGCTGGCGAGGTCGGCGCGCGGGGCGTAGTCGAGGCCGCCGTTCTCCCGCCAGGTGGGCTGGTCGAACTGGAGGCCGCCGTAGTAGCCGTTGCCGGTGTTGATGCGCCAGTTGCCGCTGCTCTCGCAGGCTGCCACGCGGTCCCAGTCGTAGGAGCCGCCGTCCGCCTTCCCGGGGTCGGAGCCGGTGCCCCGGCCCGGTGGCGCGGCGTGGGCCGCGGGGGCGGCGAGGGCCACGGACAGGGCGCAGAGCGCGGTCGGGACGATGCGGCGCAGACGGGCGGTGGCAGGCATGGGCGGCTCTCAGACTCGGGGACAAGGACCCGCGCCGTCCGCGGACGGCGCACTCCCACCCATGCACGCCGGACGGGGTGTTCCGGCGCCGACACGAGCAGGGGGTCACCCGCACGGCGGCCCGGGAGCACCCCGGTGGCCCGCGGCCGATCGGCCGTCACCCCCGCCGCCCGGGGCGCGGGGCCCTGCCGGCTCCGCGGGAGACCGGCCGGGCCGGCGGCCACGGCGGCGACACGCCGTCCCCGGGCCGAACCGCCCGCCTCCTGCGGCCTGCCCGCCGCCCGGCCGACCAGGGGGCGGGCCGCGCCCCGGGCGGAGCCCGGCGGTCGCGCCAACTGCCTCCCGGTGAAGGGGAATCGAACGGAACAACCGAGGGTGACGGGCCTCTTGTCAAAGGTTAGGGAAGTTTCCTAACTTTATGTCATGTCCGAGACCGAGACCCCATGGCACTCCCGGCGTGACCTCCTCCGAGCCGGCGCGGCGGGCGGTGCGGCCCTCGCGGCCGGCGGCCTGCTGCTGCCGGGCACCGCCCTGGCCGCCCCGCTCCCGACCGCCCTCGCCACCCCGACCGTCCCGGCGCCCGGGGCGGCGACCCTCCCCGCCACCCCGACCGTCCCCGCGGCCCGTGGCGAGCGCACCGCCGGCTCCGCGCTGCGCCCCTTCGGCCGGCACCTCGCCTACGGGGCCGACCCGTCCCAGCAGGTCGTCGTCTCCTGGCAGGTGCCGGACGCGGTGACCGCGCCGTTCGTCCGGATCGGCGTCCAGCCCGGCGACTTCGGCTCCCCGGTCGCCGCCGAGGTCCGCACCCTGGTCAGCAAGCTGTCCTGGCAGCACCCCGTCGAGGACCAGCCCCTGGTCAAGCCCACCACCGTCACCCAGTACTACCTGCACGCGCGGCTGGACCAGCTGGTCCCGGACACCACCTACTACTACGTCGTCGGCCACCAGGGCTACGACCCGGCCGGCCAGGGCGCCCGCCTCGGCGACGTGGCGAGCTTCCGCACCGCACCCGCCCCCGGCCGCGGCGGAGGGTTCACCTTCACCGCCTTCGGCGACCAGGGCATCGGGTACAACGCGGCCGCCACCGGAAACCTCATCGCCGGCCTGGACCCCGCCTTCCACCTCCACATGGGCGACCTCTCCTACGCCAACGCCGGCGGCAGCGGCAAGACCAGCGACGCGTACGACGCCCGGCTGTGGGACTCCTTCTTCGTGCAGAACGACCCCGTCGCCTCCCGGACCCCGTGGATGCCGGCGATCGGCAACCACGAGATGGAGCCCTGGTACGGGGGCGACGGCTACGGGGGCATGCGGGCCCGGTTCACCACGCCCGACAACGCCTGGAGCCAGTCCACCGGCATCTACTCCTGGCGGTACCAGAACGTCGGCCTGATCAGCCTCGACGGCAACGACGTCTGCTACAACACCCCGGCCAACCTCGACCACACCAAGGGCAAGCAGAAGAAGTGGCTGGAGAGCCAGCTCGCCGCGCTCCGCGCCGACACCGGCATCGACTTCATCGTCGTCTACCTCCACCAGTGCACGTACTCCACCTGCCACGACAACGGGGCCGAACTCGGCGCGCAGCAGGACTGGGCCCCGCTGTTCGACAAGTACCAGGTGGACCTGGTGCTCAGCGGCCACAACCACGTCTACGAGCGGACGGACCCGATCCGGGCCGGCAAGGCCACCCGCAAGGCCGCCTCGGGCGACACCGTCGACCCGAGGAAGGACGGCACCACCTACGTCGTCGCGGGCGGCGGGGGCGGCGGGCTCTACTCCTTCCCGGTCGCCGACACCTACCTCGGGCACGAGACGGCCAACGACAAGCCGGTCCCGATGGTGGTCGCCGACCGGAGCGGCCACAACCAGACCGTCAAGGTCACCTGGTCCAGGGTCCGGTACACCGGCTACTGCCTGGTCGCCGTCGACGTCACCCCCGCCGCCGCGGGCCGGCCCGCCCGCCTGGAGCTGCGCTCGCTCACCGAGGACGGCACGGCCGTGGACCGGCTCACCGTGCAGCGCGGCTGAGCCGGCCGCCGGGGCGGCCGGCGGCGGTGCTCGGCCCGCCCGCCGCCGGCCCCTGGCCCGGTGCCCGGGGCGGGGCGGGGCGGTCGGGGCAGGCCCCGGCTTCCGCTGGAGGGCCTTTCATCTATACCTTCTACCAGCCGGGATGACGCGCCGTCCGACGGCTGTCCCGGGGGCCGAAAGGTGATCGAGGCGGGGGAAGGCGGTCCGTCGTCGTGGCGTACCGCCTTTCGTCATGTCAGGAGATCACCGGGTGAAGCCCCGCATATCCGTATTCCTACGATCCGTGGTCGCGGCCGCCGCCGCGGTCGCGGTGCCGCTCGCCGCCGCCGGCTCGGCGCAGGCCGCGGCGCCGTCCGCGACACCGTCCGCAGCGCCTGCCAAGGCGCCGGCCCCGGACACCAGGGCCGTGTCGTACCAGGGCCGCGTGTTCCACGTCCCGGCGAGCTGGCCGGTGGTCGACCTGGCCGCGGACCCGCGCGCCTGCGTGCGGTTCGACCAGCACGCCGTCTACCTGGGGCACCCCGGGGACCAGCAGGAGTGCCCGCCCCGGCTGGTGGGCCGCACCGAGGCGCTGCTCGTGGAGCCCGCCGCCGGGGCCGCGCCGGCCGCGGCGGAGTCCGAGCCGGTCTCCCGCGTGCTCCGCGCCACCGACGGCACCGTCGCGGTGACCGGTACGTACGACACCGACCAGCGCCTGGTCCAGGGGATCGTCACGGGCGCCGGCCTGGCCGTCGCGTCGCCCGCCCGCCGCACGGGCCCGGCCGCCGCTCCCCGGGCGACGGCCACCGCCCCGGCGGCGCAGCCGAGGGCCGCCGCCGCGCCGGCCGCCCTCCCCGCCTCCGTCACCAACCACACCGGCAAGGGCTTCGACGCCTGCACCGCACCGTCCAGCGGCGCGATGAACGCCTGGCGGGCCAACTCGCCCTACCAGGCGGTCGGCATCTACATCGGCGGGTCGAACCGGGCCTGCAGCCAGCCGAACCTGACGGCGGGCTGGGTCCAGCAGCAGAGCGCCAACGGGTGGCACTTCATGCCGCTGTACGTGGGCGTCCAGGCCGGCCAGATCAGGTACCCCGCCACGGAGGGGGCCGACGCCGCCGACGACGCGGTGAAGCAGGCCCAGGCCCTCGGCTTCGGCGCCGGCGCGGTGCTCTACTACGACATGGAGAGCTACGCCCCGCAGTACACCGGCGCGGTGCTCGCCTTCCTCACCGCGTGGACCAACGAGCTGCACGCCTGGGGCTACAACTCCGGTGTCTACAGCAGCTCCTCCTCCGGGATGAAGGACCTGGTGGCCAACGCGGGCAACAGCGCCTACGCCATGCCCGACGTCGTCTTCGCGGCCAACTGGAACGGCGTGGCCGACACCAGCGACCCGTACATCCCGGCCGGCTACTGGTCCAACCACCAGCGCGCCCACCAGTACGCCTCGCCGGGCAACGAGACCTGGGGCAACGTCACGATCGGCATCGACCAGGACTACCTCGACGTCCAGCTCACCGGCACCCCGCCGTCCCAGTCCTCCCAGTTCTTCCTCGGCGTCCGGCAGAGCTCCGGGGCCTGGCCGGGCTTCGCGGTGATGCCGGGGGTCGGCGGCGCCGGCGTGTTCAAGGGCTCCGAGGCCGCCGTCACCGGCCTGCCGGACGGCTCCTCGCAGCAGGTGGGCGTCGGCCTCGACGGCAACCTGTACCACGCCACCCGGTCCGCCACCGGCACGCTCAGCGGCTTCTCGGCCCTCAACGGCGTCGGCACGGCGACCATGTCGGCCCGCCGGGCGGGCATCGCGGGCATGGCGGACGGCTCCTCGCAGCTGGTGGCGATCGGCAACGACGGCAACGTCTACCACAGGATCCGTTTCTCCGACGGCAGTTGGTCCGGCTTCGCCCCGCTGCCGGGTGTCGGTACGCCGGCCATGGCCGCCTCGGACGTCGCCGTCGCCGCGCTGCCGGACGGCTCGGTGCAGGTGCTGGCGATCGGCAACGACGGCAACGTCTACCACGAGAGCCGCTTCTCCGACGGCACCTGGTCCGGCTTCGCCCCGCTGCCGGGTGTCGGCACGCCGACCATGGCCGCCTCCAGGGTCGCCATCGCGGGCCTGCCGGACGGCTCCTCCCAGGTGCTGGCGATCGGTGGCGACAGCAACGTCTACCACGAGAGCCGGTTCGCCAACGGCAGTTGGAGCGGCTTCGCCGCGCTGCCCGGCGTCCGGACCCCGACCATGCCCGCGCGCACGGTCGGCATCGCCGGGATGGGCGACGGCTCGGCGCAGGTGGCGGTGATCGGCGGCGACGGCAACGTCTACCACGAGACCCGCTTCTCCGACGGCGGTTGGAGCGGCTTCGGTGCCGTCCAGGGCCCGTACGGGTCCAGCACCTTCCCGGCCCAGCGCGCCGCGATCGCGGCCCTGCCGGACGGGTCCAGCCAGCTGGTCGCGATCCGGGGCTGACCCGGGCGGCTCCGCGGCCTGCGCCCGCCGGGCGGTGGACCGCGGAGCCGCCGAAGGGCCCCGCCTGGTGCGGGGCCCTTCGGGGGTGCCGAGCGGGGCGTCAGGAGTACGGGCGCGCGTCGTTGTTCGCGGCGGCGTTGAGCGAGCCCGCGTACCCGTTGTCGAAGGGGACCCAGAGGCCGTCGCTGATCTTGCTGACGTACACCGTGTGGCCGGTGTTGTTCACGATCGAGGCGGCGTTCTGGTACATCGTCACCCCGTAGCCGGAGCCGTTCCCGTAGCGGGCGAAGGTGTAGTTGTGCAGGTCGAGGTTCTGGTTCGGCGAGAAGTTGTCGAACGATCCCCAGCCGGCTCCCGGTGAGTTGTAGTACAGGCAGACGCTGCCGTTGGGGCACGCCTCCGCCCCGCCCGGCCCCGCGGCGTAGGCGTTCCCGGTGGCCATGGCCACCGCGCCGGCCGTCATCACGGCCACCGCCGCGATGCCGGCGGTGCGCCGTCCGATCGTGATGCGCATTCCGTACTCCCGTCCCGGTCGACAGTGCAGGAAGGCCGGGCGGGCGGCCCGGTCCGTTCCGGACCACCGCCCCCGAGGCCTCGAACAGGCTGGCACGGGCGGCCCGGCGGCGCCATGGTTTCGCCCGGTTCCGCTTGTGGACGGTTGCGCAGACGCGGGCCCGGGGGCCGCCGCCGAGCGGGACGGGCGGCTCACCCGCCGCCTCCTTGCGCCTGACGCGCCCACCCCGCGTCCCACCCCTCGCCCGCATCCCCCGGCAGACCCCGCCGGAGCCGGCGAATCCGTCCGTGAACAGGGCTGCTGCGGACGGCGGTGTTGTTCTACAGTTCTGTAGAACAACACGGGTGACGATCGGGGACGAGCATGGACAGGCCGCTTCGGCTGCCGCAGCAGGATCGGGCGGACTTCGAGACGGAGCTCGGGCGGGCCCTGGCGGATCCGCAGGTGCGGGCCGCGTTGCGGGCCCGGGGGGAGGAGGCCCGGGGAGTGGAGCGGTTGCGGCGGACGGCGCGGGAGAACGCGGAGTTCGTGCTGGCCGCGGCGGCGCCGGAGTACGAGCGGTACGCGGCGCTGCGGGCGGACGCCGACGCGGTGGCGCGGCTTCCGGTGGACGCGCCCGCGCGGGAGCGGGCGTCGGGCTGGTGGGGCGTGCTGGGGGTGGTCGTGCCGATCATCGCGGTGACGGCGGCGGTGGTCTTCCTGGTGCTGGGCTCCGTCCTGGGGCTGGTCGAGGACCTGGAGGTGCTGGCGGGTGCGCTGGTGGACGCCGGGTGGGTGGCGGCCGGGGCGGGCGCGGTGGGTCTGCTGGTGGGCGGGCTGGGGCTGCTGGGGGCGGCCCGGTCGAAGGGGGCGGAGGCCGGGGAAGCGGCGGACGGGCCGGGGGAGTTGGTGCTGGCGCGGAACGCCTGGCGCTCGGCGCTGGCGGAGCGCGGGCTGGTGCCGTACCTGGTGGCACAGGCGGCCGCGGCGCCCGGTGGTCAGCGGCGCTGATCGAGTCCCGCCGCGCGGGCGGCGTCGACCAGGAGCTGGGCGGCGTCCGGGGGGATGGCCAGGCGGCGGGCGATCCAGGGCGCGGGGCGGCCGGCGCGGGCGAGCATCCAGGCGGAGTAGAGGTGGCCGAGCTGGGGCGCGTCGGCGGACAGCAGCAGGGGGCGGACGGCCTCCATCGGGAAGCCTTCGAGGGCGCGGGCGCTGTACTCGCGGCCGTTGGGGCCGGGCGGGGGCAGCGGGAGCGGGCGGCGGAGGTCGATCCAGCGGCTGAACAGCACCGCGCCGACGACCAGCAGACCGGTGCCGGAGGCGCCGATCAGGATGCCGCCGATGACGGGGCGGTCCTCCTCCTCGGCCATGGCCAGGGCGATCTCCTCCAGGACGAGCAGGCCGAGCACGGTGAGCAGCACGGCGGCTTCGGCGGGGCGCGGGTGGGTCCGGGACGTCGTCATGCGGAACCTCTTCCTCGGCGGGGCGGCCGGGGGTTTCGGGCGGGCGCGGCGATTCACCTTCCGTACAACGGGCGGCGGGTGGCGCGGGGCACGCGCCACGGTCCGGGCGGTGAAATCGCGGACGGGAATTGACGAACCGTCAAGAAGTCGCTGCGGGCGGCCGGTTGGCCGCCCGGCGGAGGTTGCGGATCGCACCTCCTTCCGGTCGGGCGCGCCTGGCGGTGCGTTCGTCGACGGGGCGAGGGGCCCGGGCTGCGGGTGGGCTCCGGCTCAGCATAGCCCGGGCATGCCAACTTCGACAGGCTTGTCGAAGTCGTGGGGCCCAGGGGCGGGAGCGGTGTGTCCGACGGTGCCGGGGCGGCTGCTCCGGGTGCGGACGACTGCTGTTCCTGGTGCGGACGGTTCCTGCTCGGAGCCCGAACGGCCCGCAGCGCCGGCCCGGGTCCGCCCCGGCCGGCGCTGCGGGCCGTCGTCCGATCCTGCTGTCGGGATCCCGGCGTCGGGATCCCGCCGCCGAGTCCTGCCGTCGAGTCCTGTCGTCGAGTCCTGTCGTCGAACCGCGTGGTCGAGCCCTGCTGCCGGCCCGTCAGCGCGCCGGCAGCGGGAGCGGGGCGCCGGTGCGGGCCGGGAGCTCCAGGCGGGTGAGGAGGGCGGAGGGCGAGACCTCGACCACCCGGCAGCCCGCCCGGTGGCGGCAGTGGCGGGCGACGGAGCCGTGCCGCAGGCGGTCCAGGCGGCGGCGGGTGGCGGCGCCGAGGACGAGCAGGTCCTGCGGGCCGGTGACGGCGCCGACGAGCGCGGGGCCGGGCTCGCCGTGGACCACCAGCGGATGGATGACCAGGTCGGACGGGTAGCCGCCGTAGGCCTGCTCGAAGGCGACGTCGAGGCGGCGGCGGGCGGCGTGCTCCGGTTCGGTGGGCGGGCGCAGGCCGTCCCGCCCGTGCGAGCTCCAGGCCGCGACGGGCACCAGCACGGCCTGCTGCCGGGCGGCCTCGCCGACGGCGTGGTAGAGCGCGGCCAGACTGCTCAGTGATCCGCTCAGGCCGACGATCACTCGGGTGGTCCCGGTCACGGCGGTCGCCTCCGTCTCTTCCGGCGGCACGCTCCATCGGGCCCCGCCGGTTCGGCACTCCTTGCTTCGGACGCTCCAGTCAACCCCGGAACGGCTGCCTCCGTACCGCTGCTGACACCCCCATGACGCAGGTCGCGCCCATCTTGACGGCGTGCTGACGGGCCGCCCGGGCCCCTCGGCCGCCCGCTCGGCCCCGCCTCGGCGCGGCTCGGGCGCCGCGCCGGCCCGGCAAGCCGCTCCTGACAGAGGACCGGCGGTGCGGCGGCCGTCCCTGACGCCTTCCTGGCACCGCCGCCGGGCCCCTGTCAGGAAGGTGTCAAGAACGGCCACCGGGTCGTACGCCCTGTGTCAAGGAGGGGCGCGGCCGGCCCGCGGCGGGGCTCCACTGGAGGGGTACGGCCGTACGGGCCGCCGGGTGAAGGGACCCCGCCATGAGCACTGTCACCGCCCTCGTCGCCGCCGACGAACCACTGCCGCGGACGGTCCGGCCGCTGCCGCCCGCGCGGCGCCGGGAGCGCCCCGGGCCGCCGGAGGCACCGGAGCCCGGCCCGCTCGCCGCCCCGGCCGCCGCCCCGGAGCGGGGGCGCCCGGCGCACTGCCGGTTCGCGATGCACTACGAGGACTGACCGAGGCCCCCCGAGGACCGACCCGCCGCTCATTTCGCCCCGTCACCACAGGAGCAGCCGCCATGACCCAGCTCGTCTCCCCGCCCGTCCCCGGCGCCCCCGCCCCCAGCGCCCCCGCCGACGGCCTCGGCGGCCCCTGGCCCGCCTCCGCGCGGCCCGGCCGGGGAGCCGATCTGCTGGTCGGCGGGGTGGGCCTGGCCGAGGCCGCCGAGAGGTTCGGCACCCCGCTGTACGTGCTGGACGAGGCCGAGGTCCGCAGGCGGGCCCGGGCCTACCGCCGGGCGCTGCCGCACGCCGAGGTGCTGTACGCGGCCAAGGCCTTCCTGTGCAGCGCGATGGCCGACTGGGCCGAGCAGGAGGGGCTGGGCCTGGACGTCTGCTCCTCGGGCGAGCTGTGGCTGGCGGTCTCGGCGGGCTTCCCGGCGCAGCGGATCCTGCTGCACGGCAACGCCAAGTCCCCGGAGGAGCTGCGGCTGGCCCGGCGGCTGAGGGTCGGCCGGATCGTCATCGACGGCCCGGCCGAGATCGCCCGGCTGGCCGCCCTGGTGGCCGCCGACACCCCGCAGAAGGTGCTGGTCCGGGTCGTCCCGGGGATCGCCGCCGGGCACCACGTGGCGGTGCGCACCGGGGTCGGCGGGCAGAAGTTCGGCTTCCCCGTCGAGGGCGGCGACGCGGCGGACGCGATCGCCCGGGTGCTCGACCAGCCGGGGCTCGAACTGTCCGGCCTGCACTGCCACCTGGGCTCGCAGATCACCGCGGTCGAGCCGTACCTGGAGGCGGTGGACGCGCTGGTGCGGCTGCTCGCGCAGACCCGGGAGCGGCACGGCGTCGACCTGCCCGAGCTGGACCTCGGCGGCGGCCACGGCATCCGCTACCTGGACGGGGACGAGGAGTTGGACCTCGCCGAGTTCGCCGTCCGGGTGACCGACCGGCTGGCGGTGCGCTGCGCCGAGGCCGGGCTGGAGGTGCCCCGGCTGATCGTCGAGCCAGGCCGCGCGATCGCCGGACCGGCCGCCGTGGCGGTCTACCGGGTGCTGTCGGTGAAGCACTCGGCAGGCGGCCGCTGCTTCGTCGCGGTGGACGGCGGGATGAGCGACAACCCGCGCCCGGCCCTCTACGGATCGCCGTACACGGTGCGGCTGGTCGGCCGCCGCTCGGAGGCGGGGCGGGCGCGGGTCGACGTGGTCGGCCGGCACTGCGAGGCCGGGGACGTCCTGGTGCGGGACGCCGCGCTGCCCGCCGACCTGCGCCCGGGCGACCTGCTGGCGGTGCCGGCGGCCGGCGCCTACCAGCTGTCCATGGCCTCCGGCTACAACCTGGTCGGCCGTCCGGCCGTGGTCGCGGTGCGGGACGGCCGGGCGCGGCTGCTGATCCGGCGGGAGACGGTCGAGGACTTCCGGCTGCGGGAGGTCGGCCGCTGAGGGCGGACGGCGGACGCGGGGGTGGTCGGGCCGGCGTCCCACGGGGAAACAAACCAGGTGGGAGGCCCTGCCCGCGGTCGGTACGATCCGCGGATGACGGACTGGCGTGAGATCTACGAGAAGGACGGTGCGCTTCCTCCGGGGCGCGGGCTGGACGACCTGACGGCGGAGCTGGCGGAGGCCCTGGGGGACCCGGACCCGGAGGTCAGGGACGGGTACCCGTACGCCGTGCTGGACGCCTGGATACGGAGCGGGGTGATCGACGGCGAGCGGTGCCTGGCGCTCGGGGACCTGATGGCGGAGCGCTTCACCGATCCGCGGATCGAGGCGAGGACGTTCGCGCCGCTCGTGCTGAGGATGATCGTGGGCCGGGGGGTGCTCAGGGCCGAGTGGTTCGACGCGTTCGCCGCCTGGTACCGCTCGGAGGCGGACCTGCGGGGCCGTGACGACAAGCTCGGCTGGCTGCACGCCGTGGCGCACGGCGCGGACCTGCTGGGGGCCTTCGGTCTGCGGCCCGAGTTCGACCCGGAGCCGCTGTTCGCGCTCGCGGCCGTGCGCCTGCTCGCACCGACGGAGTACCTGTTCGCGGAGCGGGAGGACGACCGGCTCGCCCGGGCCGTGGCCCTCGTCCAGACCCGCCCCGACCTGGCCCCGGAGCGGTCGACGGCCTGGCTGGCGCCGGTCGCCGAGGCCCTCGCCCCGTACGGGCGCGGGCCGATGCCGGTCTGGGCCTCCAACACCGTCCGCACCCTGCGGGCCCTGTACGTGCTCGCGGACCTCGGTGTCGCGCTCGAGCGCGGGGGCCCGCTCGTCCCGCTCGTCCACGGTGAGGTGCTCAAGGCCCGGGTGGCCGAGGTCCTGCGCCCGGTGCTTCCGTAGCGCCGCACGGCCGGGAGCGCGAGCGGCCGGCCCGGCCCACGGGCGTCGGACGGCCTTCGGTTGACCGGATGTGACCGGTTCTGCTGCCCCGTCCGTCGTGACGGGCACGGCAGTTGGTGCGAACGTGACCATGTGTGGCGAGTCGCTGTTAGGCTGCGCGCCTGAATGCGAACTCTCCACCATGTAAAGGGCCTTGGAAGGGAGCGTGAAGCTCTCGTCCGCGCCGTCGCCGCCGACACCGGAGGAGCCACGTGAGACCCGAAGACGTCCCCCTGCTGTTCCAGGAGCTGGCCCGGGAGTTCGCGGACGCGGCCGACATGTCGGTGGCGGCGACCGGCTCGCTGGCCAGGGGCGACCACCGCACCGGGCCGGGCGGCGACGTCGTCTCCAACCTGGACCTGGTCCACGTCGTGGCCGAGGACGCGGACGTGCCGGAGGTCCGTGGCGCGGTGGGGCGCAGGATGCGGCGGATCTCCGACGCCTTCCGGATCGAGACGACCTCCGTCATCGCCCGGCTCCCGGTGTTCCGGTCCGCGGGCCACGCCCACTACCGGATCAGCATGCGGCGCGAATGGTTCGGCGACGGTCTCGGGCTCGGCCCCGAGGGCTTCGAACTGCCCGGCGGCGAGGACGGCGAGGACGGCGAGGACGGCGACCGGAAGACGGCGCTGGCCTGGATGGTGCAGCCCGTGCCCTACTACCTGGCGAAGGCGACCGCCGTGGACCCGGAGACCAACCTGGCCAAGGCCCGCCGGGCGGCGCTGCGGCTGGCCGACCGGTTCGACCTGCCGGAGGTGCGCGAGGACCTGGACAACCTCCCGCGCGCCCTGCGCGTCCTGATCACCGAGCGCGGCATCACCCCGCTCGAGTCCACCGCGCGCTACCTCGAAGCCCCCACCCACCCGGCCGTCGCACAGCTCGTCCGGGACGCGGTGTTCGTCGAGGGGATGGGCCTGTCGTCCGCCGACTCGATGGTCGTGCTGCTGCCGTCCGCCTCGAAGCGACCGCCCCGTACCGGGACCGCCACGAACTGACCGCCCCGTACCGGGACCGCCCCGAACCGACCGCCCCGGAGGGCACCGTGTCCACTCGGCAGCACGTGGAGATCCTGCCCCCGCACCCGTTGCGGGCCGGCTACGACCGGGCCCTGGAGCGCGGATCGGTCGCCGACGACTTCCAACGGCGCCTGGAACCCGCCAACTTCACCCCCGGCTACCTGGCCGCCCTGACCGCGCGGGTCGAGCGGGACCTGCTCCGGGATCCGGCGGACGAGACCACGCGGTGGCGGCTGGCCTTCCTCCTGCTCCAGAACAACGCCACCGCGGCCGCCGTGGAGCGGGCCGAGGGCCTGCTCGCCGGTGCCACCCTGCCGCAGTCCCGGCGCCTGGCCCAGCTGGTGGCCGGGATCCGGAGCCGGGCCGGCCGGCCGCGCGCGGGGCGGCGCGTCCGGCGGGTCAACTGGTCGATCAACAACCGCTGTCCGATGTCCTGCCAGGGCTGCTACAACCCGTTCGCCGCGGAGCAGATCGACCTCGCCCAGGCGGAGCTGATCATCGCGAAGCTGGCCGCGCACGGCACCACCGACCTCGTCCTGGCCGGCGGCGACCCGCTGCTGTGGCCGCCGGTCTTCGACGTGGTCGACCGTGCGGTGGCCGCCGGCCTCAAGGTCGGCCTGGACACCACCGGCTACACGCTCACCGCCGAGAAGCTCGACCGCCTGCGCGGGCTGTCCTCGCTGCGGCTGCCGCTGGACGCCGTCACGCCGGAGGTGCAGCGCGCCTTCCGCCGCAGCCCGGACGCCCGGCTGCTCGACGCGCTGCGGGAGTCCCTCGCGCTGTGCGACGCCGAGGGCTTCGACCGGGTGCGGGTGCACACCGTGGCGAGCGCCGGGAACCTGCACCAGCTGCCGGAGCTGGCGGCCGAGGTGCTGGCCCATCCCTCGGTCGCCCAGTGGGTGGTCTTCCAGTGGTGGGGCCGGCGGGCCTCGCCGGCCACCGTCCGCCGGCTCGGGGTGGCGGTGGAGGAGGTCCGGGAGGTGGTGGAGGGGATCCGGCGGGAGCACCCCGGCCGGGAGATCCACCTCGCCGAGAGCAGTGAGCGGGAGCTGTTGAACTGGATGATCCAGTCCAGCGGCCAGGTCGTCACCTTCGGTTCGGGGGCGGAGGAGGAGTTCATCCTGGGAAACCTCCTGACCGACGAGGTCGAGGAGATCCTGACCCACCCGATCCTGGACTTCGAGGCGATGTCCCGCGGGATCCCGGTCACCCCGGGGACGGCGTTCGGGCCGCCGGACGCCGCGGCCGCGAAGCCGCCGTCAGGCACCGCGGCCTCCACCGGATGACGGAACGGTTGCGGAGCCCGCCGTTCCCGTGCCCGGGGGCCTGTCCGCGGTGGCCGCCGTACGGGTGCTGCTGCGCGGGCCCGACCGGCCCACCGCCGTCGCGACCGGCAGCGACCTGCTGGCGCTGGAGGCGGACGAGGCGGTCCGGGCGGAGGGGCTGGTGGTCGGGCCCGGCGGCGTGGCCGTCACCGGGTTCCACGACACGCCGCTCTGCCGCCACCGCCACCCCGCGCTGACCTCGGTGCGGCTGCCGCTGCGGGCGATCACCACGGCGCTGGTCGAACGGCTGCTGGCGCGGGTGCGCGGGGAGGCTGCGCCGGGGGAGGGGCCGGAAATGGCCACCGAGCTGGTGGTGCGGGGGAGTTCGGGCCGGCCCGGACGGTAGCCCCGGTCACTCCGGCCGCTCGGCGCGGTCCGGCCGGTCCGCCGTCGCCGCCACGACCAGCTCGCCGACCAGCCCGGCCGCGGCCGCCCGCTGCTCGGCGGGCAGCGCGTCGTCGGTGACCAGGACGTCCAGCTGGTCCAGGTCGGCGAAGGAGGCCAGGCCGACCGCGTTCCACTTGGTGTGGTCGGCCACCACGACCACCCGCCGGGCCGAGCGCAGGAAGGCGCGGTTGGTCTCCGCCTCGGCCAGGTTCGGGGTGGTCAGCCCGGCCTCGGGGGAGAGGCCGTGGCAGCCCAGGACCAGCAGGTTGACGTGCAGGGAGCGGATCGCCTGGTCGGCCACCGGCCCGACCAGGGCGTCCGAGGGCGTCCGCACGCCGCCGGTGCGGATCACCGTGGCGGTGGACGGCGTGCCGTCCTCGGCGGGCTGCTCCAGCAGTTCGGCGATCCGCAGCGAGTTGGTCACCACGGTGAGGCCCTCGACCGTGCGCAGCCGCCGGGCGACCGCGAAGGTGGTCGTCCCGCCGGCCAGCCCGACCGCCGAACCCGGCGGCACCAGCGCGGCCGCGGCCCGGGCGATCGCCTCCTTGGCGGGCAGCTCCCAGCGCGCCTTGGTCTCGAACCCGGGCTCCCCGGTGGCCGGGGCCTCCACCCGGACCGCGCCGCCGTGCACCTTGTGCACCAGTCCGCGGCGGGCCAGCGCGTCCAGGTCGCGGCGGACCGTCATGTCGGAGACCCCGAGGTCGCGGACCAGTTCGGTGACCCGGACCCCGCCGCGCGCGCGGACCTGCTCCAGGATCAGCACGCGGCGCTGTCCGGCGAGCGGTTGGGCGCTGTCAGCCATCGGGGGCCCCCTTCGACCACGGTCCGCCCGTGGTGTCCTGGTGGATAATGTTCGAGATTGTAGCTTTCTGTTGATTCCCGTGCTCCACTCCGACCGGAGCGCTCGGTGAACCGGAGCACCCGGCGCACCGGAGCGCTCAGTGACCCAGAGGAAGAAGGGCCATGCCCGGGACGTCCCTGACCCAGCCCGCCGTCAGGACCGTGACCACCCTCGCGGACGGCCGGCAGCTGATCTACTACGACAGCGGCGCGGCCGCCCCCCGCGCCGCCGTGGACCGACGGCCGCTCGACCCGCAGACCCCCGGCTCCCAGGTCCGGCTGGACCCGGTCACCGGCGACTGGGTGACCATCGCGGCCCACCGCCAGGCGCGCACCTACCAGCCGCCGCCCGAGGAGTGCCCGCTCTGCCCGTCCCGGGACGGGCGGCTGAGCGAGATCCCGGCCGAGGACTATCAGGTGGCCGTCTTCGAGAACCGCTTCCCCTCGCTGGCCGGCCCGCCCGCCGAGCCCGTCCGCGCCGCCGAGGGCCTGTGGACCAGCGCCCCCGGGGCCGGCCGCTGTGAGGTCGTCTGCTTCACCGCCGACCACGACGCCTCCTTCGCCGACCTCGCCCCCGAACGGGCCCGGCTGGTCCTGGACGCCTGGACCGACCGCACCGCCGAACTCTCCGCCCTGCCCGGCGTGCGGCAGGTCTACTGCTTCGAGAACCGCGGCGCCGAGATCGGCGTCACCCTCGCCCACCCGCACGGCCAGGTCTACGCCCTGCCCTTCACCACCCCGCGCACCGCCCGGATGGCCGCCCGCGCCGCCGCCCACCGCTCCGCCACCGGCCGCAACCTCTTCGACGACCTGCTCGCCGCCGAACGCGCCCACGGCGAACGCGTCGTCCTCGCCGGGGCGCACTGGACCGCCTTCGTCCCCTTCGCCGCCCGCTGGCCGTACGAGGTGCACCTGTACCCGCACCGCCGGGTGCCCGACCTGACCGGGCTGGACGCCGGGCAGCGGGACGAGTTCCCCGCCCTCTACCTGGAGCTGCTGCGCCGCTTCGACCGGCTCTTCGGCACCGGCCGCACCCCGTACATCTCCGCCTGGCACCAGGCGCCCGCCGGGCAGCGCGACGAACTCGCCCTGCACCTGGAGCTGTTCACGGTCCGCCGGGCCGCCGACAAGCTCAAGTACCTGGCCGGGGTGGAGTCCGGCATGGACGCCTTCGTCAACGACATCACCCCCGAGGACGCGGCCCGCCGGCTGCGGGAGGCCACCGCATGAACGACTTCGCCCAGCTGTACGGCCGTCCGTCCGAGGGGGAGTGGGCCGCCCCCGGCCGGGTCAACCTGATCGGCGAACACACCGACTACAACCTCGGGTTCGTCCTCCCGATCGCCCTGCCGCAGACCGTCCGGGCCCGGGCCGCGCGCCGCGCGGACGGGCTGCTGCGGCTCTGGTCCGCCCAGGGCCGGGAGCTCGTCGAGCTCCGGGTCGAGGACCTCGCCCCCGGCTCGGTGCCCGGCTGGGCCGGCTATCCGGCCGGGGTGGTCTGGGCGCTGCGCGAGGCCGGGCACCCGGTCGGCGGGGCGGACCTGCGGCTGGACAGCGACGTGCCCAGCGGCGCCGGGCTGTCCTCCTCCGCCGCGCTGGAGTGCGCCGTCGCCACCGCCTACAACGACCTGTACGGGCTGGGGCTCCCGGCCGCGGACCTGGCGGTGCTGGCCCAGCGGGCCGAGAACGCCTTCGTCGGCGTGCCCTGCGGGATCATGGACCAGATGGCCTCGATGTGCTGCCGCCCCGGGGCCGCGCTGTTCCTGGACAGCCGGGACCTGGCGACGCGTCAGGTCCCGGTCGACCTCGCGGGGGCGGGCCTCGCCCTGCTGGTCCTGGACACCCGGGTGAAGCACGACCTCGGCGACGGCGCCTACGCCGCGCTGCGGGCCGGCTGCGAACGGGCCGCCGCCCTGCTCGGGCTGCCCGCGCTGCGCGGGCTCCGGCCCTCCGGGCTCGCCGACGCGCTCGCCCGACTCCCCTCGGAGCTGCGGCCGTTGGTGCGGCACGTGGTCACCGAGAACGCCCGGGTGGAAGCCGCCGTCGCCCTGCTGGACGCCGGCCGCCCGGCCGCGCTCGGCCCGGTCCTCACCGCGGGGCACGCCTCACTGCGCGACGACTACCGGGTCTCCTGCCCGGAGACCGACCTCGCCGTCGAGGCCGCCCTGGCCGCCGGCGCCCACGGCGCGCGGATGACCGGCGGCGGCTTCGGCGGCTCGGTCATCGCCCTGGTGGACGCGGCCTCTGCCGAGCACGTCGCCGCCGCCGTCACCGCGGCGTTCCGCGCGGCCGGGTACACCGAGCCGCGCACCCTCACCGCCGTCCCGGCGGAGGGGGCGCGCCGGCTCGGGTGAGCCGCCCTACGCCCGGTGGGCGGCCGGGCGCTCCGGGGAAGCCTCCGCGAGCGCCCGGGTCACCCCCTCGACACCGGCGCGCAGCCCGTACACCGGGGTGGCCGGCTGCTGACGCCAGGAGTCGTCGATGCCGCCCGCGTCCACGGTGTCGAAGCCCAGCTCGTCGACCAGCGCCCGGACCACCCGCTTGGCCTCCTCGTCGTCCGAGGCGACCGGCACGGCGATCCGCTCCGGGTCGCCCGCCGGGCGCGGGCGCTCCAGCAGGTCCTGGGCGTAGGTGCCGTTGAACACCTTCACCACCGGGTGCCCGAGGTGCTGCTCCGTCCAGCGGCTCTCGGTGAGCCCGCCGTCCTCGATCGCGTCGATCCGCCCGTCGCGCTCCTTCGGGTAGTAGTTGCCGGTGTCGATCACCGCGAAGCCCTCGGCGGCGCCGTCGAACAGCCCGGAGGGGAGGTCCGGCACGTTCTTCAGCGGTACCGTCACCACCACGACCTGCGCCCCGCGGGCGGCCTCGGAGACCGTCACCGCCTTCGCGCCGGTCTCCTCGACCAGGTCCTTGAGCGTCTCCGGGCCGCGGGAGTTGGCCACCGAGACCTCGTGCCCGAGCGCGGTCAGCCGCCGCGTCAGGTTGCCGCCGATGTTGCCCGCGCCGATGATGCCGATCTTCATGGGAAGTCCTTCTCCGCGAGTGCCGTAGGGGCCGTCGCCTTGGCCCAACCCCCGGCCGGCCGTTCCGATTCCCGGTCGGCAGGGTGGTTCTGCCGGACCCACGGTCGGGGCGGGCCTGGTGCCGCCCCGGCGCCCGTCGCCAGGGTGGACGCCATGAACCGCACTTCCTCCGACACCACCGTCCTCGTCACCGGCGGCACCAGCGGCATGGGCTTCGCCACCGCCCGTCACCTCCTCGCCGGCGGCGCCCGGGTCGTCGTCACCGGCCGCGACGACGACCGGCTCGCCCGCGCCGCGGCGCGGCTCGACGCCGGCGACCGCCTGCTCACCGTCCGCGCCGACGCCTCCGTACCCGCCGACCTCGCCCGGCTGGCCGACACCGTGCGTGAGCGCCACGGCCGGCTCGACGGCGTGTTCGCCAACGCGGGCGTGGCCGTCTTCCAGCCGGTGGGCGAGGTCACCGAGGCCGACTTCACCCGGCTCGTGGACACCAACCTCAAGGGCGTCTTCTTCACCGTCCAGCACACCCTGCCGCTGCTGGACGCGGCCGGCGGCGGGTCGGTCGTCCTCAACGCCTCCTGGACCCCGCACCGCGGCCTGCCCGGCGCCGCCGTCTACGCCGCCACCAAGGCCGCCGTCCTCAGCCTCGCCCGCACCCTCGGCAGCGAACTCGCCGGGCGCGGCATCCGGGTCAACTCGGTCAGCCCCGGCTTCATCGTCACCGAGATGTTCCACGAGGTCATCCCGGACCCGGCCGACCACGAGCCGATCCGCGGCCACGTCCCGCTCCGGCGGCTGGGCACCGCCGAGGACGTCGCCGAGACGGTCGCCTTCCTGCTCTCCGACCGCTCCTCGTACATCACCGGGCAGGACGTCGTGATCGACGGCGGGCTCGTCCCGGCCTTCCCGCCGTTCACCGGCTGACCGGGCTGACCGGGCTGACCGGGCTGACCGGCCGACCGCCCGGGCGGCCCCGCCGTGCCTGGTCCTGCCAGGGCCAGGCACGGCGGGGCCCGCCCGGGTGAGAATCCATGGCGTGAACCCGAGCAGCGCCCTGAGCGAATTCCTCCGCACCCGCCGCGCCGGCCTGCGGCCCGAGGACGTCGACCTCCCGGACTACGGCGGCCGCCGGAGGGTCGCCGGACTGCGCCGCGAGGAACTCGCCCACCTCGCCAGGGTCAGCGTCGACTACTACACCCGCCTCGAACAGGGCCGCGTCGGCAACCCGTCCGACGCCGTCCTCGACGCCGTCGCCCGCGCCCTGCGCCTGGCCCCCGACGAGTCCGGCCACCTCCACCGCCTCGCCCGCCCCGCGGCCCGCCCCCGCCGGCCCGCCGAACGCCAGCGGCCGCGCCCCTCCCTGCTGCACCTGCTGGACCAGCTCCGGCACACGCCCGCCGTGGTGATGGGCCACCGGATGGACGTCCTCGCCTGGAACCGCGCCGCGGCCGCCCTCTTCGGCGACTACGGCGCCCTGCCCGCCGAGGAGCGCAACATCGCCCGGATCACCTTCCTCGACCCCGCCTCCCGCGAGCTGTACGCCGACTGGGCCGCCTGCGCCCGGGAGAACGTCGCCTTCCTCCACCTCGAAGCCGGCCGCCGCCCCGACGACCCGCTGCTCGCCGAGCTGGTCGGCCGGCTCTGCCTGGGCAGCGAGGAGTTCCGGCGGATGTGGGCCGAACACCCCGTCGCCGACAAGACCTCCGGCCGGAAGGCCTTCCACCACCCGCTCGCCGGGCCCCTCGACCTCGCCTACGACACCCTGCGCCCCGCCGACGACCCCGGTCAGGCCCTGGTCACCTACACCGCCGCCCCGGGCTCGCCCTCGGACGACGGGCTGCGGCTGCTGCTCTCCTGGGCGGCGTCGGGCTGACGGAGCCTTCCGGCGCCGCCGTGCCGCCCGGAAACGGCGCCGCCGTGCCGCCCGGAAACGGCGCCGCCGTGCCGCCCGGAGTCCGGGCGGCACGGCGGCGGTTCGGGACCCGTGCCGGGGACGTGCAGCCGAGCGGGCGGAGTCCAGCGGGGAGCCCACGGACCGTGCCACGGACAACCGACCGCTGGTCAGGCACGCCTCAGCAGTACGGGCGGGCCTCCCGGCGCCGGCTGCCGCCGAGCGTCCGCGCCGTCTCGTCCTCGGCGTGCGGCACGGAGCGCGGGGCGCCTCCCGGTGCGGGCAGGGCGTGGCCCGCGGGGGCCTCGCCGGCCGCCGGGCAGTCCCAGGGTGCGCGGCTGCCGTCGAGGCAGCGGTCGTTCGGGCCGGCCATCCCACTGAACTCGAACACTTTTCACCGTCCATGACATCGAGGTGGCTCTGCCGTACCACCCGTCCGTATGACCTTCGACCAGGTGTACGTGCACCAGATCTTCCTCCCGGACGCCCCCGGCCACCGCCTTCCTGACGAACTCTTTCGGAAACTCCGCGAATCCGTACCCGTCCGTTGGGCCGGGAGCCGCCCGCGGCGGACGGCGGCCCCCTCGCGCGGCGGGCGGTTCGCTACCGTGAGCCACTCGCCGAGGAGGCCGGCACCTGGACGCCGGCGGACCGGATCGACAGCTGTTCCCGACCTCGCCGGGTGACGGCCCCGGCGGACCCTAGCCGGTCTGGTCGCCGTTGCCCGTACGGGCGGTGACCAGGCCTGACTCGTAGGCCGCGATGACCGCCTGGGCGCGGTCCCGGACCTCCAGCTTGCCGAAGATGCTGGTGATGTAGTTCTTCACGGTCGACACGCTGATGTCCAGGGCCAGCGCGATGGCCGTGTTGTCGAGGCCGGTGGCGATCAGCCGCCACACCTCGACCTCCCGGGGCGTGAGCTCGCCCGTCCCGACGGCGGCCGGCGCGGCGGAGGCGGGCGCCGGCGCCCGGACGTAGGCGGAGATCAGCCGGGTGAGCAGGCGCGGGGCGACCACGGCCTCCCCGGCGTGCACCGTCCGGATCGCCGCACCCAGGTCCTCCGGGGAGACGTCCTTGGGCAGGAACCCGTGGGCACCGGCGCGCAGCGCCGCCACCACATACTCGTCCATGTCGAAGGTGCTGAGGGCGAGCACGCGGCAGCCGGGCAGGACGCGGGCGAGCTCCTGCGTCGCGCCGACGCCGTCCAGGACGGGCATCCGGATGTCCATCACCACGACGTCGGGCCGCAGCCGCAGGGCGGCGGCCACGGCCTGCTCCCCGTCCTCGGCCTCGCCGACCACCGCCAGGGCGGGATCAGGGGAGAGGATCAGGGACAGGCCGCGGCGGACCAGCGGCTGGTCGTCCACGATGAGCACCCTGATCGCCGGAGCGGGCCCGGCACCGCCCGCCGCACCGTCCACCGGGCCGCTCACCGGGCAGCCCCGCCGTGCTGGAGGGCGGCCTCGGCCGATTCGGCGGGGGACAGCGGCAGTTCGGCCACCACGGCGAAGCCGCCGCCCGGCTGGGGCCCGGTCTCCAGGGTGCCGCCGTGCAGGGCGACGCGCTCGCGCATGCCGATCAGTCCGTACCCCGCCCGGCCCGCGTCCTGGGCGCCCTCCGGCGCGGGCGCGCCGCCGCCGTCGTCCCGCACCTCGACGGTGACCCGGTCGGGGAGGTAGGCGAGCCGGACGGACGCCCGGGCCGGGCCGGCGTGCTTGCGGGCGTTGGTGAGGCCCTCCTGGACGATCCGGAAGACGGTCAGGCCCACGGTCGGCGGCAGCGGGCGCCGCGGCCCCTCGACGGTGTACTCGGTCGGCAGCCCGGCCAGGCAGGACTCGTCCACCAGCCGGTCGACCTCCTCCGCCGCGGGCTGGGGCAGCGGCGGCGCGGCGTCGGGTTCGTCACCGGCCCGCAGGACGTTCAGCAGCTGGCGCATCTCCCGCAGCGCCAGCCGCCCCGAGGACTCCAGCGTCACCAGGGCGTCCTGGACCACCTCGGGGTTGGCGAGGTTGGCCCGGGCGCCGCCGGCCATCAGCTGCATGGTGGTGATGTGGTGGGCCACGATGTCGTGCAGCTCCCGCGCGATGCGGCGGCGCTCCTCGGCGACCGCGCGGTCGGCCAGCAGCCGGCGGTTGGCGGCGACCTCCCGCTGCCAGCGGGAGAGCGCCAGGCCGGCGCCGCCCACCAGGGCGGCGGACGCGGGCGCGGCGACCATCCCGTCCCAGGTGAGGTGCTGGAAGTGGCCCTGGCCGAGCGGCGTCGTCACGGCCGTCGCCACGACGGCGGCCGCGGTCACCGGGAGGGTCTGGGTGCGGCCGACGGAGAACAGGGCCACGGTCAGGACGGCGCCGAAGTGCGGGCCGAGCGGGGCGCTGGAGAGGTCGACGGCCATCCGCAGGAGCAGGACGGCGGCGAGCACCGGCAGCGGGTGGCTGCGCCGGGCGAGCAGCGGCAGGCCCGACAGGACGAGCAGGGCGAAGACCGGCACGGTGATGCCCCCGCCGTCGGCCACCTGGCTGAGCAGCAGGTGGGCGAGCAGGTCGAAGGTGCCGGCGCAGACGGCCACCAGGGCGTCGGCCTGGGTCCACGGCAGCCCGTCGGCCCACCGCCCCCGCAGCCTGCCCGTCCACCGCCCCGGCGGCCCGTCCGCCCGTACTCCCGGCGGCCCGTCGTCGTCGCTTTCCGTCCACCCCTTCGGCGGGCCGTCCGTGTCCACGGCCACCCCGGCGCGCTGACGCCCGTCCATCTGGTCCTCCCGGCTGATCACTGACGCAGCCATTCTGGCACCGGCCCGCCGGCCCGGACGTGGTCCCCGCGGCCGACGCCGGGGGGACGGACCAGGACCACGGTCCCGGTCCCGCCGCGGGCGGAGGACCCCGGGCCCCGGCACGGATCGTCCGCTGCCCGGACGCCCGGCGCCCCCTTCTCCTGATGGTCTTGAGGCACGCCGGGAACCCCCGGCGCCGACACCGACGTTCGCGTCCACCAGCCGGAGGAACAGTGATCCGCGCACTGACCGGGTTCTCCACCAGACACGCATGGAAGGTCATCGCCGTCTGGGCGGTGCTGGGCATGGGGCTCACCCTGCTGGCACCGATGCTGATGTCCCGGGTGACCGGGTCGCAGAGCGCGGACTTCCTGCCGCGCAGCTACGACTCGGCCGCCGCGCTGCGGATCGCCGAGGACAACTTCGGCGTGGACCCGGACGCCACCACGGTCACGGTGCTGGTCGCCCGGGCCGACGGCGGGCCGCTGACCGCCGCCGACCAGCAGCGGGTCGAGGACGAGGCGGCGAAGCTCGCCAAGCGCCGGGTCGTCATGCCGAGGAAGGAGGACGAGCCGGCCTTCCTGCTGCCCGACCGCTCGCAGACGCCCCGGATCGCGCCCGCCGTGGTGGCACCCGACCGGACCTTCGAGCTGCTCTCGGTCGAGCTGACCGGCAACGCGACGGACGAGGGGGTGCAGGGCGTCTACAAGGCCTTCCGGGACGACGCCCGCACGCGGTTCGCCGACCTCGGGATGCGCACCGGGTTCACCGGGGGCCTGGCCCAGACCTCCGACAGCACCGACGCCAACCGGACGGCGGCCACGGTCGGCAGCGCCCTGGTCATGGTGCTGATCGTGCTGCTCAACGTGCTGGTGTTCCGCAGTGTGCTCGCGGCCGTGCTGCCGCTGCTCGCGGTCGCCGTGATCGGCGGCGCGGCGGGCGGGGCCGTGGCCGGCGCCGCGGCGCTCACCGGACTGAAGCTGGACGCCTCCACTCCGGGCCTGATCTCCGTGGTCCTGCTCGGCATCGGCGTCGACTACCTGCTGTTCCTGCTCTTCCGGTTCCGCGAGCACCTGCGGGCACGCCCCGAGCAGCAGGCCCGGGAGGCCGCCGCCGAGGTGTCGGCCCGGGTGGGCACGGCGATCACCTCCGCCGCGCTGACCATCGTCGCGGCCTTCGCCACCCTCGGCGTGGCGACCTTCGGCCAGTTCCGTTCGCTGGGCCCGGCCATCGCCGTCGCCGTGCTGGTCATGCTGCTGGGCAGCCTCACCCTGATGCCCGCCCTGCTGGCGGCCTGCGGCCGCGGGATGTTCTGGCCCTCGCGCGGTCTGAAGCGCGTTCCGCGGGACGGCGTCGCCGCCCGCCTCGGCGGCCTCGTCGCCCGCCGGCCGCTGGCGCTGCTCGCGGGCTCCGTCGCCCTGCTCGGAGCACTGGCCGCCGGCACGGCCGGGCTCAGGATGGACTACAGCCTGGCGGACGGCACCAGGACGGCCGCCACGGCCACCGCCGCGGAGATCTCCCGCGCCCTGCCGGCCGGCGTGTCCGACCCGACGAGCGTCTACCTCGTCGCCCAGGGCGGCGGCACCCTCGACGCCGCACGGTTCGACGGCCTCTCCCGCGCCCTGGCGGGGGTGGAGGGCGTCGGCCAGGTCGGCCGGACCGTCCTGAGCGAGGACCGCCGCGCCGCCCGGATCGACCTCTACCTGAACGCCGACGCGCAGAGCCAGCGGGCCCGCGACCTGGCCTCCGGCCCGGTCCGTGCCGCGGTCGCCGCGCACACCCCGGCCGGGACGAGCGGCCACGTCGGGGGGACGGCGGCGGTCTTCGCCGACATCTCCACCGCCGTCGACCACGACCTGCGGGTGGTCTTCCCGGTCGCGGCCGCCCTGATCGCCCTGATCCTGCTGCTGCTCCTGCGCAGCCTGCTCGCCCCGGTGGTCCTGATGCTCGCCGTCGGCCTCGGTTTCGCCGCCACCCTCGGCGCGGCCGCGCTGCTGTTCCAGCACGGCCTGGGCAAGCCCGGCGTCGCGTTCACGCTCCCGCTGGTGCTGTTCCTGTTCGTCGTCGCCCTGGGCACCGACTACAACATCCTCGTCACCGACCGGATCCGCGAGGAGATGCGCCGCCCGGGCCCGCCGCGCGCCGCCGTGGCCCGTGCCGTCCGGCACACCGCGCCCGCCGTCGCCACGGCCGGCGTCGTGCTGGCCGGTTCGTTCGCCACCCTGGCCACCACCCCGGGCAGCGAGCAGATCGCCTTCTCGCTGACGCTCGGCATCCTGCTCTCCGCCCTGGTGCTCTCCCTGGCGGTGGTCCCGGCCCTGGCGGCGCTGCTCGGCCGCTCGCTGTGGTGGCCGGTACGGTCGGCCCCGGCCCCGGCGGCGGATGCCGTCGCGGCGCCGGTCGCCCCGCCGCGCCCCGCGCCGGACCACCTCGGCGTCCGCTGAGGCGGTCCGCTGAGGAGCCCGGTGAGGCTTCTGCGGTGACGTCCGCGAAGGTCGTCGGCCGGGGGGCCCCCCCCCCCGGGGGGCCCGCCCCCCCCCCCCCCCCCCCCCGGGGCCCCCCCGCCCCCCGCGGGGGGGGGGGCCCCCCCCGCGGCGGCTGCGCGCCCCCG
>NZ_JBISAI010000022.1:48236-118535 GCF_044391605.1 Kitasatospora sp. NPDC018619
CCCGCCGCACCACCGGGGCGTCCGCTGCGCGGGTCCGCTGTGGACCCGGGTGAGGTTTCGGCGGTCCCGTCCCCAACGGGGGGGGCCGGGGCCCCCCCCCCCGGGGGGCGCCCGGCCCGTCACTCGAAGCGCGCCGGGTCCCCGGCGCCGCGCCGGGTGATCTCGGCCTCGCCGTCGGAGAAGTCGACGACCGTCGTCGGCACCGTGCCGCAGTCGCCCGAGTCCACCACCGCGTCCAGCTGGTGGTCGAGCCGCTCCTTGATCTCCCAGCCCTGGGTCATCGGCTCCTCCTCGCCGGGCAGGAGCAGGGTGCTGGAGACCAGCGGCTCGCCGAGCTCGGCGAGCAGGGCCCGGGTGACGACGTGGTCGGGGATCCTGACGCCGACCGTCTTCTTCTTCGGGTGCAGCAGGCGGCGCGGCACCTCCCTGGTGGCGGGGAGGATGAAGGTGTAGCTGCCCGGCGTCGCGGCCTTGATCGCACGGAAGACGTTGTTGTCGATGTGGACGAACTGGCCCAGCTGGGCGAAGTCCATGCACATCAGCGTGAAGTGGTGGCGCTCGTCGAGGCGCCGGATCGACCGGATGCGGTCGAGGCCCTCGCGGTTCTCCAGGCGGCAGCCCAGCGCGAAGCAGGAGTCGGTCGGGTACGCGATGAGGTCCCCGGCCCGCAGGCCGGTGACCACGGTGCCGATGGTGCGCGGCTGGGGGGACTCTGGGTGGACGTCGAAGTACTTCGCCATTGGCCGACCCTAAGGGATCCCGCCCGCGTCCGGCCGGACCGTCGGCGCGTCGGCCCCGGGGGCGCGCCGGAGCGGCCGAGCCGCCGGTCGGCCGCTCAGCCGGCGGTGCCGCCCGCGCAGGCCGGGCACAGCCCCCGGTAGGTGACCTCCACCTGCGCCACGGCGAACCCGTAGCGCTGCTCGGCCGGCAGGTCGCCCAGCGGATCGCCCTGCGGGTGGACGTCGCGGATGGCGCCGCAGCCGGTGCAGACCAGGTGCTGGTGCGGGCGGTGCGCGTTCGGGTCGTAGCGCTTGGCGCGCCCGTCGGTGGCCACCTCGACGACCTCGCCGAGGGTGACCAGCTCGCCGAGGGTGTTGTAGACCGTCGCCCGGGAGATCTCCGGGAGGCGCTCCGCGGCCCGGGCGTGCACCTCGTCGGCGGTCAGGTGCACGTGGTCGCCGTCCAGGACCTCGGCCACGACACGCCGCTGGGAGGTGAGGCGCCAACCGCGCCCACGCAGCCGCTCCAGCAGGTCACTCATATCGATTCACCTATTCAGGGCAAGGGGAGGACCGGAGTTTACCAATGTCAGCTCCGGTCCCTTCCGATTCCCGACCGGATATGTCTTTGGTGTCTTTCTTGACTTGGATTCCGTCCATCGTAGGATCGGCTCCGGCGCTAGCCTGGACAGCAGCAGCAGTAGGTGCCGTAGGTAGAGCTGAAGACACCGTGATCCGCCTTGTGAGGGAAGGATTCCCATGTCTGACAACCACGATGCAACCGGCGTAGAGGCGAGCGCGGAGGGCTGCCCGGTGAACCACGGGCGAGCGCCGCACCCCACCCAGGGCGGCGGGAACCGCCAGTGGTGGCCCGAGCGGCTCAACCTGAAGATCCTCGCGAAGAACCCCGCCGTGGCCAACCCGCTCGGCGAGGACTTCGACTACGCCGCGGCCTTCAGGACCCTCGACCTCCCGGCCGTCAAGCGCGACATCCAGGAGGCCCTGACCACCTCGCGGGACTGGTGGCCGGCCGACTTCGGCTACTACGGCCCCTTCATCATCCGGATGGCCTGGCACAGCGCCGGCACCTACCGGATCAGCGACGGCCGCGGCGGCGCCGGCGGCGGCCAGCAGCGCTTCGCCCCGCTCAACAGCTGGCCCGACAACGCCAGCCTGGACAAGGCCCGCCGCCTGCTGTGGCCGGTGAAGAAGAAGTACGGGCGCGCGCTGTCCTGGGCGGACCTGATCGTCCTGTCCGGCAACGTGGCCCTGGAGGGCATGGGCTTCCGGACCTTCGGCTTCGGCGGAGGCCGGGTCGACGAGTGGGAGCCGGACGAGGACGTCTACTGGGGCCCCGAGACCACCTGGCTCGGCGACGAGCGCTACACCGGCGACCGCCAGCTGGAGAACCCGCTGGCCGCCGTCCAGATGGGCCTGATCTACGTCAACCCCGAGGGCCCCAACGGCAACCCGGACCCGATCGCCGCCGCCCGCGACATCCGCGAGACCTTCCACCGGATGGCGATGAACGACGAGGAGACCGTCGCGCTGATCGCCGGCGGCCACACCTTCGGCAAGACCCACGGCGCCGGCCCGGCCGACAACGTCGGCCCGGACCCGGAGGACGCCCCGATGGAGCAGCAGGGCCTCGGCTGGAAGAGCAGCTTCCGCACCGGCGTGGGCGCCGACGCGATCACCAGCGGCCTGGAGGTCACCTGGACGCCCACGCCGACCACCTGGGACAACAGCTTCTTCGAGACGCTGTTCGGCTACGAGTGGGAGCTCACCGAGAGCCCGGCCGGCGCGCACCAGTGGAAGCCCAAGGACGGCGCCGGCGAGGGCACCGTCCCGGACGCGCACGACCCGACCAAGCGGCACGCCCCGAGCATGCTCACCACCGACCTGTCGCTGCGCTTCGACCCGATCTACGAGCCGATCTCCCGGCGCTTCCTGGAGAACCCGGAGGAGTTCGCCGACGCGTTCGCCCGCGCCTGGTTCAAGCTGACCCACCGCGACATGGGCCCGGTGGTCCGCTACCTCGGCCCCGAGGTCCCGAGCGAGCAGCTGCTCTGGCAGGACCCGCTGCCGGAGGTCTCCTACCAGCAGATCGGCGCGGCCGACGTCGCCGACCTCAAGCGGCGGATCGCCGCCACCGGCCTGTCGGTGTCCGAGCTGGTCTCCACCGCCTGGGCGGCCGCCTCCTCCTTCCGCGCCAGCGACAAGCGCGGCGGCGCCAACGGCGGCCGGATCCGGCTCCAGCCGCAGATCGGCTGGGAGGTCAACGAGCCCGACCAGCTGGCCTCGGTGCTGCGCACCCTGGAGGGCGTGCAGCAGGAGTTCAACGCCCAGGCCGGCGACACGCAGGTCTCGCTCGCGGACCTCGTGGTGCTGGCCGGCGGCGTCGGCATCGAGCAGGCCGCCAAGGCGGCCGGCCTGGCCGTCGAGGTGCCGTTCGCGCCCGGCCGGGTGGACGCGCCGCAGGAGCTGACCGACACCGAGTCCTTCGCCGCGCTGGAGCCCAAGGCGGACGGCTTCCGCAACTGGGTCGGCAAGGGCGCCCGGCTGCCGGCCGAGTACCTGCTGCTCGACAAGGCCAACCTGCTGGGCGTCAGCGCGCCCGAGCTGACCGTCCTGGTCGGCGGCCTGCGCGTGCTGGGCGCCAACCACGGCCGCTCCCCGCACGGCGTGTTCACCGAGACCCCCGGCGTGCTGACGAACGACTTCTTCGTCAACCTGCTGGACCTGGGCACCAGTTGGAAGGCCACCTCGGAGGACGCGCACACCTTCGAGGGCCGGGACGAGTCGGGCCGGGTGCGCTGGACCGGCACCCGCGCCGACCTGGTGTTCGGCTCGAACGCCGAACTGCGCGCCGTCGCCGAGGTGTACGCGGCCGACGACGCCAAGGAGAAGTTCGTCGAGGACTTCGTCGCGGCCTGGGTCAAGGTCATGAACGCGGACCGCTTCGACCTGGCGTGATCGGCGGCGGCTGACGGCGCCGACGGCTGACGGGCGTTCGACGGCGGGAGCCCGGGGCACCGACCCCGGGCTCCCGCCGTCGCGTTCGGGCCGGCCGAGGGGCCTCCGGGCGGGCCCGGCGGGACTCACCCGGCCCGCCCGGCCTCCTCGTCCGACAGCTGCCCCTCGTCCGACGGCTGCCCCTCGTCCGACGGCCGTTCCTCGTCCGACGGCCGTTCCTCGTCCGACGGCCGTTCCTCGTCCGACGGCCGTTCCTCGTCCGACGGCCGTTCCTCGGCCGACGGCCGTTCCTCGGCCCGCTGCTCGGCCGCCCGCACCTGCTCCGCGAACACGCGCGCGTCGATCCGCTCCACCGCGGCCCCGTGCCGGGCCGCCAACTCGTCGACCGGGCCGGGAGCGGACTCCCTGATCTCCAGGGCGAGCAGCGCGCCGCCGTCCGGCACCCGGGGCGAGAGCAGGATCAGCCCGGCGCCGCCCTCGCTCGCCTGGTGCTCCTCGGCCGCGTTGCCGAGCGCCGCGCCCGCCGCGAAGCCCAGCAGCACCCCGACCGGCCCGCCGAGCAGCCCGATCAGGCCGCCCAGCACGCTCGACCCCACGGTGGCCAGCCCCGCGCCCCGGGTGAAGGTGTCCGCGACCTCCAGCAGCCCGTCGGCGCTGCGCTCCATCGCCGCCACCATCCGCAGGCCCGGCAGGTGCTGCGCCTCGTCGAAGGCCGGGCGCCAGGCCCCGGCGTCGGGGAAGGTCAGCAGGACGACGTTGGACTGCTCGCTCATCGCGCTCCGATCGGGCCGGGGCCGGCGGTGGCCGGGCTTCCATCCTCACCCGGGGCGCCGGCCGCTGCCAGCGGGGCGGCTCCGCGGGGCCCGCGCCCGGGGGCGGTCCCGGCACCGCGCGTGCCTCGGACACCGGGGATCCCTCCGGTACCCGACCGCCACCAACTCGCCGCCACCGACACGGAATTGACCGGATCGAGTGAGACCGGCCGGGACACGCCGGACGCCCCCGCGGCCCGCTGCCAGGATCGGGGTCCGCACCGCAGGACCACCCCTCGCAGCGCGCCCCCGGCGCCGCTGCCGACCCACCGCGCCCACCCGGCGGTGAGGGCTGCCCGCGGGCGGACCCGCCGCGACCGCCGGCCGCCGTACCAGGGAGGAACACCGTGTCCCAGCAGGTCGCGAAATCCGGGAAACCCCAGGTCGGGACGGACGGGGGCGAACACCGGGGCGCCCGGCACGACGGCGCCCGGGGCCCCGGCGCCGAACACGACGAGGAGCTGCGGCTGCGCTTCCCCGGCGACCGCCGCGAACAGGCCGCCGCCTCGATGTCCGCGAGTGCCATGCTGCGCCGCCTGCCGCACCTGGTGCGCCGGGCGACGACGCTGGCCTGGGCGGCCGACCGCACCTCCACCGTGCTGCTGCTGGTCTGCCAGGCGCTGGCCGGCGTGTTCGGGGCGCTCGCGCTGTACGCCACCACCGGCACCCTCGGTGCGCTGCTGGTGGCCGGCCCGGTCACCGAGCACCTGCGCACCGCCGCCCCCTCGCTGCTGCTGCTCACCGTCTCGGCCGCCCTGCGGGCCGTCCTGGGCATCACCGTGGTCGGCCTGTCCGGGCGGGTCTCGCCGCGGATCACCCGGGAGGCGGAGCTGGCGCTGATCGCGGCCGGCTGCGCCGCCGAGCTGAAGGCGTACGACGAGCCCGCCTACAACGAGCAGTGGGAGGCCGCCGACCGGGGCGCCTCGACCACGCCCGACCTGCTCTCCAACGCCCAGGACGTGATCGCCTCCACGGTCTCGCTGGCCGCCGCCGCGGGCGTCCTGGCCACCCTCCACCCCTGGCTGGTGCCGCTGCTGCTGCTCGGCTCGGTGCCGACCGGGGTGGGCGCCGTCCGCACCGCCCGGATCCACTACCTGGCGGCGGTGACCACCAACGAGGACCGCGGTGCGCTGCGCGTCTACCGGTGGTTCCTGATCGACAAGGCCCGCGCCGACCAGGTCCGTTCGGACCAGGTCACGCCCTTCCTGATGGCCAAGTACCGGCACGCCGAGCAGAAGATCGTCGCGGCCACCGACCGGGCGACCGGGCAGGCCGCCCGGGTGTCGCTGCTGGCCGCGCTCGGCACCGGCGCGGGCAGCGCGCTGGTCTGGGGCACCCTGCTCTACCTGGTGGCCGCCGGGCGCATCGACCTGGCCGCCGCCGGCACCGCCACCTTCGCGCTGCGCACCGCCGCCACCGGCCTGCACGGCCTGGTCGGCAACGGCGCCCGGCTGTACCGGATGGGCCTGTACCTGGACGACTACTTCACCTTCCTGGACGAGGCCGGCGGCCACCGCGTCCGGCGCGGCGAGCGGGTGCCCGCCGCGCCGCGGTCGGTGGAGGTGACGGACCTGGTCCACCGCTACCCGGGCGAGCAGCAGGAGCCGGCCCTGCGCGGGGTCAGCATGACCCTGCGGGCCGGCGAGGTGGTCGCCGTCATCGGGCAGAACGGCAGCGGCAAGTCGACCCTGCTGAAGCTGCTGTCCGGCCTGTACCTGCCGCAGTCCGGCCGGATCACCTGGGACGGCGTGCCGGTCGAGGAGCTGGACGCGGACGCCATGTGGGCGAGGGTCGCCCGGGTGCCGCAGGAGTTCGCCCGCTGGCCGCTGGGCGCCGCCGAGAACGTCCACCTGGGGCACCTCACCGAGCGGGTGGCGGAGGACGTCGAGCACGCGGCGGCGCTCACCGGCTTCGACGAGGTGGTCGCCCGGCTGCGCTCCGGCTGGCGCACCCTGCTGGCCCAGGGCTGGTGGGGCGGCGCCGAGTTGTCCGGCGGCGGCTGGCAGCGCGCGGCGGTGGCCCGGGCGCTGTACCGCACCCTGCGCAGCCCCGGCCTGCTGATCCTGGACGAGCCGACCTCCGACCTCGACCCGCGCGCCGAGCACCGCATCCTGCACGCCCTGCGCGACCTCGCCCCGGGAGGATCACCCTGCTGGTCACCCACAACATCGCCAACGCGGCGGTGGCGGACCGGGTGCTGGTGATGGACCGGGGGCGGATCGTCCAGTCCGGCACCTGGGCCGAGCTGGCCGCCCGCCCGGACGGGCTGTTCCGCGAACTGCTGGACCTCCAGCGGGACCGCGCGGTCCCGGGCCAGCGGACGGGGGAGGCGGAGCCGGCGGTCGGCTGAGCCGTACCGCCGTCCTCCCGTCCCGCTGTCAGCCCGTTCTCCCGTCCGGCTGTCCGCCCGTCAGGCCCGGCCGCGGGCCGCCGCGCGCAGCCTGTGCCAGGGACGGCCGAGGACGGGTGCGCCCGGCCCCCGGGGGCCGGGCGGCCAGGCCAGGGCCGCCTGCGCGAGGCTCTCCGCCGGACCGTCGGCGGGTCCCTCCGCGCGGGCGGCCCGCCGGGCGGCGCGCAGCAGTTCCTCCGGCTCCAGCGCGGCGAGCCTCGCCCGGGCGTGGTCGAGCAGGGCGGCGCAGGCCTCGGCGACGGCGGCGTCGCCGAGCGGGCGGGCCGGGAGGCCGAGGCCCTCGGTCGCCTGCGCGGCCAGGGCGGTGGCCAGGTCCCGGACGGAGAGGTCGCGGACGGTCAGCGACAGGTGGGCGGACAGGCCGCCGGCGCCGACCGCCCGGTGGGCGAAGCCGCGCGGCACGTAGAGCACGTCGCCCGGTTCGAGGACGCCGTGCAGGCGCAGCGGGGAGCGCTCGCCGTCCGGGAGTTCGCCGAGCCGCCAGTCGGCCGTCGCCGGGGCGTCGTGGACGTACCAGGTCTTGCGCCCGGCGGCCTGGAGGACGAACACGTCGGCGTCGTCCCGGTGCACCGCGAGGCCCTGGCCGCCGGCCGGGGTGACGAAGAAGAAGGACTCCACCCGCCGGTCCAGCTCCGCGGAGAGCCGGGCCGCCAACGCGCCGGTCGGCGGGTGCCACTGGTCGACGCGGCGCAGCAGCAGGGTGGCCCCGCGGCGCAGCAGGGCGAGGACCTTCGCCCGGTCGGCGAAGCCGTGGTGGGTGACGCCGTTGACCACGCGGGCGGCGGTGTAGTCCTCGGGCGGGATGGTCACCTTGTCGGAGCGGACCATCTCCAGGTAGGGCGTGCGCAGCAGCCCGGTGTCGAAGGCGGCGTCCAGTTCGTCGAGGCCGAACGGCGCGGCGGCGGCCCGTCGGTCGTTCCGCGGGAAGAGTGCGGGTTCGCGCTGCCACCGGTGGGCGGCGAAGGCGTCGACGTCGCCGACCCAGTCGGCCAGTGCGGGCGGTTCCATGGTGTGTCCCGGGGGTCAGGGGGCCGGGGCACCGGGCCGTCAGACGCCGACCCGTGCCTCGAAGCGGACGGCGAGCAGGGAGCGCAGCGGCACCTCGGCCTCCGGCCGGGGGGTGCGGACGCTGATCCGGTTCTCCAGGGCGGTGGCCAGCAGTCGTTCGGCCAGCGGCACCACCAGGTGCTTGGCCCAGCAGCGGGCGCCCTCGAAGCCGAAGGGCATGAACGCGGGCGCCTTCTCCGGGTCGGCGACGCCCTCCCACCGCTCCGGCCGGAACTCCGACGGGTCGGACCAGTAGTCGGCGTGCCGGTGCATCAGCAGCGGGAGGAGCGCGATGTCGTCCCCCGGGCGGATCTCGGGGTGCAGCCCGGTGTACGCCTCGCCGCCGTTGCGGTACAGCATCCAGGCGGGCGGCAGCAGGCGCAGGGCCTCCCAGAGGACGGTGGTGAGGTCGGTGCGGTGCGCTGCCCGGCGCCGCTGCGGGCCCATGAGCCACAGGGCGTTGCCGGTGAGGGCGGCGACGCCGTCGCACAGGGTGGCGGTGGCCCGGCGGTACATCGCGACGGCCTGCCTGCGCTCCAGCGGGTCGTCGGCGTCGCGGATCAGTCCGGCCAGGGCGGTCGAGCCGCCCCGGCCGCCCCGGCCGGGCCAGCGCGTGACGGCGCGGTCGACGAGCAGGGAGAGGGCGTCGGAGCGGGAGACGCCGCGCTTCGACAGCAGGGAGACCGGCAGCGGGTCGGCGGAGAAGAGCCAGCGGCGCAGGTGGGAGGTGCCCGCGTAGGGCCAGGTGCCGGACATGCCGCGGGCCGGGGGCGGCGGTGTGCGGATGCCCGCCAGGGCGTCCTGCCCCAGCGCCCGGATCGTCCGGGTCGCGCTGTCATGGGGGATGTCGGCGCCGCCGGCGGGTTTGTAGACCGAGCGCTCGGTGGAATGGACGGGGCGTGCCGCGACGATTTCGGCGAGCAGTCCGCAGTCCGATACGCCGACCTTGCCCGGGTCGATCCGGAATACCTTCTCGTCCCTGTCCAGCAGCTCCTGAATCCGCGGGGCGAATGCGAGGGAACGGCTGGGCGCGGTGGTCGTCGCCATTTCTTCCACGGGAATCGGGCCTCCAATTCGCGGTGTCCGGGACGGGCGGTGGCAGGGGGCGGGGGAGCGGGCAGTGGAAGTGTGGAACGGCGCCGGCGGGGGCGCGGCCGACCCGTGCCCCCGCCGGTGGAAGAGCACGTCAGATGACGTGCGGGACCCACGAGTAGTTCGCCAGGTCCTGTTCCTTCTTGAACTTCCTGACCATCGCCTTGATCATCCTCATGACCGCTCTCCGTTCCGGGGATCGTGGCCGCGGCGAAGCCGTCGCGGCCGAGCCATCAGTGCTATTCGGCATTCCGGCGCCAGAAGCCGAATGGGTCCAGCTGTCTCGGACCTTAACCGAAAGTTCGAAGGCCGGACACCCCTCCGGCAGAGAATTATGCAATCCGTACGCCTTGTTGACGGCTATTCGATGGTCGAATCGTTATAACCCGTGGAAATGCGGGCTGGGTGCGGCCGGGCGGACCGGAACGCGAAAGGGCCCCGCGAAGCCGCGGGGCCCTGCTGCGCCTGCCGTGGCGGACGACGGTGCGTGCGCCCGGCCGTGCGTACGGCGCGGTGGGTCAGTTGTAGCTGGTGGTGACGGTCACGCCGGCGAAGTCCTGCCGGCCGTGGAGGCTGAAGTAGACCCAGCCGGCCGGAGGGTCGGCGACGGTGAGGGCCTCGCCGTTGCCGCCGCTGGTGGACTTGGCCTGGTACGAGCCGGTGGTGGCCCAGGCGCCGCCGTTGTAGTAGAGGTCGGCGTCGCCGGTGCCGCCGCTGGTGGTGACGGTCAGGCCGCGGGCTCAGGCCCGGACGAGCGCCCGCGGCGTGAGCGCGGCGGACTCCAGCGGCGCCGACGGGTCCACCGAGAGGTCCGCCGGTGCCGGCCGCGCGCCCGCACGGACCAGCAGGTCCCCGACCGCCGCCACCATCGCGCCGTTGTCCGTGCACAGCCGCAGCGGCGGCACCCGCAGCGCGATCCCGGCCGCCGCGCACCGCTGCTCGGCCAGCGCCCGCACCCGGGAGTTGGCCGCGACCCCGCCGACCACCACCAGGGTGCCGATCCCGTGGTCCGTGCAGGCCCGTACCGCCTTGCGGGTCAGCACGTCCGCGATCGCCTCCTGCAGCGCGGCGGCGGCGTCCGGCACGTTCGGCTCGCTGCGGGACTCGACCCAGCGGGCCGCGGCGGTCTTCAACCCGGAGAAGGAGAAGGCGTACGGGTCGTCCCGCGGCCCGGTCAGCGGGCGCGGCAGCCGGACGGCCGCCGGGTCGCCGGCGCGCGCGGCGCGGTCGATCGCCGGGCCGCCGGGGTAGGGCAGGCCCAGGATCCGGGCGACCTTGTCGAAGCACTCGCCGGCCGCGTCGTCCAGGGTGTCGCCGAGGTGGACGATCGGGTCCCGGGCGAGGTCGCGCACCAGCAGCAGCGAGGTGTGGCCGCCGGAGACGATCAGCACCACGCAGGGGTCGGGCAGCGCCCCGCCGTCCAGGGTGGCCGCGGCGACGTGCCCGGCGAGGTGGTGCACGCCGTACAGCGGGACGCCCAGCGAGAAGGCGTACGCCTTGGCGGCGGCCACGCCCACCTGGAGCGCCCCGGCCAGGCCCGGGCCGGTGGTCACCGCGACCGCGCCGACATCCGCCAGGGTGAGCCCGGCGCGGTCCAGCGCCTCCCCGACCACCGGCGCCATCGCGTGCACGTGCGCCCGGGCCGCGATCTCGGGCACCACCCCGCCGTAGCGGGCGTGCTCGTCCATCGAGGAGGCCACCGCCTGCCCGAGCAGCACGCCGTCGCGCACCAGGCCCGCGCCGGTCTCGTCGCAGGAGGACTCGATGCCCAGCACCACCGGCGACCGCGTCATAGTCACTCACCCTTGTCGGTCATTACATGGAACGGTCACCATTGTGCCCGACGAGGCGTGAGGAATAAGCAGGAGCCCATGCTTCGTTCTTGCAAGCCTTACGCAATAGTGTTGTCCCGGCACGATCACCACCGTTCAACCAGCCGAAAGGGGCCGTGTCCTGATGGGCACCTACACGCTTCCCGACCTGCCGTACGACTACTCCGCGCTGGAGCGGGCGATGTCGGCCGAGATCCTGGAGCTGCACCACTCCAAGCACCACGCGGCGTACGTCAAGGGCGCCAACGACACCCTGGAGCAGCTGGCCGAGGCCCGCGACAAGGAGCAGTTCGGCGGCCTGGTCGGCCTTCAGAAGACCTTCGCCTTCCACCTGTCCGGCCACGTGCTGCACTCGCTCTTCTGGCAGAACCTCTCTCCCGAGGGCGGCGACCGCCCCGAGGGCGAGCTGGCCGACGCCATCACCGAGCACTTCGGCAGCTTCGAGGCCTTCAAGAAGCAGCTCACCAACGCCACCACCGGCGTGCAGGGCTCCGGCTGGGGCATCCTGTCCTGGGAGCCGCTCGGCAAGCGCCTGATCGTCGAGCAGGTCTACGACCACCACGGCAACGTCGGCCAGGGCACCACCCCGCTGCTCGCGTTCGACGCCTGGGAGCACGCCTACTACCTCCAGTACCGCAACGTCCGCCCGGACTACGTCACCCGCCTGTGGGACGTCGTCAACTGGCAGGACGTCTCGGACCGCTTCGCGGCCGTCAAGAGCGCCTGACCCGCACCGGGTGACGCGCGGCCCCGGACCGCTCGGGCGGTCCGGGGCCTCTCCCTTGCGCCCCAAGGCCTCTGTGGCGCGGGCCGGTTGGCGCCGGACACGGCCGGTGCACCGATCAGCCGGCTCGATTCAACCCGGCGTTCGCCCACGGGCCGCGCACGGTCCGTATGCTCGGGCCACTGCCGGTGACCGGCGGTCGTCGCCCGCCCGGCCCGGCCGCTCCAGTGCGAAAGGCCGTGCGATGGCCCCGCGTCTCTCCCTCGTCGTCCCGATCTACAACGTCGAGCGCTACCTGCGGGAGTGCCTGGACTCGATCGCGGCGCAGACCTTCGGGGACTTCGAGTGCGTCATGGTCGACGACGGCTCGACCGACGGCGGCCCGGCCATTGCCGAGGAGTACGCCGCCCGGGACGCGCGCTTCCGGCTGGTCCGCCAGGACAACCAGGGCCTCGGCGCCGCCCGCAACACCGGCTGGCGCCACCTCACCCCCGGCACCGAGTACCTCGCCTTCGTCGACAGCGACGACACCCTCCCGCCGCACGCCTACCAGCTGATGACCGACACCCTGGACGGGACGGGCTCCGACTTCGCCGCCGGCAACGCCCTGCGGCTGCGCACCACCGGCCTCACCCCCTCCCACGGCCACCGCCGACCGTTCCGCGAGACCCGGCTGCGCACCCACGTCAGCGAACTGCCCGCGCTGGTCACCGACCGCACCGCCTGGAACAAGGTCTACCGCCGCTCCTTCTTCGACGGCGCCGGCCTGCTCTACCCCGAGGGCATCCTGTACGAGGACGCGCCGGTCAGCGTGCCCCACCACTTCCTCGCCGAACGGGTCGACGTGCTCGCCGACCCGGTCTACCACTGGCGGGTGCGCGAGGACGGCGACCTGTCCATCACCCAGAAGAAGACCGACCCCCGCGGCCTGGTCGACCGGGTCCGTTCGATGGAACTCGTCCGCGCGTGGCTGCTCGCCCGCCCCGAGCCCGTCTTCGCCGAGCACCTGCGCGCCTACGACCGCAACTGCCTGGTCGAGGAGATCCCGATGTTCTTCTGGACCGTCCCGGACGGCGACCGCGCCTACCGCGCCGCCTACCAGCAGCACGTCACCCGCCTCCTGCGGGCCATCGGCCCCGAGGCCCAGGCCGGCCTCAGCCCCCAGCTGCGCCTCAAGTACCGCCTCACCCAGGCCGACGCCATGCCCGCCTTCGTCGCCGTCCAGCGCGCCCACCGCCTCGCCCGCCGCACCCGCCAGGCCGTCCGCAAGGGCTGAGCCGGCGGTGTCGGGCCCGGCGGGCCGCGCTCAGCGGACGGGACCGGCGCGCTCGGCGCTGCGCAGCAGCACGGGCAGGGCGGCGGCCAGCCGGTCGTGCCGGTCGGCGAACGGCAGCCGCAGATGGCTGCGGAACCCGTCGACGGCCGAGAAGGCGGGCCCGGGCACCACCAGGACCCCGGCCCGGCGGGCCAGTTGGGCGGTGGCCCCGGCATCCGTGTCCGGGAGCTCCACCCAGAGCGCCGAACCGCCGGCCGGCCGCTCCCAACGCCAGTGCGGCGCCCGCGCGGTGAGCAGCCGCTCGGCCGCGTCCAGGCGCTCGCGCAGCTGAGCGCGGCGCTCGGCCCGGGCCTGCGGCAGCGACTCCAGCAGCCGCACCGCGAGCAGCTGCTCCACCACGGGGCAGGACAGGTCGACGGACTTGCGCAGCGCGGCCAGGCGGTGGATGACCGGGCCGGAGGCGCGGATCCAGCCCAGTCGCAGCCCGCCCCAGTAGAGCTTGGAGAGGGTGCCGATGGTCGCCGCCCGGTCGTCCGGCAGCTGCGCGGCGAGCGGGGCCGGCGCACCGTCCCCGGCCAGGGACAGCTCCGCGTACGCGTCGTCCTCGACGGTGTACAGCCCCCGCTGCGCCAGGACGGCGGCCCAGGCCCGCCGGGTGTGCGCGCTCATGGCGCGTCCGGTCGGGTTGTGCACGGCCGGCTGGAGGTACACCAGGCGCGGACGGAGCCGGCCGGTCAGCCGGGCCAGGGCGGCGGGCCCCGGGCCGTGCGCGCCGGCGGTGCCGTCGGCCGCGCCGCCGACCGGGCCGTACGCGGGCAGCGGGAGCAGCCGTGCCCCCCGGGCGCGCAGCGCCTCCAGGGCGCCCCGGTAGGTCGGGTCCTCGACGACGACGGTGTCGCCCGGCTCGACCAGCCCCTGGGTGACCAGCCAGAGCGCCTGCTGGGAGCCGGCCGTGACGAGGATCTGCTCCGGGGCGGTCGGCAGCCCGGCCGCGCGGTACTGCTCGGCCAGCAGCTCGCGCAGCCGCGGCAGCCCGTACGGCAGGTAGCCGTCACCGGACAGCGCCGCGGCCAGCTCCCGGCCGGACAGCGAGTCGAAGGCCTCCGCCACCGCCGGCAGCCCCTCCAGCGCCCCGCTGGAGAGGTCGAGCAGGCCGTCCCGGGTGCCGAAACTGGCGAGCCGCCCCTCGCCGACGGGCTCGCCGACCGGCCCCGAGGCGCGCAGCCGCGAGCCGCTGCCCCGCAGGCTCTCCAACCGCCCCTCCGCCTCCAGCAGCCCGTACGCGGAGGTGACGGTGGAGCGGCTGACCCCGAGCGCCGAGGCCAGCGCCCGCTGGGAGGGCAGCGCGCTGCCCGGGGCCACGTCGCCGCGCTCGGCCAGCTCGCGCAGCGCGTCCGCCAGCAGCCGCGGCAGCGCCCCCGGCCCGTCCGCGGCCCAGCCGGTGAGCAGCCGGGACAGTCGGGTGGCGGGAATCCGGTCCATGCCGTCCATGATGCCCCGGCGGCCCGGGCGCACCTCCGGCCGGGAGGCCTCGCCTGCGGCAGGCCACTTGCCCGCAAGTGGTCTTTGCCGCCGCCCCGGCCCCGCCGGATGATCGGGGCATCGTCCGTTCGAAGGAGCAGGGACATGGCGACCGTCGTGCTGGTCGGGACACTGGACACCAAGGGAGCGGAGTACGCCTGGCTCGCCGAGCGGCTGCGGGCGGACGGCTGCGAGGTGCTCGTGGTCGACGCCGGGGTGCTGCCGCCGCCGCCCGGCACGCCCCGCGCCGACCACGGCCCGGAGGAGGTCGCCCGCGCCGCCGGGCACGACCTGGCGGCGCTGCGCGCTGCGGGGGACCGCGGCGCGGCGGTGACGGCGATGTCCCTGGGCGCCGAGCGGCTGGTCGGCGAGCTGCACCGGGCGGGGCGGCTGCACGCCGTCCTGGCGGTGGCCGGCAGCGGCGGGTCGTCCATCGCGGCCCGCGCGATGCAGGCGCTGCCGGTCGGCGTGCCGAAGCTGCTGGTGTCCACCATGGCGGGCGGGGACGTCGCGCCGTACGTGGGCAGCAGCGACGTCACCCTGATGTACAGCGTGGTGGACGTCGCGGGCATCAACTCGGTCTCCTCCCTGATCCTCGGCAACGCGGCGGCGGCCGCCGCGGGCATGGCCCTGCGGTACGAGCGGGTGCTCGCCGCCCCGCGCCCGCCGGGCCGCCCGCTGGTCGGCGCCAGCATGTTCGGCGTGACCACGCCCGCGGTCGACGCCGCCCGCGCGCGGCTGGAGGAACTCGGCTATGAGGTCCTGGTGTTCCACGCCACCGGAGCCGGCGGCCGGGCGCTGGAGAAGCTGGCCGCGGGCGGCTTCCTGGCCGGCGTCCTGGACCTGACCACCACCGAACTCGCCGACGAGCTGGTCGGCGGGGTGCTCAGCGCCGGGCCCGGCCGGCTGACCGCGGCCGGGCGGGCCGGCCTCCCGCAGGTGGTCGCGCCCGGCGCGCTGGACATGGTCAACTTCGGCCCCCGGGAGACCGTCCCGGAGCGCTTCGCCGGGCGGCTGCTGCTGGTCCACAACCCCACCGTGACCCTGATGCGCACCACCGCGGAGGAGATGGCCGCCGTCGGCGCCGACCTCGGCCGGAAGCTGACCGCGGCGCGCGGCCCGGTGGCGGTGCTCTGGCCGCTCGGCGGGGTGTCCGCCGTGGACGCGCCGGGCGGGCCCTTCCACGACCCGGCCGCGGACCGGGCCGGCCTCGCGGCGCTGCGCTCGGCGCTGGCGGGCGGCCCGGTCGAGCTGCGCGAGCTGGACGCCCACCTGAACGACCCGGCCTTCGCCGTCGCGGCCGCCGACCGGCTGCACCAGCTGATCACCACGCAGGCCTGACCCGTCCCCACCACCCCACCGAACGAGGAGTGCACCCGTGAACCGCACCGAAGCCCTGGCCCGCCTGACCGCGCAGATCGCCGCCGGAAAGCCGGTCATCGGCGCCGGCGCCGGCACCGGCCTGTCCGCCAAGTGCGCGGAGGCCGGCGGCGTCGACCTGCTGATCATCTACAACTCGGGCCGCTACCGGATGGCCGGCCGGGGCTCGCTCGCGGGCCTGATGCCGTACGGCGACGCCAACGCCATCGTGCTGGAGATGGCGGGGGAGGTGCTGCCGGTGGTCCGCGAGGTGCCGGTGCTCGCCGGGGTGTGCGGCACCGACCCGTTCCGGATCATGGGCAACTTCCTGGACCAGCTGAAGGCCGTCGGCTTCACCGGGGTGCAGAACTTCCCCACGGTGGGACTGGTCGACGGCACCTTCCGGGCCAACCTGGAGGAGACCGGCATGGGCTTCGGGCTGGAGGTCGACATGATCCGCCAGGCCCACGAGCGCGAACTGCTCACCGCCCCCTACGTGTTCGACCCGGAGCAGGCCGCCGACATGGCGCGGGCCGGCGCGGACGTGCTCGTCCCGCACGTCGGGCTCACCACCAAGGGCTCCATCGGCGCGGCCACCGCGCTCACCCTCGACCAGGCGGCGGCGGCCGTGCAGGAGATGCACGACGCCGCGAAGCGGGTCAATCCTGAGGTCATCGTGCTCTGCCACGGCGGCCCGATCGCCGAGCCCGAGGACGCCCGCTACGTGCTGGAGCACACCACGGGGATCGCCGGGTTCTTCGGCGCCTCCTCGATGGAGCGGCTGCCCACCGAACGCGCCATCACGGAGCAGGCCCGCGCGTTCAAGTCCCTCCCGCTGGGCTGAGCACGCGCGGCCTCTGGTGCCGGGGCGGCGGTCCCGCCGCCGCCCCGCGGAAACGGCCGGCCGGCGCCGCCCGTCCCGGCGAGAATGGACGGATGATCGCCGCCGCGCCCCAGGGCCCCGTCCAGCCGCCGCCCGTCGTCACCGAGCTCGCGGCCGGGCGGCCGGTCCGGGCCGTCTGGGAGAACGAGCTCGGCGGAGTGACCTTCCAGCTCGGCCTCGGCGACACCCGGCAGTTCGTGAAGTGGACGCCCGCCGGCCGCGGCAGCGGGACCGACCTCGCCGCCGAGGCCGTACGGCTGCGCTGGGCGGCGCGGTTCGCCGTGGTGCCGCCGGTCGTCGGCGAGGGCGCCGACGAGACGGGCTCCTGGCTCCTCACCCAGGGCCTGCCCGGCCGGTCCGCGGTGGACGGGCACTGGAAGCGCGACCCGGCGACCGCCGTCCGCGCCATCGGCTCCGGCCTGCGGGCGCTGCACGACGCGCTGCCCGTCGCGGACTGCCCCTTTCACTGGTCCGCCGAGACGCGCCTGGCGAACGCGCGCTCCCGAGCGGAGGCCGGCCGCACCGACCCGGCCGACTGGCCGGAGGAGCTGCGGCACCACGGCACCGTCGAACGGGCCCTGGGCACGCTCGCCGACATCCCACCCGTCGACCGCCTCGTCGTCTGCCACGGCGACGCCTGCGCCCCCAACACCCTGATCGGCGACGACGGCACCTCCACCGGCCACGTCGACCTCGGCGCCCTCGGCCTCGCCGACCGCTGGGCCGACCTCGCCATCGCCACCTGGAGCACCCGGTGGAACTACGGCCCCGGCTGGGAGACCCCCCTGCTCGACGCCTACGGCATCGCCCCTGACCCGGAACGGACCGCGTACTATCGGCTGCTCTGGGAGCTCACGGACTGAGCCCCGCCCGCCGGGGCGCAGCCGCTCCCGGCGCTCGGTCTCCGCGTGCCGGGTCAGCCGAAGAAGGCGTCCAGGATCTGCTGGGCGGCCAATCCGGCCGGGAGGGTGCCGGCGCGGACCTCGGCCTCCAACCCGGGGGCCAGGCGCCGCACGTCCGGGTTCTCGTGGAGGCGGGCGAAGAGCTGGTCGTGGACCATGGACCAGGTCCACTCCACCTGCTGATCCCGCCGCTTGGCGGCCAGCGCGCCGGTCGCGTCCAGCACCTTGCGGTGCTGCTGCAGCCGCTCCCACAGCGCGTCGAGGCCCGCGCCGTCGAGCCCGCTGCAGGTGAGCACCGGCGGCGTCCAGGCCGCGTCCGGGGGCTGCAACAGCCGCAGGGCGCCCGCGAGTTCACGGGCCGCGGCCTTCGCGTCGCGCTCGTGCGGGCCGTCCGCCTTGTTGACGGCGATGACGTCCGCGAGCTCCAGCACGCCCTTCTTGATGCCCTGGAGCTGGTCGCCGGTGCGGGCGAGCGACAGCAGCAGGAAGGTGTCGACCATCCCCGCCACGGCCGTCTCCGACTGGCCGACGCCGACCGTCTCGATCAGCACGACGTCGTAGCCCGCGGCCTCCATCACCACCATCGACTCGCGGGTGGCCTTGGCCACGCCGCCCAGCGTCCCCGAGGTGGGGGAGGGGCGGACGAAGGCGTTCGCATCGACGGCGAGGCGCTCCATCCGGGTCTTGTCGCCCAGGATGGAGCCGCCCGTCCGGCTGGAGGTCGGGTCGACGGCGAGCACCGCGACCCGGTGCCCCCGGCCCGTCAGCATCGTCCCGAAGGAGTCGATGAAGGTCGACTTGCCGACTCCGGGCACCCCCGTGATGCCCACCCGCACCGCCCCGCCCGCGTGCGGCAGCAGCCGCTGGAGCAGCTGCTGGGCGAGCGCGCGGTGGTCGGGCCGGGAGGACTCGACGAGGGTGACGGCGCGCGCGATCCAGGCGCGCGAGCCGTCCAGCACGCCCGTCACGTAGCTGTCGAGGTCGATCGTCCGCGGAGGCATGCGATCAGGCCGTCACAGCTCGTGGCCGAGGTCGGCCGCCAGCGACTTCAGCAGGTCGTACGCCGCGTCCGGGATGACCGTCCCCGGCGGGAAGACCGCCGCCGCGCCGGCCTCGTACAGGGCGTCGAAGTCCTGCGGCGGGATGACGCCGCCCACCACGATGGTGATGTCCTCCCGCCCCGCCTCGGCGAGTTCGGCGCGCAGTGCGGGCACCAGGGTCAGGTGCCCGGCGGCCAGCGACGACACGCCGACGATGTGCACGTCCGCCTCGACGGCCTGGCGGGCGACCTCGGCCGGGGTCTGGAACAGCGGGCCGACGTCCACCGTGAAGCCGAGGTCGGCGAAGGCGGTGGCGATCACCTTCTGGCCGCGGTCGTGGCCGTCCTGGCCCATCTTGGCGACCAGGATGCGCGGACGGCGGCCCTCGGCCTGCTCGAACCGCTCGACCAGGTCGCGGGTGCGCTGGAGGGAGGCTGACGGGCCCGCTTCGTCTCGGTACACACCCGAGATGGTACGGATCTGGCCGGAGTGGCGGCCGTACACCTTCTCCAGCGCGTCCGAGATCTCGCCGACGGTGGCCTTGGCCCGGGCCGCGTGGACGGCCAGGTGCAGCAGGTTGCCGTCCAGCGAGCCGCCGCGCTGCGGACCGGCCTCGGCGGCCGCCGTCAGCGCGCGCAGCGCGTCCCGGCACGCGGCCTCGTCGCGCTCCTCGCGCAGCCGGCGCAGCTTCTCGATCTGCCGTGCCCGCACCGAGGAGTTGTCGACCTTGAGCACGTCGATCTGCTCGTCGTTCTCCACCCGGTACTTGTTGACGCCGATCACCGGCTGGCGGCCGGAGTCGATCCGCGCCTGGGTGCGGGCGGCGGCCTCCTCGACGCGCAGCTTGGGGATGCCCGCGTCGATGGCCTTGGCCATGCCGCCGGCCGTCTCGACCTCCCGGATGTGCTCCCAGGCGCGCCGGGCGAGGTCGTGGGTCAGCTTCTCGACGTACGCGGAGCCGCCCCACGGGTCGATCACCCGGCAGGTGCCCGACTCCTGCTGGAGCAGCAGCTGGGTGTTGCGGGCGATGCGGGCGGAGAAGTCGGTCGGCAGGGCGAGCGCCTCGTCCAGGGCGTTGGTGTGCAGCGACTGGGTGTGGCCCTGGGTCGCGGCCATCGCCTCCACGCAGGTGCGGGTGACGTTGTTGAACACGTCCTGGGCGGTGAGCGACCAGCCCGAGGTCTGCGAATGGGTGCGCAGCGAGAGGGACTTGGGGTTCTTCGGATCGAACTGCTTGACCAGCTTGGCCCACAGCAGTCGGGCCGCGCGCAGCTTGGCGACCTCCATGAAGAAGTTCATGCCGATCGCCCAGAAGAACGACAGCCGCGGCGCGAAGGCGTCCACGTCCAGCCCCACGTCCAGCCCCGCGCGCAGGTACTCCACCCCGTCGGCCAGGGTGTAGGCCAGCTCCAGGTCGGCCGTCGCGCCGGCCTCCTGGATGTGGTAGCCGGAGATGGAGATCGAGTTGTACCGGGGCATCTTCTGCGAGGTGTACGCGAAGATGTCCGAGATGATCCGCATCGACGGCTGCGGCGGGTAGATGTAGGTGTTGCGGACCATGAACTCCTTGAGGATGTCGTTCTGGATGGTCCCGGCCAGCTTCTCCGGCGGTACGCCCTGCTCCTCGGCCGCGACGATGTAGAGCGCGAGGACGGGCAGCACCGCGCCGTTCATGGTCATCGATACCGACATCCGGTCCAGCGGGATGCCGTCGAACAGCTGGCGCATGTCGTAGATCGAGTCGATGGCGACGCCCGCCATGCCGACGTCGCCGGTGACGCGCGGGTGGTCGCTGTCGTAGCCGCGGTGGGTCGGCAGGTCGAAGGCGACCGACAGGCCCTTCTGGCCGGCCGCGAGGTTGCGGCGGTAGAAGGCGTTGGACTCCTCGGCGGTGGAGAAGCCCGCGTACTGGCGCACCGTCCAGGGCTGGTTGACGTACATGGTCGGGTACGGTCCGCGCAGGTACGGGGCGATGCCCGGGTACGTCCCCAGGAAGTCCAGCCCGGCGAGGTCGGCCCCGGTGTACAGCGGCTTGACGCCGATGCCCTCGGGGGTGTCCCAGAGCAGCTCGTCGACGTCCTTGCCGGTGGACTGGCGCCAGGCGGCCCGCCACTGCTCGTCGGTGACGCCCGGGCCGCCGGGGGCGCCCGCGTCGCCGTCCAGCTCGATTCCGGTGAAGTCGGGGATCATCGAGCGGCTCCGATCTGGTCCAGCAGGGAGGTGAGGACGGCGACCGCGTCGCCCCCCGCGAAGATGAACTCGTCCACGCCGTCCGGTACTTCGGCCAGACGCCCGGCCAGCAGCACCCGTTCGGCGCCGGCCGCCTTCAGGGCCAGGGCGACGGGGGCGGCGTGCTCGGCGTACAGCGCGTCGCTGGAGCACAGGCAGGCGACGGACGCGCCGGAGGCCCGGAACGCCTCGGCGAAGGCCGCCGGGTCGGCGGACTCGGCCGGGACGGTCGCGATGCCGCCGGCCTGGAAGAGGTTGGCGGCGAAGGTGGTGCGCGCGGTGTGCGCGGAGGCGGTGCCGATCGAGGCCAGGAAGAGGGCCGGGCGGGCGCCGGTCGCCGCGAGGTGTGCGTCCGAGCGGTCCCGCAGCGCTTCGTAGGCCTCGGCGCGGCGCACCTGCGGCAGCCCGCCGCCGGGGCCGGCCGGGGCCGGTTCGCGGACCAGCGGCTGCTCGTCCAGGTACGGGAACTCGCTGACGCCGGTGACCGGTTCGCGCCGCCTGGCGAGCCGCACCGAGCGCTCCGCCCAGGTCGCCGCGATCCGCTCCTCGACCAGGCCGGACGCCAGGGCGGCCTGCTGCCCGCCGGCCCGCTCGATCTCCTGGAACCAGGCCCAGGCGGCCCGTGCCAGCTCCTCGCTCAGCTGCTCGACGTACCAGGAGCCGCCGGCCGGGTCGATCACCCGGGCCAGGTGGGACTCCTCCAGCAGGATCGCCTGGGTGTTGCGGGCGATCCGGCGGGCGAAGGCGTCGGGCAGGCCGAGCGCGCTGTCGAAGGGCAGCACGGTGACGGCGTCCGCGCCGCCGACCCCGGCGGCCAGGCAGGCGACGGTGGTGCGCAGCATGTTCACCCACGGGTCGCGGGCGGTCATCATCACCCGGGAGGTGACGGCGTGCTGGCGCTGCGCCGAGGCGGCCGTACCGGCTCCCGACACCTCGGCGACCCGGGCCCAGAGGCGGCGCGCGGCACGGAACTTGGCGATGGTGAGGAACTGGTCGCCGTCCGCGGCGTAGCGGAACTCCAGCTGGCCGAGCGCGTCGTCGAGGGGGAGCCCGGCGGCGGTCAGCGCGCGCAGGTAGGCGACGCCGGTCGCCAGCGAGCAGCCCAGCTCCTGGGCGGGGGAGGCGCCCGCCTCGTGGTACGGCAGGGCGTCCACGGTGAGCGCCCGCAGGCCCGGGTACCCGGCGGCGCAGCGGGCGGCCAGCGCGGTGGCCCCGGCGAGCAGCTCCTCGGTGCGCGAGCCCTGGCCGGTGCGGGCCTGGAGGCCCAGCGGGTCGGCGCCGAGGCTGCCGGCGGCGGCGCCGGGGGAGACCTCCCGCTCCTCGTACAGCCGGAACAACTGCTCGGCGGCGTCGGTGGATTCGGGTCCGGCGTCGAGCGCCACGGCGGCCAGGTCGAGGTACACCCCGGACAGCGCCTCGGGCAGGGCCGCCACCGGGAGGCCCGCGCCGCCCAGCTCCAGCCAGACCGAGGTCACGCCGTTCTCCAGGTCGGCCAGGACGGCCTCGTTGGTGCGCCGGCCGTCCGGGTCGGCGTGCCGCTGGCGGACGTCCCAGCCGGCCACCGCGGAGCCCTGCGGCCGGCCGCCGCGCACGAACGGCGGGAAGCCCGGGTAGCCCGGGTCGGCGTCGGTGTCCTCGGCGGTGTACAGCGGGCGGGCGTTCAGGCCGTCCTGGAGCCGGGTGCTGAGAGCCTGCTCGGCGGCGGAGCCGTCCTCGGGCTGGGCACCGGACTTGCGCAGCACGCCCTGGACGAGCTGCTGCCACTGCTCTCGGTGCGCGGCCGGGAACTCGGCTGCGAGGGGGAGCCCTTCGGGCGGGACCTTCATGTGCGCAGGTTAGCGTCCGTTCGCGGCGCCGCAGGAGGGGAATTGCGTGTGACCTATCCCTCGATCCGGCTGGTCAGGGGCATTTCCCGTGGTGGGGAGTGCCACGGGCGGTCCGGGCGGCCGGCACCGGGGGGCGGTAGGGGTGTCAGGTCAGGGGGTGGGCGGGGCCGGGCCGGGGCCTGCGCAGGGCGGCCGGGAGGGCGGTCGCGGCCCGGTCGAGGGGTCGTCCGGGGCGCCGCCCGGTCCGGCGCCGCCGCCGGACGGTGTCCGAGGTCAACGCCGATGACACGGAACGCGATCGATGTCCCGTCATACCGTCAAATCGTCATGATCAGGGGGATTGCGGAACCCGGCCCCTCATCTATTAAGTTACTTCGAAGAAGGTGGGCGGGGCAGCACCCCCCCGTTGCTCGTCCTGCCCGCCTTCCCCGTCCCCCGGCCCCGGCCGAGCCGTCCCCAGGCCCGTCCGGACCGTCCCCAGATTCCCCCGAAGGAGAGCGACCGCGATGGGAAAGCGTCGCAAGCCCAGCCCCCCGAGCCGGGCCCGCATGGCGGTCCTCACCACGGCCATGGCGGCCGGCGGCGCGGTCCTCGCCTCCGGTACCGCCCACGCCGAGCCGACTCCGAACCTCGCCACCGTCAAGGAGCAGGTCGACAAGCTCAACGAGGACGCCGAGGCGGCGATCGAGAAGTACAACGGCTTCCAGGACAAGCAGCAGAAGCTCCAGGGCGAGGCCAACCAGATCCAGGAGAAGGTCGCCCGCGGCCAGGAGGCGATGAACGAGCTGCGGACCCGGCTCGGCGCGGTCGCCGCCGACCAGTACCGCACCAACGGCATCGACCCGTCGGTCCAGCTGATGCTCGACTCCGACCCGTCCGCCTACCTGGAGCGCGCCTCGGTGCAGAACCAGGTCTCCGACTCCCAGGCGAACCTGCTCAAGCAGGCCCAGGACGAGCAGCGCAGGCTCGACCAGGACCGCGCAGAGGCCACCGCGACCCTGGCCGCGCTCGACGCGGTGGGCACGCAGCTGGCGGAGCAGAAGAAGGACATCCAGGGCAAGCTGGCCGAGGCCCAGGCGATGCTGAACAAGCTCAGCGCCGAGGACCGCGCCAAGATCAACGCCCAGCAGAACGCCGAGAAGGCCAAGGCCGAGGCCCAGCAGGCGGCCGCCGCGGCCGCCAAGGACCGCGCCTCGCGCTCCGCCGACCGGCCGGACATGAACGCCCCGGTGCCCGCGGCCAGCGGCCGGGCCGCCTCCATCATCGGCTTCGCCCAGGCGCAGCTCGGCAAGCCCTACGGCTGGGGCAAGAACGGCCCCGCGAGCTTCGACTGCTCCGGCCTCACCAGCCAGGCCTACCGCGCGGCGGGCGTCACCATCTCCCGGACCTCCGAGGAGCAGTGGAAGGACGGCCCGCACGTCGACCGCGCCAACCTCCAGCCCGGCGACCTGGTGTTCTTCTACAACGACCTGCACCACGTCGGCCTGTACATCGGCGACGGCAAGATGATCCACGCCCCGCGCACGGGCAAGAACATCGAGGTGCTGCCGATCTCGGCGATGCCCTACATGGGCGCCGTCCGTCCGGCCTGACGGCGCGCCCGGTCACCTTCCGGCCCGTTCCCGCCCCGGCGGGGGCGGGCCGGGGCCGTCCGCGGGGCGAGGGCTGTTCCAGGAGTCGCTGCGGGGGCCGGGGCGAAAGGCCGTGGCGGGGCCGCTCAGAGCGCGGCGAGCCGCCGCAGCAGGTCCGCCGGGTCGGTGAGGCCGCAGGCGCGGCGGACGGCGGCGTCGTGGGCGGCGGCGAGGGCGTCCAGCCTGGTCAGCCGGGTGCGGCCCGGGCGGGAGAGGTGGGCGGTGATCCGGCGGCGGTCCTGGTCGTCCTGGCGCCGGTAGGCCCAGCCGGAGTCGGCCAGCGAGTCCACCAGCCGGCTCAGGCTCGCCTGCGGGATCAGCAGGGACTGGGCCAGCTCGCCCATGGCGTGCCCGCGCCCGTCGGCGAGGGCGCGCAGCAGCCGCCACTGGTCGACGGTGCAGTCCTCCTCGGCGAGGGCGGCGGCGAGGCCGCCGGAGAGCCTGCGCTGGGCCAGCGTGACCAGCTCGACCAGCAGCGGCTCCGGGGCGCCCGGGTGCTCGGCGGCCGGGTGCTCCGCACCGGGCTCCGCCGCATGCTCGCCGGGACGGCTGCCGACTCCCGGTGCGGCACCAGCTGCGGTCATCGGACCCTCCCGTTCCGGCCTTTCCCGATATCGCCGGTACGACGATACTCGCACTGTGAGCTTCGAGGTGAGGGTGATCGATCCGCTCGACGCGCTGCACTCGGAGCGGGACGGGGCGGCCTTCCGGGTGGGCCTCGTCGTGCCGCAGTCCGGCCCGCTCGGGCTCACCGGACCGTCCGTGCTGGACGGCGCCCTGCTCGCCGCGCACGAGGTCAACGCGGGCGGCGGGGTCCTCGGCCGCCCGCTGGAGCTGGTGCTGGTGGACGGCGGCGGCACGCCGGCGCGGGTGTCCGCAGAGGTGCGGCGGCTGCTGGACGCCGGGGCGCTGGACGCGCTCGCGGGCTGCCACACCAGCGATGTGCACCGGGCGGTCGAGACCGTCGCCGCGGGCCGCCTCGCCTACGTCTTCACCCCGCCGCACGAGGGCGGCTCCCGGCTGCCCGGCGTGCTCTGCACGGGTGCCGACCCGGCCGGCCAACTGGGCGCGGCGGTCCGGGAGCTGACGAGGAGTCACCGGCTCCGCCGATGGGCGCTGATCGGCAACGACTACATCTGGCCGCGCTCCGTCCACCGGGCCGCCGAGGGGCTGGCGGCGGGCGCCGGGGCCCGGGTGGTGCTGGAGCGGAGGGTGCCCTTCGGGGCGGTCGAGGAGGCACTGGAGCCGCTGCTGGACGCGCTGCGCGCCGCCCGCGCGGACGCCCTGCTGCTCAGCCTGATCGGGCGCGACCTGGTGCACTTCAACCGGGCGCTGCGGCGCAGCGGGCTGGACCGCACGCTGGTGCGGCTCTCCGGCGCCCTGGAGGAGAACGGCCTGCTCGCGCTCGGCGGCGACGACACCGGGACGCTGTACGCCGCGATGCCCTCCTTCGCGACCCTGCCCGAGGTGCGCCGGCAGAGCCTCGCCGAGCGGCACCGGGCGCTGAGCGGCCCGTGGGCGCCGGTCCTGGACGCGTACGCGGTGGGCCTGTACGAGGGGCTGCACCTGCTGGCCGGCCTGGCGGCCCGTCGGGCGCTGGCCCCGGACGGCCTGCGGGCGGCGGCGGACCGGCTGCTGCACGGCGAGGGCGCGGCCCGGCCGCCGATCCACCTCGCCCGGGCCGAGGGCCTGGGCTTCGCCGTCCTGCCGCAGTAGCCGCGCCGGCCCGGCGGACCGTGCCGGCCGCAGGGCCGCAGCGGTCCCGGTGGCCCCCTTCTCGTCAGGTGGAATGCCCGGACAAAACCCTTCCATCTGGAAATAGTTGCCTCTACAGTCTCCCCACACACCCGCAGGGTCGTCACGGAGAGAGAGCACCATGGCTGACACACCCGCGCCCCAAGGCATCGAGAGCTACGGCTACCAGCAGGAACTGCGCCGTTCGCTCGGCTTCACCGACCTGCTCGTCTACGGGCTGGTGTTCATGGTGCCGATCGCACCGTTCGGCATCTTCGGCGGTGTCTTCCAGGGCTCCGGCGGCATGGTCGCCCTCGCGTACGTCCTCGGCATGGTGGCGATGATGTTCACCGCCCTGTCCTACGCCCAGATGTCCCGGGCCTTCCCGATGGCCGGCTCGGTCTACACCTACGCCGGCCGTGGCATCGCCGCGCCGGTCGGCTTCCTGTCCGGCTGGATGATCCTGCTCGACTACGTGCTGGTGCCCGGGCTGCTGTACCTGATCGCCGGCGTCGCGATGAACTCGCTGGTGCCGTCCGTGCCGGTCTGGCTCTGGCTGGTCGGGTTCGTCCTGCTCAACACCGTGGTCAACTACCTCGGCATCGAGACCACCAACCGGGTCAACAAGGCGATGCTGATCGGCGAACTCGTCGTGCTGGCCCTGTTCGTGGTGGTCGGCGTCGTCGCGCTGGCCGACGGCAAGGGCCGGGGCTTCGACCTCACCCCGCTGTACAACCCCCACACCTTCTCCTGGAGCCTGGCCTTCGGAGCGGTCTCGATCGCGGTGCTCAGCTTCCTCGGCTTCGACGGCATCTCCACGCTCTCCGAGGAGAACCGGGACTCCGCCAAGGCCGTCGGCCGGTCGATGGTCGCCGCGCTGCTGCTCGCGGGCACACTGTTCATCGTGCAGACCTGGGTCGCCTCGCTGCTGGTCGCCGACCCGGACGCGCTGATCCGCGACGGCGACCCGAACGGCACCGCCTTCTACGACGCGGCCCGCACCGCCGCCGGCGGCTGGCTCGCCACCCTGACCGCCGCCTCCACCGCCGTGGCCTGGGGCTTCGCCAACTCGCTGGTCGCCCAGGCGGCCACCTCCCGGCTGCTGTTCGCGATGGCCCGCGACCGCCAGCTGCCCGCCTTCCTGGCCCGGATCCACCCCACCCGCCGGGTGCCGGTCAACGCGACCCTGCTGACCGCCGGGGTGTCGCTGGTGCTCGGCCTCTACACGGCCTCGCGCGAGGACGGCATCACCCTGCTGAGCACCCTGGTCAACTTCGGTGCGCTGACCACCTTCCTGGTCCTGCACGTCGCCGTGGTCGTCCACTACCTGGTGCGCAAGCGCAGCAGGGACTACTGGCGGCACCTGATCGCCCCGGCGCTCGGCTTCGCGATCCTCGCCTACGTGGTGGTCAACGCCGACATCGCGGCCCAGCGGCTCGGCTTCGTCTGGCTGCTCGTCGGCGGGATCGTGCTCGCCGGGCTGATGGCGACCGGGCGCACGCCGCGGCTGGCCGTCGCCGAGGCGGAGCCGGGCGCCGAAGGGGCCGGTGCCGGCGCGGAGCCCGGTGCCGCCGACGCCAACGCCACCATCACCACCAAGGAGAACCAGCAGTGAGCCTGCCCGAGATCGTCCAGCTGTCCCCGGCCCCGGAGGACTACGCCTACACCTTCGGCGGCCGCGCCCCGCTGGTCACCGTCCAGCCGGGCACCCTCGTCGAGCTGACCACCGAGGACTGCTTCGGCGGCAGGGTCCGGGGCACCACGGACCTGCCCAGCCGGGTCTGCGCCTTCCCCTACCTCAACCCGGTCACCGGCCCGGTCGCGGTGGCGGGGGCCGAGCCCGGCGACGTGCTCGCGGTGCACTTCGTGGAGATCACCCCGGCCCGGGACCACGGCATCTCCAGCACCTTCCCGCACTTCGGCGCACTCACCGCGACCCACAGCACGGCGATGCTGCACCCGGCGCTGGAGGAGCGGGTCTGGCTCTACGAGCTGGACGCCGAGGCGGGCACCTGCCGGTTCCGGGCCCGCACCGGCGGGTTCACGGTGGACCTGCCGCTCGACCCGATGCACGGCACGGTCGGCGTCGCCCCGGCGGCCGGCGAGGTGCTGGCCTCGATCACCCCCGGGGCGCACGGCGGCAACCTGGACACCCCCGAGATGCGGGCCGGCACCACCGCCTACTTCCGTGTCAACGTCGAGGGCGGGCTGCTCGCCGTCGGCGACGGCCACGCCCGCCAGGGCGAGGGCGAGGTGTGCGGTACAGCGGTGGAGGCGGCGATGCGCACCACCGTGATCGTCGACCTGGTCAAGGGCGGCGGCCCGGCCTGGCCGCGCCTGGAGAACGACGACTACCTGATCAGCACCGGATCCGCCCGCCCGCTGGAGGACGCGTTCCGGATCAGCCAGCACGACCTGGTCGGCTGGACCGGCGAACTGCTCGGCCTGGACCAGCTCGACGCCTACCAGCTGGTCAGCCAGGCGGGGCTGGCTCCGGCGGCCAACGTCTGCGACACCAACTACACGATGGTCGCCAAGCTGCCGAAGAGCCTGCTCGGCCGGGCCCGCGCCTACGACGGGCTGCACGCGCGCCTGCGCGAGACCGCGGCCGCGTACCTGCGGCACCGCTAGGAGCGACCGCCCGGCCGTCGCCTGCCCGGGACAGCCGCCCGGCCGTCGCCTGCCCGGGAACGCACGTGCCGGAGCGCGGGTTCGGGCACCCGGGTCAAGGTCGCGGCAAATCCCACGGACCCCCACCCCGCCCCCACCCCCGGGCCCGTCGGCACCCCCACGCCGATGGGCCCGCGGGGCGCCCCGAGGGGGTGGGGAGCGCAGACCGGCGGGTACCGGGGCAGCGGCGGCGCCGCTTCCCGCAGGGCGGGTGGCAGCCGAGCGGCGAGGGTCACCCGGAGCCCCGGGACCTCGCCTGTTCGAGCGCGGCGAGCAGGGCCGAGGCCTCGTCCCCGCTGATCCGGCCGACGAAGTGGTGCAGGGCGCCCGCCCGGTCGGGGCTGGTCTCCAGCGCCTGGTGCATCAGCCGGGCGGTGTACTCCTCGCGGGTGCAGGTCGGCTGGTAGACCCAGGCACGGCCGACCTTGTCGCGGCGCAGCCAGCCCTTGGTGTGCAGGATGTCCGCGACCGTGGTGACGGTGGTGTACGCGACCGCCCGCTCCCGCTGGAGGTCGTCCACCACCTCGCGCACCGTGGCGGGCCGGCCCCAGGACCAGAAGCGGTCCATGATCTCGGCCTCCAGATCGCCGAACCCCCGTAGCACCGCCTTCTACTCCCTCGCCGAAGCGCCCGTCGGCGCCCTCGGCCGCCGGAACGCGGCCCATGGTACGGCGAGCGCCGGGCGCCCGCCCCCGGGTGAAGGGGAGGGGCGCCCGGCGCGTTCGGGGCGGTATCCGGTTGGTGCCCGGCGGGTGCCCAAGTGGTGTCGGCCGGTGCCCGGCAGGTGTCCAAGCCGTGTCCGGCGCCTCCGGGGGCTCCGGCCCGCTCAGGACAGCCGCCGCCCGAGCGGGACGCGGGAGCGGGTGAACAGCGCGGCGCACAGCCCCGCGGCCAGGGGCAGCACCAGCACGATCAGCAGCAGCTCGAACCAGGGCGCGCTGACCAGCGCCGGCTTCGCCCCGAACCCGCCGGCCCGGGACTTCAGCAGGCCCACCGCCGGCACGAAGCCGTTCACCGCCCCGAGCAGGGCACCCAGCAGCGCGATCAGGGTGCACTGGAGGCCCGCCATGGTCCGCCGGATCCGCGGCGGGGCGCCGACCGCGGCCAGGGTGGCCTGGTCCTGCCGGGAGTCGGCGGCGGCCAGGCCGGTGGCGATCCCGGCCGCGCCGAGCACGACCAGCCCGGCGAAGCCGGTGAGCGCGAGCGTCAGCGCGTCGCTCTTCGGCTGGTAGCCGCGCTCCACGGTCAGCCGGGCGAGCCGGTCCAGCCGCACGGCGGCCGCCTCGGCGCGCTGCTGCGCCTTGCGGTCGGGCGGGGTGGCGGGCAGCCAGACCGAGCCGGTCGGCCGGGCGGTGAGCCCGAGGCCGGGCAGCGCGGAGGGCTGCACCAGGCCCTGGGCGAACTCGGCGGCGGCGGGGTTGTCCACCAGCACCGCGTCCACCGGGACCTCCTGGAGCTCCGGCTTGGGCGTCTCGCCGGGCTGCACCGGGGCACCGCCGCCGCGCAGCATCAGCACCGCCTTGCCGTCGGCGCCCACCAGGGCCCGGTCGAAGACCAGCAGCTTCCCGGCGGCCAGCGCCTGCTCGGCGGCCGGGTCGTGGACGGCGAAGAGGTTGTGCAGCACGGTCGCGTCGCCGGCGGCCAGGTGCGGCGGCGCACCGAGGCCGCGCCGCTCCGCCGGGCCCTTGAGCTGGACGACGCTGGAGCAGTTGTCGCAGAAGCGGTACTCCACCTCGCCGAGGTCGCCGCGCGGCCCGAGCCCGGACAGCTGCCGCTCCAGCTCGGCGCGCTCGTCGGCGAGCTTCGGCCCGTCGACGTGGCTGACCAGCTGGACGGCGCCGTACGGGGTCTCCGGCTGGTAGTCGCGCCGGTTCTCGGCGTCGGTGCTGGTGGTGTAGACGCCGATGGCGACGGCGCCGGCCACCGCGGCCATCACCGCGGCCACCGCCGGAGCGGTGCGCGAGCGGTGCCGGGCGGAGTCGCGCAGGGCCAGCCGGGGCCCGAGCGGCAGCTTCCCGGCGGCCCGGCCGATCAGGGCGACCAGCATCGGGGTGCACAGCAGCAGGCCGAGTTCGGCGACGACCGAGCCGCCGAGCACGGTGAGCGTACGGGTGTCGTAGCCGCCCGCGCCCACCTGGCCGCGCTGCACCGCGCCGGCGCCGTACAGCGCGAGCACGGCGCCGAGGACGAGCAGCGCCAGGCCGGCGAGGGTGACCAGGCGGCTGGGGGAGCGGACGGTGTCCCGGTCGGTCAGGCCGGCGGTGACGCTGCGCCGGGCGGCCTGGAGCGCGGGCAGCGCGGCCGCCATCAGCGCGGTGAACAGCCCGATCCCGGCGATCGCGAGCAGGTCCAGCGGCGGTACGGCGAAGTGGCCGAAGCGCACGCCGCCGATCTCCTCGATCCACGGCCGCAGGACGGCGACCGCCGCGGTGCCGAGCGCCACGCCGACCACCGCGCCGACCGTGCCGAGGACCACGCCGCCGCCGAGCACCACCGCGCCGACGTGGGCGCGGCTGCCGCCGGCCGCGCCGAGCAGGGCGAGCTGGCGGCGCGAGCGGCGGGCGCCGACGGCGAAGGCGGGCCCGGCGAGCAGGGCGACCTCCAGCAGCGCCATGCCGGTGACGGTGGCGACGACGACCCGGGTGTTGTTGGCGGCGGTCGGGTCGCTGTAGCGGTACGCGTCGCGGTAGTAGGGGACGGCCCGCTCGGGCGGCGGGGCGAGCGCCACCGAGCGCGCGGTCAGGGTGTAGCCGTGGGCGTTGAACTGCTGGACCTTCGCCCAGTCGAGGGCGGCGCCGGACGGCAGCCGGACCAGCCAGGCGGAGCGGGTGGCGGAGGGCTTCTCCGCGACGGGCCCGCCGGCCTCCAGGGCGGCGTTCAGCGGCTCGATCAACTCCCCGGGCCGGGCGACGAGTTCGACCCTGCCCAGCTCGCCCGGGTGCTCCACCACCCCGGTGACGGTGTACGCGGTGTGCTCCAGGCCCTGGAGGGTGGTGGTGGCGCCGGGCCTGAGCCCGGTGCGGTCCAGGAAGGCCCGGGTGGCGGCGACTTCGTGCGGGGCGCTCGGGGCGCGGCCCTCGACCAGGTCGAGCCGGCCGCGCCAGATCGGGTCGCCGAGGTCGGCCTCGGTGGTGAGGGTGCGGACCATGCCCTCGGGCGAGGTCGCGCCGGCCTCCGGGCCGGGCCGGGCGGGGGTGAGCGCGCTGCCGGGCGGCAGCAGCGAGCCAATCAGGGTGACCGGGTCGGTGCTCGCGCCCTTCTCCTGCTCGGGCGTCGGCTGCTCGCCGGGCCGGGGCTGGACGGCGAAGGCGCCGTCCTCGGCGATCGGGGCCTGCTCGACCGGCTGGCCCGGGTAGAGCGAGGTGACCAGCGCGTCGGCGCCGCCCACCACCCGCTCGACCCGTTCGGCCGGGGTCAGCTGGCCGCTGCGGTGCACCACGTCGGCGCCGGTGACGCCGAGCACGGGCAGCGCGATCATGGCGGCGATCAGCGCGCTGCGGCCCTTGGCGCGCAGCGCGTCACGGCGGGCGATCCGCAGGGCGACCCGCCAGGCTCCGAGCCTCACCACGCCACCTCGCCGGAGGGCTGCACCGCGGTCAGGCGGGCGGAGGAGCGGCGGCCGGGGGCCTCCGAGGCGATCTCGCCGTCCCGCAGGTGGACCACCCGGTCCGCCCAACTGGCGTGGGCCGCCTCGTGGGTGACCATCATCGCGGCGGCGCCGGCGTCGCAGCGGGCGCGCAGCACGGCGAGCACCGCCTCGCCGGTGGCCGAGTCGAGCGCGCCGGTCGGCTCGTCGGCGAGCACCAGCCGGCGCTCGCCGATCAGCGCCCGGGCGATCGCGACGCGCTGCTGCTGGCCGCCGGACATGTCGTCGGGGAAGCGGTCGGCGAGCTCGCCGATGCCCAGCTCCTCCAGGGCGGCCACTGCCTCCCGGCGGGCCCGGCGCCCGGGGACGCCGTCGAGCTCGCGCGGCAGGGCGATGTTCTCGGCGGCGGTCAGGGCCGGGATGAGGTTGTAGTCCTGGAAGACGTACCCGATCGAGCGCCGCCGGAGGTCGGCGAGCCGGCCGCGGCCGAGCCCGCCGAGCGCGACGCCCTCCACCCGGACCTCGCCCTCGCTGGGCTGGTCCAGGCCGCCGGCCAGGGTCAGCAGGGTGGACTTCCCGGAGCCGGACGGGCCCATGACGGCGACGAACTCGCCCGGGTGGACGGCCAGGTCGACGCCGCGCAGGGCGTGCACCTCGGCCGCGCCGCGGCCGTGCACGCGGGTGACGCCCGCCAGGCACAGGACGGGTGCGGGCCGGGTCGGATCGGTGTGGGACACACTTCCCCCTCGTGAGCTGCTCAACTGCATATGTCGGTGAACTATATATGCCGGAGGACGTGGTGCAAGTCGGCCCGGTTCCCGGCTCCGGGGAGGCCGATCGGATTCGGTCAAACTTCTACAAAGCTGTCGAGGACGGTGCGGGAACCCGGCCCGGGTCGTTCGAAGGCGGTCTATGCTCGGGACGACCCGGGCGCCGCGAGGCCGACGGGCCGAGGGGTGGCACCCGGCGCGCCCGACGCGCCGTCATGCCGCCGTGCGGCCCCGACCGCTCGGTGGCCGCGCCCTGCGCGCCTCCCCGCCGACCGCCGCGGCGGTGGCCATCATCGAGGTCGTCCCGGCCCCGCCCGGGTGCCGGGCGCGGGCCGCCGTCCGTCCCCCTCCGTCCGCGAAGGAGGTGCCGCCGTGCACACCCTGACCACCGTCGACTTCCTGGTACGGCTCGCCACCGGCGTCGCCTGCGGCGCGCTGATCGGCGTCGAACGCCAGTGGCGGGCCCGGATGGCGGGCCTGCGCACCAACGCCCTGGTCGCCGCCGGGGCCACCCTGTTCGTGCTCTACAGCGAGGCCGTCGGCGACGCCGGCAGCCCCACCCGGGTCGCCTCGTACGTCGTCTCCGGCATCGGCTTCCTCGGCGGTGGCGTCATCCTGCGCGACGGCGCCGGCGTACGCGGCCTCAACACCGCCGCCACGCTGTGGTGTTCGGCCGCCGTCGGGGTGCTGGCCGCCTCCGGCAAGCTCGGGTTCGCCGTCCTCGGCACCCTCGGCGTGCTCGGTGTCCACCTGGTGCTGCGCCCGGCCGGGCGGCTCCTGGACCGCGCCCCGCAGTCCGGGAGCGACCCGGACTCCACCGTCCGCGCCACCCTCCACCTGGAGTGCGACCGCAAGTCCGAGACCCACATCCGGGCCCTGCTGCTCCAGGCCCTCGCCGCCTCCGGGCTCGCCCCCACCGGCCTGCGCGCCCGCCGCACCGAGAGCGGCGAGGCCACCAGCCTGCGGGCCACCGTGGCGATCACCGGGCAGGTCGCCCCGGCGCTCGAACAGGTCGTCACCCGGCTGTCCCTGGAGCCCGGTGTCCGCGACCTGCACTGGCACCTGGACGAGGACCCGGAGGACCCGGGCAACCCGGTGCTCGCCTGACGGGGCGGTACGAAGGGCCGTCCGCCACACCCGAGCACCACCGCTGTCCGCCGTCACCGACCCGCCTGGAGGACCGATGCCGACCCCCGATCCCGAGCACGGGCCACTGGTGCCGATGCTCCTGGCCCTGACCGTGGTCACCGGGGTGGTGGACGCGGTCAGCTACCTCGAACTCGGCCACGTCTTCGTCGCCAACATGACCGGCAACGTGGTGTTCCTCGGCTTCGCCCTGGCCGGCGCGGCCAACCTCTCCGCCACCGCCTCGCTGGCCGCCCTCGCCGCCTTCCTGCTCGGCGCCCTGGCCGGCGGCCACCTTGCCCGTCGGCTGCCCGGCCACCGCGGCCGCCTGCTGGCCGCCGCGGTCGCCGTCCAGTCGGTGCTGGTCGCGGCGGCCACCGTGCTGGCGGCCGCGGCCGGCCACACCTGCGACCCGGCCCGCTACACGCTCATCGGGCTGCTCGGCTTCGCCATGGGCGGGCAGAACGCGGTGGTGCGGGCGCTGAAGGTCCCGGACCTCACCACCACCGTGCTCACCATGACCATCACCGCCCTCGCGGCCGACCGCACCGGCCCCCGCCGGCTCGCCTCCGCCGTCTGGATGTTCGCCGGCGCCCTCCTCGGCGCCGTCCTGGTCCTCCACGCCGACATCCCCGTCGCCCTCGCCCTGGCCCTCGCCCTCCTCCTCGCCGTCGCCGCCCTCACCCACCGCGCCGGCAGGCCCACCCCGGCCCCGGCCTGGACCCGGGCCCGCTGACCGGGGCCGGTGGCGGGTGCACGGCGTCGGCGTCGGCCCGCCCCGGCCCCGGCCGGGCCCGCCCCGGGCCGTCCCGCCTGCCACCCGGCACGTCCGCGCCGGAGGGGGTCGGCCTGCGCGTCGCCGCCAGGTCCCCGAGGCGCCGGGCCCGGGCAGCGGCGGTGAACCGACCGTCGGGGGCGCGCCCGGTGGCGGGTGCACGGCGCCGGCGTCGGCGTCGGCGTCGGCCGTACGGTCCAGCCGGCATCGGCCCGCCCCGGCCGGGCCTGCCCCGGGCCGTCCCGCCTGCCACCCGGCACGTCCGCGCCGGGGGCCGCCCGGCCCCCGAGGCGCCGGGCCCGGGCGGCGGCGGTGAACCGATCGTCGGGGGCGCGCCCGGTGGCGGGTGCACGGCGTCGGTGTCGGCGTCGGCCGTACGGTCCAGCCGGCGTCGGCTCGCCCCGGCCCCGGCCGGGCCCGCCCCGGGCCGTCCCGCCTGCCACCCGGCACGTCCGCGCCGGAGGGGGTCGGCCTGCGCGTCGCCGCCCGGCCCCCGAGGCGCCGGGCCCGGGCGGCGGCGGTGAACCGATCGTCGGGGGCGCGCCCGGTGGCGGGTGCACGGCGTCAGTGTCGGCGTCGGCCGTACGGTCCAGCCGGCGTCGGCCCGCCCCGGCCGGGCCCGCCCCGGCCGGGCCTGCCCCGGGCCGTCCCGCGTGCTACCCGGCACGTCCGCGCCGGAGGGGGGCCGCCCGGCCCCCGAGGCGCCGGGCCCGGGCAGCGGCGGTGAACCGACAGTCGAGGGCGCGCTCGCGCCTTGACGGCCGGGACTGCGGGCGAGCCGTCAGGGTGGCGGTGTCCAGGGGCCCCGGGCGTGCCGCGAGGGGTGTCCTTCGGGGCGCCCGTGGACGGCTGTTCGCGGGGTCGAGGCGGTTCCGGCCGGAGCATTCCGTAGGTACGCGGCCGCGGTCTCGCGCAGGCGCGCGTGCAGCCCGTCGTAGGCGCGGGCCCGGCCGAGCAGGCTCTTCGGCAGCTTGGCGACCGTCGTGTGGTTGGTGTCGCAGACGTTGGCCGCCGGAGCCAGCCCCGCCTGGCTGACCAGCTGGTAGGCGTCGAGCTGGTCCAGGCCGAGCAGTTCGCCGGTCCAGCCGACCAGGTCGTGCTGGCTGATCCGGAACGCGTCCTCCAGCGGGCGGGCGGATCCGGTGCTGATCAGGTAGTCGTCGTTCTCCAGGCGCGGCCAGGCCGGGCCGCCGCCCTTGACCAGGTCGACGATCACGGTGGTGCGCATCGCCGCCTCCACCGCCGTACCGCACACCTCGCCCTCGCCCTGGCGGGCGTGGCCGTCGCCGACGGCGAGCAGCCCGCCCTCGACGTTGACCCGGAAGCAGGCGGCCGCGGGGAGGGGCCTGCCGGCCGCCCTCGGCCGCCCGGTCGGAGGGCGGCGGCGCCGGGGCTCAGTCCTCCCGGCGGTGGCCAGCGCGGCCGCTCCAGAGGGGTTCGAGGCGGGCCCACTCGGTGGTCCAGGCTGCTTCGGCCCGGCGGTCGAGCGTCTGGAGGCGCAGCCGCAGGGCGAGGGTGAGCAGGGCCAGGAGCACGAGGAGGGCTCCGGCGCCGGTGCAGGCGGCGGAGACGGCGAGGGCGGCGCGGGCGGCCGGCGCGGCGGTGACGGTGCCGTCCGGTTCGACCCAGACGGGGATGCGGCTGCCGGTGACGGCGGAGTGCGGGGCCTGGACGGTGCCGACGCGCTGGGTGCCGTCGGGGGCGGTCCAGGCCGCGTCGACGTCCAGCTGGTTGCTGTAGCCGCCGGTGAGGCGGCTCCCGGCGGTGGTGGTGCGGTCCGGGACGGCGCGGACCACGGCGTCGACCCGGTGCAGCCGGGCGCGGTCGGCGTCCGCCTGGTGCGCGGTGGCGCGGTAGAGGAGCAGGGAGGCGCCCGCGCACAGGGCGAGGGCGAGCAGGGCGCCGAGCGCGGCGCACAGCCAGGCGCGGGCCCGGGCGCGGTCGACGGGGCGGGCGAGCGGCTCGTGCCGGGCACCGAGCGCCCGCCGCAACCCGCGGCCGGCGCGGCGCGGGGGCGGCGCGGGCCGGGCGGGACGGGGCGTGCTGGACACGGTGAGGGCTCCTCAGGGGCGCGGGGAGGCTGGGCGGTTACGCCCCAATGTCCACCCGGCGGCCCCCCGCGCACAAGAGTCGTGCGCGTTCGTAGCAACGCCAGGGCCGCTCGGCCCCGAGGCCGGGACGTTCGGCCCTCGGCGGCGGCCGCCCCGGTCGGGCAGGCTGGTCAGCGGCGGCGCCCTCCCGGTGCTTGGGCGCGGCCGAGGCCCGGTCGGCCGTGGGGGCGCCGGGCCGAGGTACGGGGCAGGGGGTGGTCGTGGGGTCACCCCCTGCCTGTGCCGTCTCCGGCTGTCGGGTCGTCTCCGCCCCCTGCCTGCAAGGCGTCTGACGTCGTCCCAGGTCGGAGCCGTATTCTGCCCAGATATACACTCGGAGTATACGTCGGGTGTATGTTCCCCCCATGAGTGTTCCTCTGACCCTGCTGGGGCTGCTGGAGCGTGAGCCGAGCCACGGCTACGACCTCAAGCGCGACTACGACGCCCTCTTCGGGCGCGGCAAGCCCCTTCCCTACGGCCAGGTCTACGCGACCCTCGGCCGACTGGCCCGCGACGGCAAGGTGGTGGCCGGCGAGGCCGAGCCCGGTGACGGCCCGGAGCGCAAGCGGTACGTCATCACCGAGACCGGGGCCACCGAGTTCGAGACCTGGCTCCGGGAGCCGGTCGCACCCGAGCCCAACCTCCAGTCCGTGCTGTTCACCAAGGTCGTACTGGCCCTGATGCTGGGCCGCGACGCCGAGCACTACCTGGACACCCAGCGCGCCGCCCACCTGCGCCGGATGCGCGAACTCACCGAGCTGCGCCGCACCGGAGCCCTGGTGGACGCCCTGCTCGCCGACCACGGCCTGTTCCACCTGGAGGCCGACCTGCGCTGGATCGACCTCACCGCCGCCCGCCTGGACGCGCTCGCCGAGGAGGTGACGGCATGACCGCGGTGATCGAGGCCCGGGACGTCGCCCTCTCCTTCGGGCAGACCCCGGCGCTGCGCGGGGCCAGCCTGGCCGTCCGGGCCGGCGAGGTGCTCGCCGTGATGGGCCCCAGCGGCTCCGGCAAGTCGACGTTGCTGCACTGCCTGGCGGGCATCCTGGTGCCCGACGCCGGGGAGGTGCTGTTCGACGGGCGGCGCCTGGACACCATGCCGGAGGCCGAGCGCAGCGCCCTGCGCCGGAACACCTTCGGCTTCGTCTTCCAGTTCGGCCAGCTGGTGCCGGAGCTGACGGCCGAGGAGAACGTCGCACTGCCGCTGCTGCTGAACGGGGTGCGCCGGTCCGCCGCGCTGGCCGACGCCCGGCCGTGGTTCGCCCGGCTGGGCCTGGACGGCCTGGAGAAGCGCCGCTCCGGGGAGCTGTCGGGCGGCCAGGCGCAGCGGGTCGCCCTGGCCCGCGGCCTGGTGGCCCGTCCGCGGGTGCTGTTCGCCGACGAGCCGACCGGCGCGCTGGACTCGCTGACCGGCGAGCAGGTGATGAACCTGATGGTGGGCGCGGCCAGGGAGGAGGGCACCACCGTCGTGCTGGTCACCCACGAGCCCCGGGTCGCGGCGTACGCGGACCGCGAGGCGGTCGTCCGGGACGGCCGGGCCCGCTCCCTCTCCGCCGGCCCGGTGGCACCGTGATCGCCTTCGCGCTCCGGCTGGCCGTCAGCGGCGGCCGGGAGGCGGTGGCCCGGCTGCTGATGATCGCGGCGGCGGTCGCGGTCGGGGTGGGGCTGCTGCTGTCGACCTTCTCCGGCGTGAACGCGATCGACCGGGCCAACGAGCGCCAGTACTGGATGAACACCGGCGTCAGGGGCGCGACCGCGGCCGCCCCGGTGGACCCGCTCCGGTGGGCCGCCCGGATGGACTACTTCCGGGGGCGGTCGCTCTTCCGGGCCGACGTCGCCCCGACCGGGTCCAGCACGCCGTCGCTGCCCGGACTGAGCCGGCTGCCCGCGCCCGGCGAGTACTACGCCTCGCCCGCGCTGCAGAAGCTGCTGCGCGAGACCCCGGCCGTCGAGCTGGGCGACCGCCTCCCCGGGCAGCAGGCCGGCACCCTCGGCGAGGAGGCGCTGCCCTCCCCGGACACCCTGGCGGTGATCGTCGGCCGCACCCCGGACGAGGTGGCGGCGCTGCCGCGGGCCACCACCGTCACGAGCGTCGCCACCGCGCTGCCCCCCACCTGTGACGACGACTGCTACGGCGCCGGCGTGCACGGGGACGCGATGGTCCTGGTGCTGACGGTGGTGGCCGCCGCGCTGATCTTCCCGGTGCTCGTCTTCATCGGCACCGCGACCCGGCTGTCCGCCGCCACCCGGGAGCAGCGCTACGCCGCGATGCGCCTGGTCGGGGCGACGCCGGGGCAGGTGTCGGTGATCTCGGCGGTGGAGTCCACCCTGGCCGCGGCGGTCGGCACGCTGCTCGGCTTCGGCCTGTTCGCCGCGCTGAGGCCGCTGGTGGCCGGGGTGCCGTTCACCGGCGACCGCTTCTTCGCCTCCGACCTGGTCCTGACCCTGCCGCAGGCGGTCGGCGTGCTGCTGGCCGTGCCGGCGGCGGCCGCGCCGGCCGCCCGGTCGGCGCTGCGCCGGGTCACCGTCTCGCCGCTCGGGGTCGCCCGCCGGGTCACCCCGAAGCCGCCGAGCGCCTGGCGGCTGACGCCGCTGGTGGCCGGTCTGGCCGAGCTCGGCTTCGTCGTCCACCACCGGCCCGGCACCACCGACGGGCAGGCCACGGCCTACCTGACCGGCTTCGTGCTGGTGATGCTCGGCCTGGTGGTCGCCGGCCCGTGGCTGACCATGGCCGCGGCCCGGGCGGTGGCCGCGCGCACCCGGCGCCCGGCCTCGCTGATCGCGATGCGCCGGCTGGCGGACGACCCGCGGGCGGGCTTCCGCTCGGTGGCCGGTCTGGTGCTGGCGCTGTTCGTGACCACCGCGACGCTGGGCATCATGAGCACCATCAATGCGAACCAGGGCATGCTGAACGGCGCCCCCGAGGTGCGCAAGGCGATCGTGGTCGTGCCGTACGGCGGCCGGGACGACATGGCCCTGGCGCCGTCGGTGCCCGCGGACCTGCCGGCGCGGGCCCGGGCCGTCCCGGGCTTGCAGGGCCTCGCCGTGGTGCACGAGGACCCGACCGGCACCCGCCTGCGGGACCGGCACGGGATCGTGCGCGCGCTGGTGAGCTGCGCGGACCTCGCACAGGTCCCGGTGGTCGGCCACTGCGCGCCCGGCGCCGCCGTCGCGGAGGTCGACCCGTACCAGCTGGTCAACCTGGCGGCCGCCTTCGACCAGGAGTGGCCGGCCGCGCCGTTCTCCGCGGCCGAGCTCTCCGCGTTCCCGGTGCGGCTGGTCTACGCGACCACCGACGGCTCCCCGGCGGCCAAGGAGCAGCTGCGGACCCTGTTCACGCGGGAGTTCCCGCGCTACGACACCCGGTTGGCCGAGGACTGGTCGTCCGCCGGGCAGAAGAAGCTCCAGGCCTGGCGGCAGCTGGCGAACGTGGTGCTGCTGACCACCCTGCCGATCGCCGGGTGCAGCCTCGCGGTGAGCGTGGTGGCCGGCCTCTCCGACCGCCGGCGGCCGTTCGCGATGCTGCGGCTGGCCGGCGCGCCGCTGCGGCTGCTGCGCCGGGTGGTCGCGCTGGAGAGCGCGCTGCCGCTGCTGGTCGTGTCGGCGCTCGCGATCGGGACGGGCTTCGCCGCCGCGGCGATGTTCCTCGAGGCGCAGAAGGAGTACGCCCTGGTGCCGCCGGGCCCGTCCTACTACGGGCTGACCGGCTTCGGGCTGGCCGCCTCGCTCGGGATCATCGCCTCGACGCTGCCGCTGCTGAAGCGGATCACCGGCCCGGAGGCGGCCCGCAACGGCTGATCCGGGCGCGTCACCACGGGCGCCCGGCGCGCCACCCCGGGCCACGCCGGCGCGTCACCCCGTCACCCGCCCTCAGCGGGAGACGGGGTAGCCGTGCGTCCCGGCCGCCCGCGCCACGGCCAGCCCCGGCAGCCAGCTGCCGAGCACCAGCGCGGACGGGTAGAACAGCGGCTCGGGCAGGGCGTCCACCGGGAAGCGCTCCCAGCCGGCGCAGGCGTGCGGCTCGGTGACCACGGCCTCGGCCAGGCTGGGCGGCGCCAGGACGGCGGCGGTCAGCCGGGGCCGGCCGAGCTCGTGGTCGAGGTGGACGGCGAGCACCCGCATGGACCGGGCGGGCAGCACGATGCCCGTCTCCTCGGCGAGTTCGCGGGCCGCGGTCTGCTCGAAGGACTCGCCGGGGTCGACCTTGCCGCCGGGCAGGCTCCAGGTGGGCGGCTCCCCGGCGGTGGTCCGGCGGCCGATCAGCACCCGACCGTCCCCGGTGGGCACGACGATCCCGGCGCCGAGTAGCGGTGCGGTCTGTGCTGTGCTCAACTCGCCTTCTCCTTCGGCTGGTTACCAGTTGGCGCGCTCGTAGTCCTTGAGGAAGACGCCGTACAGGTCCTCCCCGGCCTCGCCGCGCACGATCGGGTCGTACACCCGGGCCGCGCCGTCGACCAGGTCGAGCGGGGCGTGGAAGCCCTCGTCGGCGAGGCGCATCTTGTCCGGGTGCGGGCGCTCGTCGGTGATCCAGCCGGTGTCGACGGCGGTCATCAGGATGCCGTCGGTCTGGAACATCTCCTGCGCGCTGGTGCGGGTGAGCATGTTGAGCGCGGCCTTGGCCATGTTGGTGTGCGGGTGCCCGGCGCCCTTGTAGCCGCGGGAGAACACGCCCTCCATCGCGGAGACGTTGACCACGTACTTGCGGCGGGAGGGGGAGGCGGCCATCGCCGGGCGCAGCCGGCTGATCAGGATGAACGGCGCGGTGGAGTTGCAGAGCTGGACCTCCAGCAGCTCCATCGGGCCGACCTCGCTGATGGTCTGCACCCAGCTGTTGGTGTCCGCGAGGTCGGGCACCAGGCCGCCGGCGTCGATCGCGGTGCCGGCCGCGATCCGCTCGGGCGTGGCGGAGCCGGTGACCAGGGCGAGCGAGGTGACGTCCTCGGCGGCGATCCGCTGCGCCTCGCCGCCCGCCTGGTGGGGGAGGGCGGGCAGGTCCACGCTGCCGCTGCCGAAGCGGCCGATGGTGGTGGCCTGCGGCAGCTCGCCGGCCGGCAGCGGGGCGGACTCGGCGCTCACCAGCTCGCGGTAGGACTCCGGCGGGCGGCGCACGGTCTGCGCGGCGTTGTTGATCAGGATGTCCAGCGGGCCGTCGGCGGCGACCTCGTCGGCCAGCGCCATCACCTGGGCCGGGTCGCGCAGGTCGATGCCGACGATCTTGAGGCGGTGGATCCACTCGGCGCTGTCCGGCATCGCCTTGAAGCGGCGGATTGCGTCGTTGGGGAAGCGGGTGGTGATGGTGGTGTGGGCGCCGTCGCGCAGCAGCATCAGCGCGATGTACATCCCGATCTTGGCGCGGCCGCCGGTGAGCAGCGCGCGCTTGCCGGTGAGGTCGGCGCGGGCGTCCCGGCGGGCGCGGTTCTTGACCGCGCAGTCCTGGCAGAGGTTGTGGTAGAAGGCGTCGACCTCGACGTACCGCTGCTTGCAGGTGTAGCAGGAGCGCGGCCGCTCCAGGATGCCGGCGATCTCGGTGGTGGTGGCGGTGGTGAGGCCGAAGGCGCCGGCCGTCTCGTCGTCGATCCGGGTCGGTGCGCCGGTCGCCGTCCGGGCGGTGACCGCGCGGTCGTTGGCGGTCTTGCGGGCCCGGGTCTCCTGGCGGCGGCGCTGCTTGAGGGTGCGGAATATGCCGCCGACGGCCTTGCGGACGGTGATCGCGTCCGGATGGTCCACGTGCAGCTCGTCGAGCTCGGCGAGCACCTCCAGGCAGAGCCTCAGCCGCTCGGGGTCGAGGCCGGGACCGTAGTCGACCTCCTCCTCGGCGCCGGCCCGGTCCTGCCCGAGGTCGGTCCGCCCGAGGTCGGTCCGCCCGATGTCCGTCTGCCCGATGTCCGTCTGCCCGATGCTCACGCTTGCTGCCGCTTTCCCGTCTCGCCACGCCCACACGCGTGAAGCCATGCCCGTTACCGCGTGAATGCTACGGGAGTGCTCCGGAGCGGGGCGAAAAGCCGACGTCGGAGGAGGTCTTTGGACGATCCTCCATGTCTACGCGCGGAGCATTGATCACGGTTTGTGGACAGCCCCAGCAATGCCCGCCGGGCTGGCTTTTGCCCCCCGTCCTCACGGAGAATCGAACGCTGGGTGCCGGGCGCCCGAGTGCGCCCCGGCGGCATCGCCGCACCCGCACCCGAGGTGTATCCCCCCAGCCAGAGAGCCCTTCTTCATGCGCTTCCTGAACGACCTCAAGCCCTCGTACGACCTGACGTACGACGACGTCTTCATGGTCCCCAGCCGTTCCGCCGTGGGCTCCCGGCAGGGCGTCGACCTCTCCTCGAACGACGGCACCGGGACCACCATCCCGCTGGTCGTGGCCAACATGACCGCCATCGCCGGCCGCCGGATGGCCGAGACCGTCGCCCGCCGCGGCGGCCTGGTCGCCATCCCGCAGGACATCCCCACCGAGGTCATCGCCGAGGTCGTCTCCTGGGTCAAGCAGCGCCACCTGGTCTTCGACACCCCCATCACGCTCGCCCCCGGCGCCACCGTGGCCGAGGCGCTCTCGCTGCTGCCCAAGCGCGCGCACGGCGCCCTCGTGGTGGTCGAGGACGGCAAGCCGGTCGGCGTCGTCGCCGAGTCCGACTGCCAGGGCGTGGACCGCTTCACCAGCCTGGCCGACGTGATGTCCCGCGACCTGCTGGTGCTGGACGAGGGGATCGACCCGCGGACCGCCTTCGAGAAGCTCTCCGGGGCGCACCGCAAGCTCGCCCCGGTCGTGGACGGCGAGGGCCGGCTGGTCGGCATCCTCACCCGCAAGGGCGCGCTGCGCGCCACCCTGTACACCCCGGCCGTCGACGCGGCCGGCCGGCTGCGGATCGCCGCCACCGTCGGCATCAACGGCGACGTCGCGGGCAAGGCCGCGGCGCTGATCGAGGCCGGCGCCGACGTGCTGGTGGTCGACACCGCGCACGGCCACCAGGAGTCCATGATCAACGCGCTGCGCGCGGTGCGCGGCCTGGACCCGCGGGTCCCGATCGTGGCCGGCAACGTGGTCTCCGCCGCCGGTGTCCGCGACCTGGTCGAGGCGGGCGCCGACATCCTCAAGGTCGGTGTCGGCCCCGGCGCCATGTGCACCACCCGGATGATGACCGGCGTCGGCCGGCCGCAGTTCTCCGCCGTCCTGGAGTGCGCCGCCGAGGCCCGCCGGCTCGGCCGGCACGTCTGGGCCGACGGCGGCGTGCGCCACCCGCGCGACGTCGCGATGGCGCTGGCCGCCGGCGCCTCCAACGTGATGATCGGCTCCTGGTTCGCCGGGACCTACGAGTCCCCGGGCGACCTCCAGACCGCCCCCGACGGCCGCCAGTACAAGGAGAGCTTCGGCATGGCCTCGGCCCGCGCCGTGAGCAACCGCACCGCCCAGGACTCCTCGTACGACCGCGCCCGCAAGGGGCTGTTCGAGGAGGGCATCTCGCACTCCCGGATGTTCCTCGACCCGGCCCGCCCGGGTGTCGAGGACCTGATCGACTCGATCGTCGCGGGCGTCCGCAGCTCCTGCACCTACGCGGGGGCGGGCAGCCTGGAGGAGTTCCACGAGAAGGCGATCGTGGGCGTGCAGAGCGCGGCCGGCTACGCCGAGGGCAAGCCGCTGCACTCCAGCTGGGCCTGACCGCCGGCTCCGCCCGCCCCGGCGCCCGCCGCGCCCGTACCGTCCTCGGCCGTCCGGCCCCTCGCCTCGGGGAGCCGGGCGGCCGCGGCCGTGGCCGTTGCGGGAGCGCGCCGACGCCGTGCGTCCGGCCCCTCGCCCGGCTCCTCGCCCGGGCGGTCGTCGCGCCCCAGCGGGAGCAGCAGGGCGCGGCCGAGCAGCCCGACCGAACCGTCCAGCACGGCGGCGAAGGCGCGGGCCGCGCGCGGCAGGCGCCGCAGCTCCCAGAGCGCCTCGACGGCGTCCCAGGCGCCCTCGCGGGCCGCCCCGACCGACCAGGCGCCGAGCAGGTGGGCGAGCGGCTCGGCGCGCTCCAGCAGGTCGGGCCCGGGCATCAGTTGCTCCCGGGCGGCCGTCTCCACCTCGGCCAGCACCCGGTTGATCCGGTGGTAGTCCTCCTCGACGTCGGCCGGTCCGCAGCCCCGGCGGCGGCAGGTGTCCACGACGGCCAGCGGCAGGTCGTGCTGGATGTGGGCGGCCATCCCGGCCAGCGCGAACTGCAGCGGGTGCACCGCCGGGTGGGCGCGCAGCGCGAACAGCGGCCGCCAGCAGGCCGGCGGCTGCTGCCCGGCCGCGTCGGCGGCCACGGCCCGCAGGTACCGCCCGGCGAACACCACGTCCAGCTCGGCCACCGCGGGCGGGTCGGCGAAGCACCCGCTGCCCAGCCGGGTGCGGACGGCCTCCGTCACGGTGAGGTAGAGCCGGTTGAACACCGCCACGCCGTCGGCCGGGGGCAGCCCCGCCCCGATCTCCCGCAGCCGGCCGACCACCTGCCCGACCGTCCCCGGGCCCGCGGCCGCCCGCCGCCCCGTGGCCGCCCGCCGCCCCGTGACCACCCCTGCCGTACGGTCCACCGCCGTGCCGCGCATGCGCCACCCTCCGATGCCGATCGTGCACTGATCGCATCATCGTGACAGCGGTGCCCGGCAGCCGGGCGGACGCGGCCCGCGTCCGTCGGGCGGCGTCACACGGTCGGACCGGTCCCGCCCCGGCCGGGCCGTCGGCCCGTACCCGCCCCACAGGGTCTTTCGCGATCTCCCACCTCCTGCCATGATCCGTGACCGTGATCAACCGTCGAACCCTGATCGCCGCGCTCGCCGCGGCCCCGGCCCTCGGCACCCTCGGTGCCGTCGCGGGCAGCACCCCCGCGAGCGCCGCCGACCGGTACCCCTCCAACACCGCCCTCTACGCCGACCCGGCCCTCGTCGAGGGCGTGGACTACGGCCGCCGCTACCGCCGGCACCTCGTCGACGACCAGAGCCCGCAGAGCCGCGCACCGTTCGTCCGGACCACCGTGATCGCCCCGCACGGCGGCGGCATCGAGGTCGGCACCTCCGAACTCTGCCTGGCCGTCGCCGGCTACCACCCGGCCGACCTCGCCCCGACCCCGGCCGCCGGGCCGACCCACGACTTCTGGCTGTTCGAGGGCCTGCGCTCCGCCAACAACAGCGAACTGCACGTCACCTCCACCCACTGCGACGACGGCGTGGCCCGCGCGATGTGCGCCGGCAGCCTCAACGTCCTGTCGCTGCACGGCTGCACCGCCGCCCAGGCCGGGCTGGAAGCCGGTGCCCAGGGCGTGCTGGTCGGCGGCCTGAACCCCACCTTCCGCCAGTACCTGACCGAGGAGCTCACGGCGGCGGGCATCCGGGCCGTGACCGCCTCCGGCGAGGAGGAGATCGCGGGCATCTCCCCGGAGAACATCTGCAACCGCAGCCTGCTCGGGATGGGCGCCCAGCTGGAGATGACCACCGAGCTACGGGCCGCGATGTTCGCCCCGGGCAAGAACACCCGCGCCGAGCGGGCGGCGAACACGCTGCCGTTGTTCTGGAGCTTCACGACCGCCGTGCGGACCGCGATCCGGCGGCTGGAGGCGGGCCAGCCCGTGCGCTGACGGACCGGGCAGCCGGCTGCGCGCGCCGCAGCCGGCGTCAGCCCAGCTCGTACTCCAGGACGTAGGTGTGGGTGCCGGACCCGTCGATGGTCAGACGGAACTCCCCGGTGATCCCGGCCAGCTCGCCCGTGCCCGTGCCCGGCACCACGCGTATCAGCGTGCCGGTGGTGTCCCACGCCGTGTGCTGGAGCACGAACGAGCCGCTGCGCCCGTCCAGCTGCCCCGTCACGTGCTCCACCGCGACGTACGAGGCCGGGCTGCCGGACGGGCCCGCGACGGAGAGCATCCGCACCTCGCTCCGCCCGCTCAGCCCGCCCGTGAAGGCCTTGGAGACCCGGACCCGCCCGAACGCCGCGCCCTCCCGCTCCTCCGTCTCCACCGGCTCGAACGCCGTGATGTCGAACGACCCGCTCGCCGTGGCACCCATGGCACGCTCCCCTCGTCGGTCGTCTCCCCGCCGGGCAGCCGCCGGCCGGGCGGCCGGCACGTCCCGACCGTGCCCGCAGCCTTGCACACACCACTGACAACGGCCGTCCGCGCCCGTCACGGCTCCCAGCGGACGGCCAGTACCGCCGCGTCGTCGGCCAGCCCGGCGTCCCCGACCCAGCCGTCGACGTCCGTCAGCACGGCGTCCAGCAGGTCCGCGGGGGAGCCCCCGTGCAGGCCGGGCAGCCGCTCCGCGATCGGGTAGAACCGCCCTCCGGCGTCCCGGGCCTCGGAGACCCCGTCGGTGTGCAGGAGCAGCACGTCGCCCGGCTCCGGGTCGAAGCGCCGGTCCGGGTAGCCGCCCCCGGTGAGCCCCAGCAGGCCCAGCGGAGGCGCGGGGAACGGGGGCTCCAGCTCGCTCACCCGCCCCGCCCGGCGCAGCAGCGGGGGAGGGTGGCCGCAGTTCACCAGCCGCACCGGCCCCCGGCCGGGGGCCACGTCGAGCAGCAGCGCGGTGGCGAACCGCCCCTCCTCCGACGACCGCGCGGCCAGCGCCGCGTCCAGCCGCTCGGCGAGCCGACCGGGGTCGGGCTCGGTCCGCGCGGCCTCCCGGAACACCCCGAGCACGTCCGCCGCCGTCTCCACCGCCGGCAGGCCGTGCCCCTGGACGTCCCCGAGCAGGATGCGCACCCCGAAGCGGGTCTCCACCACCGCGTACAGGTCCCCGCCGATCCGGGCCTCGGCGGCCGCCGCCACGTAGCGCACCGCCAGCCGCAGCGGGCCGAGCCGCTCCGGCGGCGGGCGCAGCAGGGCCCGCTGGGCCGCCTCGGCCACCGTCCGGACCTGGAACAGCTCGCGCTCCCGGGCTGCCACCAGCAGGACGCTGGCGGCGCTGGCCAGGGTCGAGGCCAGGATGGTGACCGGCACGCTGATCCGCACCGAGAGCGGCAGCTGCGCGTTGGCCGACTCCAGCAGTCCGACGGTCAGCAGCGCCACCGCGCCGACCAGCAGCGGCACCCGGGCCTGCCGGGTGGTCGCCCCGGCCAGCACCGGGGCGACCGCGAGCAGCGGCGCCAGGGTGGTCCCCGGCCCGATGGCCAGCGCCGCCACCACGGCGGCGACCAGCAGCAGGAGCGCGCCGTAGAGCAGCAGCCGGGTCCGCCTCGGCAGGTGCAGCGGCGGCACCCCGTCCGGGCCGTCGGCGGTCACGCGTCCTCCAGTGGTGCCGGTCGGTCGGTGGTCCGGCGGTCGGTCGGCGGGCCCCGGCGGAACGAGGGCCTCCGGTCCACTCTCCCCGCCCGGCCCCGGGTCAGCACCTCGGCCGCGGGTCGTGCGCCGGCGCGCACTACGCTGGGCCGGGAGATGAGACGCAGAAGCCGCCGCCCGGCCTCCCCCCTCCCGCAGCGCCGCGGCGTGGACCCGGTGCACCTCCGGCTCCCGCCCGAAGGCCCCTGGCCGACGGTGCGGGACCACCTGGTGGACCGGCTGCCCGCCGTCCCGGCCGAGCGGATCGACGCGGCCCTGCGGGACGGCGAGATCCTCGGCGAGCAGGGGCCGATCACCCCGGCGGAACCGTTTCGCCCCGGTGCCCACCTGTGGTTCTACCGGGACCTCCCCGAGGAGGTCCGCGTCCCGTTCGAGCTGGTCGTGCTGCACCGCGACGAGCACCTGGTGGTGGTCGACAAGCCGCACTTCCTGGCCACCACGCCACGCGGCCGGCACGTCACCGAGACGGCGCTGTCCCGGCTGCGCCACGCCCTCGACCTGCCCGCGCTCAGCCCCGCCCACCGCCTGGACCGGCTCACCGCGGGCCTGGCCATGTTCGTCGTACGGCCGCAGGACCGCGGCGCCTACCAGACCCTCTTCCGGGACCGCCTGGTGCGCAAGGAGTACCAGGCCGTCGCCGGGTACGACCCGCGGCTGAGCCTGCCGCGCACCGTGCGCAGCCACATCGTCAAGGAACGCGGGGTGATCGCCGCCCGGGAGGTCGACGCGCCGCCGAACAGCGAGAGCCGGATCGACCTGCTGGAGCAGCGCGACGGCCTCGCCCGCTACCGGCTGCGGCCGCTGAGCGGGCGCACCCACCAGCTGCGCCTGCACATGTGCGGCCTCGGGCTGCCGATCCTCGGCGACCCGGTCTACCCGGAGGTGCTGCCCGAGCCGGCTCCGGACGACTTCCGCCGCCCACTGCAGCTGCTCGCCACGACGGTCGAGTTCACCGACCCCCTGACCGGCCGCCCGCGCCGCTTCGAGAGCCGCCGCACGCTGGCCGCCTGGACGGACCCGCAGCACTGGGCCGACGGCGTCGGCCCGGCGGCGGGGGACGATCGAAGGATCTAGGGATCTAGGGCCAACGCCCGAGGGGTCCCGGTTCCGGCGGCCGATCCGCGGAGCGCGCCGGTGGCGGGAGGGTGGCGTCATGGACGCAGGCATCGGCACCGGCACGGGTACGGACATCGGCTTCGGCACCGGCGCGGGTGGAGACATCGGCTTCGCCGCCGGTACGGCTCCCGGCGCGCGTCGCAGCGGCGCGCGCCGGGGCGTCGCCGTGGTCACCGGGGCGTCCCGCGGCCTCGGCCTGGCCCTCGCACGGGGCCTCGCCGCCGACGGGTGGCGGCTGGTGGTCACCGCCCGGGGAGCGGCCGAACTGGCCGAGGCGGCGGCCGGACTGGGCGCCCTGACCCGGGTCGTCGCCCTGCCCGGCACCGTCGCCGACGACGACCACCGCGCCCACCTCGCCATGGCCGCCGAGGAGCTGGGCGGTGCGAGCCTGCTGGTCAACAACGCCGGGACGCTCAACGGCGCCCCCGGCCCCGGCCGGGCACCGCTGCCCCGGCTGGCCGACGTCCCGCTGCCGGACCTGCTGGAGACCTTCGAGGTCAACGTGCTGGCCCCGATCGCTCTCACCCAGCTCGTGCTGCCCCAGCTGCGCGCCCGCGCGGGGGCCGTCCTGAACATCAGCTCCGAGGCCGCCGTGGTGCCCTGCCGGGGCTGGGGCGGGTACGGCGCCAGCAAGGCCGCGCTGGACCTGGTCGGCGGCGTACTCGCCCGGGAGGAGCGGGAGTTGCGGGTCTGGACGGTGGACCCGGGCAGCATGCGCACCCGGATGCTCCGGGAGGCGGCCCCCGGCGAGGACCTCTCCGGCGCGGCGCCGCCCGAGCAGGCGGCGCAGGCCCTGCTCGCTCTGATCCGCGACCGCGGGCCCTCCGGCCGCTACCGTGCCGCGGACCTGGCCGCAACCCGTCCGGCCTGATCGGGGCCGGCCCGGAGCCGCCCCGGCCGTTCAGGCGGACGGCGCGGCCCCCGGCGGCAGCTCCAGCTCGAACCAGACCACCTTGCCGTCCCCGGTCCGGCGGCTGCCCCAGCGGTGCGCGAGCTCGTTGACCAGGTGGATGCCGCGGCCGCCCTCGTCCTCGCCGCGGGCGCGGCGGATCCGCGGCACCTCGGACTCCCGGTCGGCGACCTCGACGGTGAGCACCCGGTTGCAGTACAGCCGCAGCTGGGTCGGCGAGCCGGCGTGCACCAGGGCGTTGGTGATCAGCTCGCTGGTGAGCAGTTCGGTCCAGTCGGTGAGCGCGTCGAGCCCCCAGGCGGCCAGGGTCTCGCGGGCGAAGCGGCGCGAGTGGGCGACCATGGCGTGGTCGCCGGTGAGCGGGAGGGTGGCGATCCGGTCCGTGCCCCGCGGATGGACCTGCGCCATGATGACGGCGATGTCGTCCTCGCCGGTGGTCTCGGTGAGCCGGCTCAGCACGGCGTCGCAGGTCTGCTCCAGCGAGCCGCGCCGGTCGGCGACCGTCCGGCACAGCAACTCCAGCCCCTCGTCCAGGTCCTGGCCCCGGCGCTCGACCAGCCCGTCCGTGTAGAGGGTCAGGATGCCCTCCTCGGGGAGGGTGAACTCGGCGCTCTCGAAGTCGGATCCGCCGACGCCGAGCGGGGTTCCGGTCGGCAGCTCGATCAGGCGGGCCCGGCCCCCGGTGTCGGCGACCACGGGCGGCAGGTGCCCGGCGCTGGCCGCGGTGCAGCGGCGGTCCACCGGGTCGTACACCACGCAGACGCAGGTCGCGAACTGTCCCTCGCCGACCGTCGCGGTCGCCTCGTCCAGCCGGTACAGCACCCGCTCCGGGGGCAGGTCGAGCGTGGTCAAGGTCCTTGCGACGGTGCGGAGTTGGCCCATGGTCGCGGCGGCCCGGATGCCGTGTCCCATCACGTCGCCGACGATCAGCGCGACCCGCCCGGAGGACAGCGGCACCACGTCGAACCAGTCGCCGCCGACCTCGCTGACCACGCTGCTCGGCAGGTAGCGGTAGGCGAGGTCCAACCCGAGGGTGCGGTGCACCTCCTGCGGCAGCAGGCTGCGCTGGAGGGTGAGCGCGGTGTCGCGCTCGCGGCGGTAGAGCCGGCCGTTGTCGATCGCCAAGGCGGTGCGGGCGGCCAGCTCCTCGGCCAGTGAGCGGTCCGCCGGCCCGAACGGCACCGGGTTGCGGGAGCGGACGAACTCCGCGCCGCCCAGCACGTGTCCGCGCGCCACCAGCGGCACCATCAGGTACGAGTGCACCCCGGCGTCCAGGCTCGGCTGGATCCGGTCCGGCGAGGCGACGAGCCGGCCCAGCTCCGCCTCGGTCACCTCGGCGACCAGGATCGAGCGCCGGGTGCGCAGGTTCTGCGCGTACAGCTCGGCGGACTGCGAGGTCTCGCCCACCTGGTCGGCGGCCCCGTGCATGGTGCCGTCCGAGCCCCGCTCGCCGACCGCGACCGCCCGCATCAGCACCGGGCCCTCCGGCGGGACGGCCCCCGGCTCCTCGCCGCCGAGCACCTCCTCGCGCAGGTCCACCGTCGCGAAGTCGGCGAAGCGGGGGATCACCACCTCCACCAACTCCCGGGCGGTGCGGTGCAGATCGAGCGTCGTGCCGATCCGGTTGCTGGCCTCGTTCAGCAGTGACAGCCGCTGCTGGGCCGCCCACGTCTCGTCCAGCGCCCGCTGCCGGGCGGCCGCCGCGTCGCGCTCACGGGTGAACAGCAGCGCGTTGTCGATCGAGACGGCCGCGCGCACCGCCAGCTCCCCGGCGAGCGCCAGGTCGTCGTCGCCGTACGGGCGCTCCACCAGGGTGCGGTAGAAGCCCGCCACGCCGACCGGGGTGCCGCGCGCGATCAGCGGGACCGCCATGAACGACAGCACGTTCTGCTCCCGGACGGCAGCCGTGCGCACCGGGTCCTCGGCGAACCAGGCCATGCCCTCCTCGTCCATCCGCGGCACCAGGACCGGCTTGCGGTGCGCCAGGCACCAGGCGTACGGCGAACCGGGCAGGAAGCGGTGCAGGTTGCCGGTGCGGGCGATCGGCGCCATGGTCGAGCCCGGCACCGAGTGGAAGGCCATCCGCCGCAGCAGCGCCGAGCCGTCGGCGGGAGCGGTCGCCTCGCGCTCGCCGCGGACCAGCTCCTCCAGCACCTCCACCACCACCGTGTCGGCCAGCCTCGGGGTCGCCACCTCGGCCAGCTCCTGGGCGGTCTGGGCGAGGTCGAGGGTGGTGCCGATCCGCGTCGAGGCCACGTTCACCAGCGCCAGGCGCTCCTGCGCGGCCTTCGCCTCGCGCAGCGCCTGCTGCCGGGCCAGCACGGTCTGGTGCTGGCGCAGGTACAGCCGGGCGTTGTCGATCGCGACGGCCGCACGCGAGGCCAGCTCGTCGCCGAGCGTGATGTCGGCCGCGGCGAAGGACTCCCGCGCGCCGCGCCGGGAGTACACCACCATGCCGAGCGTGGTGCCGCGCGCCACCAGCGGGGTGATCCGCACCGAGCGCGGACGGTCGCCGAGGTAGGCCCGGCGGCGGCTCTCGGTGAGGCGCTCGCCCAGCATCGGCAGCTCCCAGGACGGCACCACCATGGTGCGCCCGCTGGTCAGCGCCCGGGCGTACGGGGAGTCCGGCGGCAGCTCGTACACGGCGTCCACCGGCAGCGCCTCGGCCGGGTAGACCGTGTCGGCGGAGGCGATCGCCAGGCGGCGCACCCGCAGCGGCGCGTCCGGTGCGGGGGACTCGACCTGCCGGCCGGCCACGAGCTCCTCCAGCCCGAACACCGCGCTGATGTCGGCGACCCTGGGCACCATCGCGTCGACCAGCTCCCGGGCGGTCTGCCGCAGGTCCAGCGTGGTGCCGATCGAGGCGGTCGCGTCCACCAGCAGGGACAGCCGCTCCTGGGCGCGGGCCGCCCGGGCGTCGGCGTGGAACCGCGAGGTGACGTCGATGACCGTGGCGCACACGCCGAGGGCCCGGCCGCCGCGGTCCGTCAACCGGAAGTAGGAGGTCGACCAGGCGTGGTCGTGGTTCGGGTCACCCGGGGTGCGGCCGTGCGTGAGTTCGTCCACCACCGGTTCGCCGCTCGCCAGCACCCGGCGCATCACCGCCTCGGCCTCGGCGCCGTTGATCCTGGGCAGCACCTCGGTGAGCCGCCGGCCCAGCGGCTCCTCCAGGCGCAGGCCGTTCGCGTCCGCCAGCGCCTCGTTCAGCCGCACGAAGCGCAGGCCGGTGTCGAACACCGCCATGCCGACCGGGGACTGGGTGAAGAACCCGTCGAGGAGGGCCAGGTCGGCCCGCAGGCGGTGCAGCGTGGTCACCTCGGAGGCCACCGCCAGCACCATCGGCGCGCCGCCGGGGCCGCGGATCGGGTGGGTGCGGAACTCCAGGTCCACCAGGTGACCGTCCCGGTGCCGCACCGGGAACACCCCGGACCACGGCCGGCCCTCCAGGATCTGCCGGAACAGCTGGAGCACCTCCGGCCGCTGCTCGTCGGAGGTCAGCAGGGTCGCCGCCCGCGTTCCGACCGCCTCCTGCGCAGGGTGTCCGAGCAGCGCCTCCGCGTCACTGCTCCAGTGCAGGATCCGCCCGTCGGCGTCGATCAGCGCCGTGGCGATCGGCACCATCAGCAGGGCGTCCTGCCGAGGCTGCCCCGCGCGCTGCGCGTAGTCGTCCACCATGGCCAGAGAACCGTCCCAGAAACCGTCCGGAGATCGTTCCCACCAGCCCTGCCATCTTCGCACGCACCCCCCGCCCCCGCAGCCGCCCCGAGACCCGGCCACGGGCCCCGGAGGCGGGGCACGAGGGACGTCCCGACAGCACGAGGGACATCCGAAACGGTGACTGGCAGCGTCCCGGGGCGGTGCGGGAGGCTGGCGGCGACAATCCGGGCGTGGTGATCGCGGCCGAGCCCCGACGGGTGCCGGCCGGCCGCTCGCTCTCCGTCAGCAGACGCCGAAAGGGCCAGGAATGACGCAGCCGGGCAGTACGACGGGCAGTGGCGGTATGACGAGCGGCTACAAGGTCACGCCCGACGACGTCTCCGCAGCGGCCGTGTACGTGACCAACCAGGCCGGCGAGATCGATACCAAGATCGCCTCGCTGCGCACCTACGTCGCGGGCCTGAGCGGCTGCTGGCAGGGCTCGGCGCACGCGGCCTTCGAGGTGCTGATGGCCGACTACGACATCTACGCGCGGATGATGCACGACGCGCTCACCGACATCGCCTCCGGGCTGCGCGGCAACTACGTCAACTACGTCGAGTCGGAGCAGGCGAACCTCGCCAACCTCCGCAAGGTGACGCTGCCCCCCGCCCAGTTCTGAACCGCGTCCCGCCACCTCCAGGAGTACCGCGATGACCTTCTCCGACGCCGTCCCGATCAGCGTCCAGCAGGACCTGGGGAACGCCGGCCCCTACCTCAACGGGCAGGCGGCCGACATCTCCCACCAGCTGCACGAGCTGGCCCTGTACCTGAACCAGCTGCCGGAGGGCTGGCAGGGCACGGCCTCCGCCTACTACCAGGGGCTCCAGAACGAGTGGAACACCGCGGCCAACGGGCTGTTCGGCCCCGAGGGCGTGCTCGGCCAGATCGCCCACGCCATGAACGCCAACTGGGCGAACTACGGCGAGGCCGAGTGGTCCAACTCGCAGACCTGGAAGCACACCGGTTCGGGGCACTGAGGTCCGGCCGCCGCCACCTCGGTCGGCCTTCATCCGTACGACGATCCGCATGAACGAGGGCAAGAGAGCGACGCATGGCTGACGGGCACTGCCGAGTGACAGTGGTCGGCGAACACAAGCGGGTGGACCTCGCGGTCCCCGCCGCCGCCCCGATCGCGGAATACGTCACGATGTTGGCCCGCCTGGTCGGGCAGGAGGAACTGGAGGCACTGCCGGCGGCCTGGTCGCTGGCGGTGCCGGGCGGGCCCACGCTCCACCCGGTCTCCTCGCTGAGCGAGGCCGGTGTGCAGGACGGTCAGTTGCTGTACCTGAGGGACGCCGCCGAGGGCGAGTTCGAGGAACCGCTGGTCCGCGACGTCGACGAACTGGTCGCCGATGTCGCCGACTCCTTCGGCGACCTGCGCTGGACCGCGCGCGCCCGCGCGGTCTGCGCCACCGTCCTGGGCGCGCTCGGCCTGGCCGGCGCCTGCGTGGCGGCCGCCGTGCGCGGCGGCTGGCCCGGTACGGTGGCCGGCCCGGTGGCGGTCGGCTCCGCCTTCGTCCTGATCCTCGCCGCCTGGCTGCTGCGCCGAGCCACCGTGGAGCTGCCGCCCAGGCTGGCCCTGCCGATCGCGCTGGCCGCGGTGCCCTGCGCGGCCGTGGCCGGCTGGTTCCTGCCCGACCCCTCGCACGGCAACGCCATCGCGGCGGCGCTGGGTGCCATGGTCGGTGCCGGGGCCGCGCTCTGGGCGGCGCCCTCGGCGGTCACCGCCGCCGTGCTCGTGTTCGGCGTGGCAGGGGCGGCCGTGACGGGGCTGCTGGCGGGCTTGCACGCGAACCTCGCCCAGGGCGCGGCCACGGTTGCCGTGGTCGGCTACGGCATGCTGCTGAGCGCGCCCTGGCTGGCCGCCCAGCTGGCCGCGCTGTGGCCCACCGAGCGTGCGTCGGAGGAGGGCATGGTGCGGGTGATGGTGCACCGGGCCCGGACCCTGCTGTTCTGCTGGACCGCCGCCGTCTCCTTGTTGCTGGCCGTCGCGCTGGCCATGCTGGGCTCGGCGCGCGGCGGCTACCCGCCGGCGCTGGCCGGCTGCCTGGCGGTCGCCGCGCTGCTGCGGGCGGGCACCTTCCGGCTGCTGGCCGAGGCAGCCCCCGTGGTGGTGGCCGGCGCGGTCGGCCTGGCCACCACCCTGCTGTTCGCGCCCGACGCGATGGCGGCTCCCGGCTGGGTCGGCCCGCTGGCACTCTGCGTGGTCGGGGTGCTGATGGCGGGCGCGGGTGTGGTGCTGTCCTTCCGCCGCCCGGCGGCCGGTACGGCCAAGCGGCCGCCGGTGCTGAACGTGCTGGGCACGCTCTGCGGAGTGGCCGCGGTGCCGCTGGCGCTCGGCGTGTTCGGGCTGTTCCAGCACCTCGCCGCGTTCGGACACCACCTGTGAGCCGGACGGCCCGCCGGGTGGGGCGCCGCGACCGAGGGGCCTGCCCCGGCCGGCCCGGGGGCGGTCCGAGCCGGGTGCTAACGTCCGGCGGCGTGTCCCGCCGTCGGCTGAGGCGGGACGACCGACCGCAGACCGGTCGCCGTCGGGGAGAGGTCCGCCGGGCCGGGACCGGTCTCGTCGATGTAGCCCAGCTCGATGGCCTTGCGGGTCAGCGCCGCCTTGTTGCCGGCGTTGAGCTTGGCCCGGATCCGCTTCACGTACGTGTTGACGGTGGCTTCGCTGAGCGTCATCATGCGGGCGATCTGGCTGTGTGTGTAGCCCTGGGCGATCAGCCGCAGGGTCTCCGCCTCGCGGCGGGCCAGGCCCTGGTTCTCGCCGGGGCTGCGGCGGCTGAGCTCGGAATGGAGGTGGCCGCCCAGGCCCGCCGCCAGGTAGAAGCTGCCGCGGGCCACCGCCTCGACGGCGGACAGGAACTCGGCGTCGTCGGTGTGCTTGGTGACGAAGCCGTAGGCGCCGGCCTTGAGCGCGGTGAGCAGGTCCCCGGGCTCGCTCGACGGCGAGAGGACCAGGACCGCGCTGGTGGCGCTCAGGGCGCCGATCACGTGCAGGACGGACGTGCCCGGGTACGGAGCGGGGTCCAGGACCACCACGTCGGGGCGGAGCCCGCTCTCGGTGAGCTCGTACGCCGTGTCCACCGAAGCGATCACTTCCAGCCGGGGGCTGCGGGCCAGGACCTGCTCGATTCCCATGCGGGTCATGCGGTGGTCTTCGACGATGCCTATGGTCGGCATGAAAGGCCTTTCCTGTCTCGATCCCCCGTGCGGTCGCGTCGGCGGAGCCGCCACCGGGGGGCCTGCGCGGCGGTCACTCACTTCGTTCCACGCATCCAGGCCTTGGCGGTGTTCAGCCGGATTGCGGGAGGACGCCGCCCCGCGGTGCACACCGCGGCGAAACAGCAATGTGCGGAGCGGAACCGGCCCTTCGTCCGGAGGTCCGCATCGGAACAGGTCGTATTCGGCCGGGGGGCCGCGCGCCCGCCCGCGCCCGTGGAGGTGGAACATGGCTGAGGCCGAGCAGGACGGTACGGACCGGCGGAGCATGGTAGCGGCCTTCGTCAAGGAGGTCAGGAACGAGGGCGGCGGTCCTTCGAAGGTGATGCCGCGCGCCTGGGCGGTGGGCCTCACCGTGGTCGTCGTCGGCGCGGGCGCGGTCGGCGTGGGCATGCTGGCCGGGGGCCACGCCCCTTCGACAGCGGCTGCGGCCACCGAGCACACACCGACGCCGACCGCCTCCTCGACGACGGGCGCGCCCGACCAGCCGGCCCCCGGCAGCCCGGGCAACGCCGCCCCGCCCCTGGCGAACGCCGACCCCGGCGTGGGTGCCGACCAGGGAGGCTCAGGAGGCAGGGGAGGTTCGGGCGGTGGCAACCCGCCGGGCCGACCGGCCCCCGCGCCCGGTGGGGCCACGCCCGCGGCACCGGGCGACAACGCGCCGGGCATTCCGGCCGCCGGCAACCCGCCCGCGCCCCGGAACAACCCCGCGCCCCCCGTGTCGGCAGCCCCGCCGGCTCCTGCCCCGGCCGCCCCGGCCCTGGCGGCGGCCAAGGCCCCCGGCTACACGGCCGTGGCGGGCTACGGCTGTCCCACCAGCAACGCCCAGGGCTTCTCCGAGGCCGGTCGGTACTCCGACGGCCGCAACGGATGGTTCACCGTGGGCGCCGCCGGCTGGGCGCAGGACGGCTGCAACGGCAAGTTCGACGCGATGCCGATGTCGGGTGACGCGAAGAAGGACGACCAGAGCAACTACGCGCTGTGGACCTTCTCCCCGGGCGTGGTGGGCCTGCGCACGGCCACCTGCCAGGTCCAGCTGTACGTTCCCAACGACAAGGACATCACCCACGTCGGCGGGAACCCGGCGCACTTCGAGGTCTACGGCTCGTCCAGCCTCTCCTCCCCGATGCTGAACTCCTTCGACGTGTCCCAGCCCGGCCACCTCGGCCAGTGGAAGGACGTCGGCACCTTCGGGACCACGACCGGGGTGCTGATGATCAAGCTGGACAGCCGGGGCCAGGACTGGCACGGCGACACGGCGACCAAGGCCCACCTGGCAGTCGCCCAGATGCGGGCGACCTGTAGTTGATCACTCGGACCGCCGGCCACGGCAGGTCCCGAGAGGGTGCACGAATGAGTCAGACGTGGGTCAAGGTCGCCCAGCGGGGCTGGGGCGTCCAGCGGAGCATCGGCGCCGCCGTGCGCACCGCCGCCGACGGCGGGGTCGTCTCGGTGATGCCGGGCGAGTACGCGGAGAGCGTGCTGCTGGAGCGCGGCGTCAGCCTGGAGGCGGCCGAGGGGCCGGGCACGGTCACGATCGCCCCGGCGCGCGGGCCCGCGCTCACCGTGGTCGGCGGCAGCCCCACCGTCCGGGGTCTGCTGCTGCGCGGTGTCGATCCGGCGCAGCCCGCCGTCCTGCTCAGCGGCGGCGCGCCCGTGCTGGAAGGCTGCGAGGTGGTCGGCCGGGTCGAGGTGGCCGGGCAGGCCGCCCCGGTGCTGCGCGACTGCGCCGTCCGCGGGGCGGTCGGCGTCGGCGTGCGTCTGGGCGGGGACAGCCGGGCCGTGGTCGAAGGCTGCGCGGTGGTCGGAACGGAGGGCATCGGGCTGCTGGTCACCGAGGGCGCGGTCCCCGAGGTCCGGACCACCAGGATCGGCCCGAGCAGCGCCCAGGGACTGTACGTCGACGGCACCGGCGGCGGCTCGTTCGAGCACTGCGAGGTGACCGGCAGCGGCGGCGCGGCCGTACGGGTGGCCGGCGCGGCGGCCCCGGTGCTGCGCGCCTGCCGCCTGCACGGCAACCACGCGGCGGGCCTGCACGCCTCGGCCGACACTCCCGGGCTGCCGGTGGCCGGCGCGGCCGACTCGGACCGGCGCGGCACGGTGCTGACGGACTGCGAGATCACGGCGGCCGCCACCGTGGGCGTCCTCGCCGACCAGGACGCCCGGGTCCTGCTGCGGGACTGCCGGATCTCCCACACCGGCGGCGCCGGGATCGTGGCCGTGGACCGGACCAGCCTGCGCCTGTACGACACCGTCACCGCCGACACCGGCGACACCGGGCTGGCCCTGGGCAACAGCGCCTCCGTGCGCGCCGAGGGCGGTGGCTTCCTGCGCGCCACCGGCAACGGCGTGTACCTGGCCGGCGAGGCCGAACTGGCGCTCAGCGGATGCGAAGTGGCGGACGCGGGCTTCAGCTGCCTGCACCTGGGCGAGAACGGTTCCGCCGACCTGACCGACTGCCGCCTGCACGGCACGCCGGAGCACGGGATCCGGATCACCGGCAACGCCCTGCTGAGCGCCGGGGCCACCACCGTCGAGCAGGCCCGGATGGCCGGGGTCTCGGTGGAAGAACGGGCCGACGCGGCGCTGTACCGCTGCACCGTGCGGGGCGTCGGCGTCGGCGCGCGCCTGGAGACCCGCCACCGCCCGCTGCTGGAGGACTGCGAGATCGCCGACACGGTGGGCGCGGGCGTCGAGGTCGGCGAGCGCACCGGCGCGCTGCTGAACCGCACCAGGATCCACGACACCGGTGGCTCCGGCCTGCTCGCCGCCGAGCGGAGCACCCCCGTGCTGGACGGCTGCGCGATCACCGACACCGCGGGCAGCGGCATCGTGGTGCGCGGCGGGGCCGACCCGCGGGTGCGGACCAGCACGATCGCGCGCACCGCCAAGAACGGTCTGTACCTGGACGAGGGCGCGCACGGCCTGCTGGAGGACTGCGCGCTGTCCGAGACCGGTTACCCGGCCCTGTACGTGGGCGCGGGCGCCGATCCGGTGCTGCGCCGCTGCCTCGTCCACGACACCGCCGAGGACGTCGCGCTGGCCGAGCGGGCCGCCGCCGTGATCGAGGACTGCCGGACGGAGCGGGTCGAGGAGTCCACGCTGCCGGCCACGGCCGGCCCCGCCTCCCCGGGCACCCCGGCGGGGATCGCCCGGCCCTGGGCGCTGCCGGGTGCGCCGACGGCGCCCGGTGCGCCGGGGGGAGCCGGCGAGACCGAGGGGACGGCCGAACCGGGGGCGGCGGGCGACCGGGAGAGCGCCGAGGCCGAGCTGGCGGCCCTGCTCGAGGAACTGCACCGGCTGGTCGGGCTGGAGCGGGTCAAGCACGACGTCGAGACCATGGTCAAGCTGATGCAACTGGTCCGGCGCCGCAAGGAACTGGGCCTGCCACCGCCGCCCACCAGCCGCCACGTGGTCTTCGCGGGCAACCCGGGCACCGGCAAGACCACCGTGGCCCGGCTGTACGGGCGGATCCTGCACGCGCTGGGCATGCTCTCCAGCGGCCACCTGGTCGAGGCGGACCGCGGCGACCTGGTCGGCGAGTACGTCGGGCACACCGCCCCCAAGACCACGGCGGTGTTCCGCCGGGCGCTGGGCGGGGTGCTCTTCATCGACGAGGCCTACGCGCTGGTGCCGCACGGCCAGGGCGGCGACTTCGGGCAGGAGGCCATCTCGACGCTCGTCAAGCTGATGGAGGACCACCGCGACGAGGTGGTGGTGATCGTCGCCGGCTACCCCGGCGACATGCAGCGCTTCATCGACGCCAACCCCGGCCTGGCCTCCCGGTTCACCCGGACACTGACCTTCGACGACTACCTCGGGCCGGAGCTGGTCGACATCGTCGTCCACCAGGCCGAGCAGCACCGCTACGACCTGCCGGAACCGACGCTGGCCGCGCTGGCCCGGTACTTCACGGAGCTGCCGCGCGACGAGGGCTTCGGCAACGGCCGCACCGCCCGCCAGGTCTTCCAGTGGATCACGGAGCGGCACGCCCAGCGGGTCGCCGACCTCGCGGACCCGACGGCCGAGGACCTGACCACCGTGCTGCCGGAGGACCTGCCGGAGCTCGGCGCCGCAGTCTGAGGCACGGCGGTCAGGGGCACCGCACCTCGGGGCGCGGCGCCGCGCCCCGAAGGCGACCGGTCAGCTCTTCGGCCTCGGGGCGACCTCCGGCATGATGGACCCGTAGTCGGCGGATGCGTAGGCCTGGCCCGCCAGGTCCAGCCGGGCCAGGTAGACGCCGTAGAGCTCGACGGCGTCGGCCACCTGCCGCAGCGCCGTGGTCAGTTCGGGGTTGATGATCGGCGCGAACTTCCCGGCGGCCTTCTGGACACCCTTGTCCGAGACGAACGCCTGCCGAGCGATCGGGCCGATCCCGCCGGCGATCCCCGAATTGTCGTAGACGGTCTGGATGCTGCCGGCCTGCTGGCCCCAGAAGGTGCCGCTGGCGACCACCGCGCCCACCTTGACCTTGAGGGCGTTGTAGGCGTCCACCACTCCGGAGGCGCCGGACGCTCCGGCGGAGATGACGCTGTAGAGGGTCGCCAGGTCCACCGAGAACGCCGCGTGGCCGGGCAGGGCGGGGGCGGGCGTGGACGGGTCGGTTCCGGCCGGTGCGCCGCCGTTGTTCGCGGGGACGCCGCTGAAGCCCGGGACGTAGCCGTTCTCCCAGAGCATCTTCAGCGTCGGATCGGCCGCGCCCCCGCCCGGCTTGGGGTCGGGGCCGTTGCCACCGTCCTCGGGCGTCGGAACGTAGATCGGGGAGTTGATCGGGGCGACCACGTGGACCTCCGGATCCAGGGGTGGGCAGTGAACACGGCCATCCTCGCCCACCGCGCGCCCACGGCGGGAGGTCCCCGTTCGGGGACACCCGGGGGACAGAAAGCGGGGCTGTCCCGGCCGTCCGGCCGCTGCCTAGACTCCGCAGGGCCGACGTGCGTACGTGAACCAGCCGTACGCGGATCGGGCCGGACCGGTGCGGACCGGCCGAACGACGAGCCCCGGGGAGCGCCCGCTGTGACCTACAGCTTGCAGGACTTCAAGGTCGACCTGCGGCAACTGCTCGAAGCCTCCGGCACGCTGAGCGCCGAGAGCGAGAACATCAAGGAGGAGATCTCCGCGATCGCCACGGCCCTGGCGCCCGTGGAGAGCGGGTGGACCGGCCCGGCCGGCACCTCCTTCGCCGCGATCTGCAAGGTCTACAAGGACGACATGGTCGTGCTGACGGAGCTGCTGGAAGAGATGACCAACCGGATGCGGGCGGCCTACCGGACGTACCACGAGATGGAACTGGCCAACTACAACAACGTCCGCGCCTGATGGCCACCCCCGCCCCCGACCCCAAGCACGTGACCAACGTCCCGGGCTACACCTCGCCCTCCGGGCTCCCCCTGGACTCGCCCGACGGCTACGACACGATCAAGCTCGCGGTGCCGCTCCAGGAGATGACGGCGGCCAAGACCACGGTCGAGACCTCCCTGAACAGCATCCTCGACAGCCTGGTCACGATCGAGCAGACCCTGGCCGAACTCCGGCTGGGCTGGGCGGGAAAGACCGCGGACCAGGCCAGAGAGCTCTTCGACCAGTGGAACGCCTGCATGAAGGAGCTGGTCGGGACCAAGACCAAGGAGAAGCCCGACGGCACGGAGGGCGTCTTCCAGCGGCTGATGATCGCCCTGGGCAGCGCGGTCAGCAACTACGACCACGCCGAGGACTTCATCGTCACCAAGCTCTTCGGGCCGCTCACCACCGCCATCGGCAGCCCCGCGACCGGCTCCGGTGACCCGGGCGCCTACAACCCGGCGCCGACGTCCCCCGCCCCGGACAAGACCAACACCGTGATCGCCGAGGTCTTCTGACCCCGCCCCACCCCACGCTCCACCTCGCCCGGCCCCGGCGCACCCCCGCGCCAGGGCCGGTCGCACCGCAGCCGCAGTCGAGCACCGAGAGGCACCACCAGGTGAGCAGGATCCCCTTCCACCGGCCCACCCGCGCCCTGCCGCCGGCCCTGCCCGACCAGCGGGTGGTGCTGCCCGCTCCGCCGCAGGCCCCCCAGGGCGCCAACTCCTCGGCCAGCACCTGGCTGACCCTGCTGCTGCCGTTGATGAGCAGCATCAGCATGGCCGCCTACATGGTGATGTACCGCAACACGCTGCTGATCGTGCTGGGCGTGGCCTTCGTGGTGATCTCGATCGGGGCCACCCTCGCCGTCCGCCACCAGATGCGCAGCGCGAACCGCCAGGCCAAGGACCGCCAGCGCGAGCGCTACCTGCGCTACCTGACCGACGTCAAGCGGACGGCCCGTCAGGTGGCCGACAGCCAGCGGCTCGCGGCCGGCTGGCTGCACCCCTCGCCGGAGCGGCTCTGGGCGCTCGCGGAGCGCCGCCGCAGGGTCTGGGAACGGCGCGCCACCGACAAGGACTTCCTGTTGGTGCGCCTGGGCCAGGGGCAGGGCACGCTGGCCACCCCGATCCAGCTCGGCACCCGCAACGACCCGCTCGCGGAGTACGACGAACAGACCCACGCCGCCGCGCAGCGGGTGGTCGACCAGGCCGGCACGGTAGGCCGCCAGCCCGCCCTGGTCGACCTGGCCAAGGCCGGCGTGCTCAGCCTGCTCGGCCCCGCCGGCCGGACCCGGGCGCTGGCCCGGTCGCTGCTCTGCCAGCTTGCGGTGCTGCACGCCCCCGACGACGTCACCATCGTGGTCTGCACCGGTGGTGATCCCGACTGGGAGTGGGCCAAGTGGCTCCCGCACACCCACGAGGCCGGCGCCCCTGGCCCGGCCGGCGTGGTCCCCCTGGTCGCGGCGGAGTTCGACGCGCTCGCCGACGCCGTGGAGAGCGCGATCGCCCGCGCCCAGAGCGAACGGACCACCCGCCGGCCGACCCTGGCAGGCGCCCCCGACCCGGTGCTGCACCGGCTGGTCGTCCTGCTCGACCCCTACGACCCGGCCGCCGCCTGGGCCCGCGGCCCGGTGGCCACCGCCCTGCTGGAATCGGCCGGGCCCGCCCTGGGCATCACCGTGATCTGCCTGGTCGGCGCCGAGCGCGAGGAGCCCACCCGCACCGAGGTCCGCGCCCGGGTGGGCGAGGACGGCTCGCTGGCCCTGGAGGGCCGCAACACCGAGCTGTACAGCCGGGTCGAGGGGGCCGTCGCGGACGCCCCCGCCCCGGAGCTGTGCGAGCTGACCGCGCGGGCCCTGGCCCCGCTGAGCCTGTCCGAGGAGCCCGAGCAGCTGCTCGCCCGAACCGTCACCCTGCCCGAGATGCTCGGCACCCCCGACGTGGCGGCCTTCGATCCGTCCGTCAGCTGGATCCCGGCCGGCGACGAGCGGCTGCTGCGCCTGCCGGTCGGCCTCTCCGGCGACGGCGACCCGGTGCTGCTGGACCTCAAGGAGTCCGCCCAGGGGGGCATGGGCCCGCACGGCCTGATCGTCGGGGCCACCGGCTCCGGCAAGAGCGAGCTGCTGCGCACCATGGTCACCGGACTGGCGATGACCCACTCCCCGGACCTGCTCAGCCTGGTGCTGATCGACTTCAAGGGCGGCGCCACCTTCGCCGGCGTCACCGGACTGCCGCACGTGGCCGGCCTGATCACCAACCTCGCCGACGACCTCTCCCTGGTGGACCGGGTCCGCGTCGCCCTGCAGGGCGAACAGCAGCGCCGCCAGAGGCTGCTGCGGGCGGCCGGGAACGTCGACTCGCTGCGCGAGTACCAGCTGCGCCAGGCCGCCGGGCAGTGCGATGCGGACGGCAAGCCGCTGGAACCGCTGCCCTACCTGCTGATCGTGGTCGACGAGTTCGGCGAACTGCTCTCCCAGCGCTCCGACTTCATCGACCTGTTCGTCCAGATCGGCCGGGTCGGCCGCAGCCTCGGCATGCACCTGCTGCTGGCCACCCAGCGGCTGGAGGAGGGCCGGCTGCGCGGCCTGGAGTCGCACCTGTCGTACCGCATCTGCCTGCGCACCTTCAGCGCCGCCGAGAGCCGGACGGTGATCGGCACCCCCGACGCCTACCAGCTGCCCCCGATCCCCGGCTCCGCCTACCTCAAGGTGGACGAGTCGGTCTACCAGCGGTTCCGGGTCGCCCACATCTCCGGCCCGTACCAGGAACCCCGCGCAGGCGAGGACGGTCCGGGCGCCGCCCTGCCCGTCGTCCCCTACGCGTTGCGCACGGTGCCGCAGGAGGAACCCGAGGGGCCGGCCGAGGCCCAGCCGCCGGCCCTGCCCTCGGGCCCCACCGAGATGGAGGTGGCGGTCGAGCACGTCTGCCGGTTCGGGCAGTCCGTGCACCAGGTCTGGCTCGCCCCGCTGCCCGGCGCGATCCCCCTGGACAGCCTCCTCGGCCCGCTCTCCGAGCAGCCGGGACGCGGCCGCCAGGCCGGCCTGTGGCCCGGCGTCGGCCGGCTGGCCTTCCCCGTCGGCGTGCTCGACCTGCCGCTCCAGCAGCAGCAGTTGCCGCTCCAGTTCGACTTCGAGCGCACCCACGGCAACCTCGCCCTCGTCGGGGCGCCGCAGACCGGCAAGAGCACCCTGCTACGCACCACCGTGCTGTCCGCGATGCTCACCCACACCCCCGACGAGGCGCAGTTCTACGGGCTGGACTACGGCGGTGGCAGCCTCTCCCCGCTGGAGGCCGCCCCGCACGTGGGTGCCGTGGCCGGGCGTCGCGACGAGCAGCGCGCCCGTCGGGTGCTGGCCGAAATCGGCCTTCTGGTCGCTGCCCGGGAGGAGTTGTTCGGGGAGCTGGGCATCGACTCGGTGGCGTCCTTCCGCGCCCTGCGCAGGGCCGGAAAGCTGCCGGCCGGAACCCGGGCGGCCGACGTCTTCCTGCTGCTGGACAACTGGGGCGCGATCCGCGCCGAACTGGAGGGCGCCGAGGCCTCGGTGCTGGACATCGCCTCCCGCGGCCTGGGCGTGGGCGTGCACGTGATCCTCACCGCCAACCGCTGGGCCGACGTCCGGCCGAACCTGCGGGACAGCTTCTCCGGGCGCCTGGAGCTGCGGCTGAACGAGCCCACGGAGTCGGAGGTCAGCCGCCAGGCGGCCCGGCAGGTCCCCGGCATCCCGGGCCGCGGCATCGTGTCGCCCGGCGTGCTGTTCCAGGCCGTGCTGCCACGGCTGGACGGCCGCGAAGGCACCACCGGCCTGGCCGAGGCCCAGGAGGACGCGCTCGCCAAGATCACCGCCGGCTGGCCGGGGGCGGGCGCTCCGCCGGTGCTGATGCTGCCCGAGCGGGTGCTCCTCGCGGACCTCGACCCCGCCCGGACCGCCGACCTCGCCGCGGACGAGGTGCCGATCGGAGTCGGCGAGCGCGACCTGGCACCGGTCGGTCTCGGGCTGGGCCCGACCGATCCGCACTTCCTGGTGTTCGGCGACGCCGGCAGCGGGAAGTCCGCCTTCCTGCGCACCTGGATGGGCGCCCTCGCCGACCGGAACACCGCCTGGCAGGCCCGGTTCATGGTGATCGACTACCGGCGCAGCCTGCTGGACGCGGTGCCGGAGGAGTACATCGGCGCCTACGCGGGTGACGCGGTCGCCGCCGAGGCCTACACCGAGCAGCTGGTCGCCAAGCTGGCCGAGCGGATGCCGCCGCCCGGCATCTCGGCGGCCCGGCTCCGTGCCCGGGACTGGTGGGAGGGGCCCGAGCTGTACGTGGTGGTGGACGACTACGACCTGGTCGCGGTCGGTCACCAGTCCCCGCTGGCCGGGCTCGCCGACTACGTGACCCAGGCCCGGGAGATCGGCCTGCACGTGGTGCTGGCCCGCCGGGTGGCCGGGGTGGGCCGCCCGATGATGTCCGATCCGCTCCTCTCGCGGCTCAAGGACCTGGGCACCGGCGGCCTGATCCTGTCCGGCGACCCGCGCGAGGGCGTTCTGCTGGGCGACCAGCGGGCCGCCCAGCGCCCGCCGGGCCGCGGCGTCCTGGTCCGGCGCTCCGGCCCGGCCAGGCTGCTCCAGGTCGCGCTCCACGAGGAGGAGCGGGCCTGAGGCCCTGCCCCTCCCACCGGGCCGGTGGCCCTCCGGCTGCCGGCCCGCCCGCTCCTTCCAGTCTGCGACTACCGCAGCACGTTGCTCCGAGGTGGATACCGGATGGCCGACGAAAGCTTCAGCATCAGCGAGATCTACGCCCTGGGAAACCAGTGGATCGAGCTGGGCAACACGGTGTACGCGGCCCGGTACGCCACCAGCATGAACATGGACAAGTACCAGTGGACCGGTGACGGCATGGTGGCCGCGCACGACGCCTGGAACCTCGTCGGCGGCTCGGTGCTCGACCCGGCGGTCACCACCTGCTGGAAGATCGGCGACGCCATCAACGACTACGGCCGGGCGCTGGAGCGGATCCAGCTGGCCGAGCAGAAGGCCGCCGACGCGGCGGGCCTGGCCAGCATCATCGGCACCATTCTCGGCCTCGTCCTCCCCTTCGGCCTGGGCCTGCTGGCCAAGCTGATCGCACCGCTCCTCGAAGGCCTCATCACGGCCATCACCAACATCCTGAGGACGATCGGCGAGAGCCTGCAGACCATCCTCAACATCGGCGCCTTCATCGGTGGTGCCGTCGCCGGCGGTCTGCTCCAGCTGGGCACCGACCTGCTGAGCCAGCTGATCGCCGACAAGATCTACGACGTCCCGTTCGAGATCGACTGGACCGCCGAGGGCATCAACATGGGCATCGGGGCCGCCTTCGGCGGCCTCGGTGGCCTGGCCGGTCTCCGTGGGCCCAAGGAGGGCGGGATCGTCGGTCCCAAGGGGATCGGGGGCAAGGGCGCGAATCCCCCGAAGATCGACCCGGTCAGCGAGAAGCCCCCGACCACCGAGCACGTCACGCTGCCGGGGCGCACGCCCGTACCGATCCCGGACGGGCCGGGGCCCGTCGGCGGCGTCAACCCGGGCGGGGTCGGCAAGGTCCCGCCGCTGGAGTTCCCGGGTACCGGCAACCCGCTGGGAGCCAAGCCGGGCACGGGCGGCCTGCCGCCGGGGCGCTCCCCGGCGCCGGGCGGGGCCGAGCCCCCCAGGACCGTTCCCGTCCACGAGGGCCCCGGCGCCACCACCCCGCCCGGCCCGCCCAGGACGTCGACGCCCGGTCGGAGCCCCGAGCCGGTGGCCCACGAGCCCGGCCAGGTCAACCCGCCGGGAGCGCGTCAGTCGGTTCCCGAGGGACAGGTGAAGCCCGGGGGAGTGCAGCAGCCCGGGGCGGGCACGGTCGGCAACGCCGCCCCGCCGAAGAGCACCGGCGGCCACCTCACGAGCCAGGACACGCCCGCGCCGCTGGGCGGCAGGGACGGTTCGACGCCCGACGCGGCCACCTCGCGTTCCGTCAACCAGACGCCCGGGAACGGCGGTTCGCGCGCTCCCGGAGCGCGCATCGACGCGCCCGAGCACAACCCCGGCCAGGTACCGTCCGAGAAGCCGGCCGGCAACCAGACCACCTACAAGTCCAACTTCGACCAGCAGCCCGCCGGAACGCGGCCGGGCAGCGACCTCAACGTGACGACCGACCGCAGCTCCGTCTCCGCGAAGACCCCCTCGTCCCCCGAGGGCCTTCCCGGCGGAAACCGGTCCGAGGGAGCGAAGCCACCCCTCAAGGAGGGCTCGGAGTCGCTCGCGACCACGCAGCGGACGACCACCGGAGGCGCTTCCGGCCCCCGGGACACTCCCACGCCGGAGCGGATGTCGGAGAACGGAAAGCCCAACGACTCCTCCGCCTCCGCGCCCAGGGCGAACGAGCGGACCAGCCAGACGGCGGGACAGAAGCACACGGGGCCGGACCTGGAACCCAGGACCCAGCCGGAGAAGAACCAGCAGCCGACCGCCTCCTCGGCGAGGGAACGCGAGGGGACCGTCGGCGGGACGAAGCAGACGTCCTCCGAGGGCGCGCCCTCGGGGAAGCCGGATCCGAAGACGGCCCGGACGGCCCAGGCGGAGAAGCACGCGGCGGCGGCCGACGCGCGGATCGCGAAGGCGAAGGCGGAGGCCGAGGCCGTAGCGGTGGTGAGGGAGAAGGGCGGACCCGACGTACCGGTGAAGTCGCCCGAGGAATCCGGCGGGGGACTGGGGAATCCGGCGAAGCCGGACCCGAAGAAGCCCTCGGCGCAGCCGTTCGGTGCCAAGAAGACGATGACCATCGCTGATCTCCCGAAGGACGGGGCCGGGCCGAACGTCGGCACCCGGGAGCCGGGGATGCGGCCTGGTGGTTCCAACGTGCGGACTGTGACTGATCTGGAGCAGGGTGGGGTTGGGCCGGGTGGTTCGGTCAACGGTGGGTCGAAGCCGCCGGTTGATCGGGGTACGGGGATGACGCTGGACGGTCGGTCCGGTGGTAGGTGGGTGGATGAGGGGCCGGGGGCGGGTTCGGGGTCGCGGCCTGGTGGTTCCAATGTGCGGACTGTGACTGATCTGGAGCAGGGCGGGGTCGGGCCGGGTGGTTCGGTCAACGGTGGCCCGGTTGCGAAGAAGCCCGCGGCTACGACCGAGCCCTTCTCCGGCCGGGGCGAGCGCCTCGGTGGGGAGGCGCAGATTCCCGAGAACGCAAAGCCCCTGAGTCGGACGGACTCGCAGCGCGGTCCCCAGCCGGAGTCTCCGAACACCACGGGCTCGGTGAAGGACCGGGGCCCGCAGTCCGAGCCGGCGAAGCAGCAGGAGGCTGCGGCTGGGGCGAAGGTGAAGGGTGGGTCGTCGGAGGAGCTCGGTGGGGGGTCGCCGGACCGGAACACGCCTCGGACGCCGTTGGCGGAGAAGCAGGTGAAGGCGATCGAGGCGCGGATCGCCGAGGCGGAGGCGAAGGCGAAGGCGGATGCGCAGGCCAAGGTGCAGGCCGAGGCTGCGGCCGGGGCGAAGGTGAAGGGTGGGTCGTCGGAGGAGCTCGGTGGGGGGTCGCCGGACCGGAACACGCCTCGGACGCCGTTGGCGGAGAAGCAGGTGAAGGCGATCGAGGCGCGGATCGCCGAGGCGGAGGCGAAGGCGAAGGCGGATGCGCAGGCCAAGGTGCAGGCCGAGGCTGCGGCCGGGGCGAAGGTGAAGGGTGGGTCGTCGGAGGAGCTCGGTGG
>NZ_JBISAI010000022.1:118633-121094 GCF_044391605.1 Kitasatospora sp. NPDC018619
CGGGGTCGCCGGACCGGAACACGCCTCGGACGCCGTTGGCGGAGAAGCAGGTGAAGGCGATCGAGGCGCGGATCGCCGAGGCCGAGGCGAAGGCGAAGGCGGATGCGCAGGCCAAGGTGCAGGCCGAGGCTGCGGCCGGGGCGAAGGTGGGGAGTGGGTCGTCGGAGGAGCTCGGTGCGGGGTCGCCGGACCGGAACACGCCTCGGACGCCGTTGGCGGAGAAGCAGGTGAAGGCGATCGAGGCGCGGATCGCCGAGGCCGAGGCGAAGGCGAAGGCGGATGCGCAGGCCAAGGTGCAGGCCGAGGCTGCGGCCGGGGCGAAGGTGGGGAGTGGGTCGTCGGAGGAGCTCGGTGCGGGGTCGCCGGACCGGAACACGCCTCGGACGCCGTTGGCGGAGAAGCAGGTGAAGGCGATCGAGGCGCGGATCGCCGAGGCCGAGGCCAAGGCGATGGCCGACGCGCAGGCGGCGGCGCGCGCCGGCCGCCTGGCGAATCCCCCCGCCGCGGGCGGAGCCGGCGCCCGGTCGGCCCCGACCGTCCTGAGCGTCGGCCAGGAGACGACGGCTCCGGCCGTCCAGCCGCGGACACCGGCGAAGTCCTGGCAGGAGGAGCGGGGCGAGCAGGCGCAACAGACCGCGCAGAAGCATGCGGAGGCCATGGAGCGTTGGCTCGCGCAGAAGCGGCAGGATCCGCAGGTCCAGCAGCAGGCCCAGGAGCGTGCCGAGGCAGCGCGCAAGGCGGCGGAGAAGCTCGCGGAGCAGCAGGCGAAGGCGGCTGCCACGCGGCAGGAACGAGCCGCTGCCGAACGTGAGTTGTTCGATCGGACGAGAGAGCGAGTCGCCGAGGAGCAGGCCCGGGCCGCTCGCCGGCAGGCGGAGGCGGCGGCTGCCGAGGAGGCCCGCTGGCAGGAATTCCTGCAGGACCTACGGGACAAGTCGGGCGGGAACTCCGGGTCGATCGGGGAGATTTCACTGGCCGACGCCCGGACGCGGATCACCCGGCGGGCCGATGCCGCGCTGCGCGCGCCCATGCGCGCGTACGCGGGGCCGCCGGACTTCGAAGCGATCGACCGCTACCTGGCGCCCCACCTCGCGGCCGCCGAGACCGAGGCCTGGTACGAGCTGGCGGGTGAACTCGGCATCAACGTGGACACCTTGGTCGATCACCGTCTCATGCCGCCGTCCCCCCTGGGCCCCTTGCCCGTCGCCGGTGGGACGGCTCCCAGGGCGATGTCCGTCGAGATGTCCGACGAGATGTCCGACGAGTCACCGGTCTCGAAGACCGGGCCGGTCGGGGACAAGGGCAAGGGCCGGGTCGTGGCGGACGAGGCGCCGGACGACGAGGAGGAACTGGAGTACCTGGAGGTTCCGGAGCAGGGAGAGTCCTGGTCCCAGTACGAAGCCCGGAAGGCCCGCGAGGCAGCCGAGTTGGCGGCGGCGGTCGAGCTGTCGCGGCGGCTCCAGCAGCCGACGGACGAGAGCGGGGGCGCGGGTCCGTCCGTTCCGGCCGGCGCCGGGGGCCGTACGAAGCGCGGGCTGACGGCCGAGGCCGTGGCGAAGCTCCTCCAGGTTCCCACGCAGTCCGTCGACGACATCACCCCGGCCGCGCCGGGGGCCGGGTCGGGTCCGGCGCAGATGCCGGCCGTCCCGCAGCAGGATCTTCCCTTTACGGCTCAGGAGCTGATCGACGAGCTGATGCGCGAAAAGCCCGCGCGCCCAGTGTCCTCGAAGCCGGTGGCCAAGTTGGAGGAGTGGCTGGGGCCGGACCTGTTCGGTGACCGGGTGGTTCCGGCCGCGCCGCCGTTCCTCGAGGGTTACAACTACCGGGAGTTGCACTCGGCGTCGCGGGTGGCGTTCTTCCGTGCGCTGGACCTGGCGAGCGAGACCGAGCCGACGGCTGAGCAGATCACGCCGGCGTCCCTGGTCGCGGACGAGAATTCCGTCATCGAGGCAGGGTCGAAGCTTTCGCTGTCGGACACGGTGCTGCTCAAGCCGGGCACGATGCGGCGTAAGTCGGGGCTGCCCTTTGCGAAGCTGGTGCGCATCCCCAAGTTGGTGCACTCCATCTGGCTCGGTCGCCCGTTGTCGGCGGACGACGAGCACACCGGCCCGTTCATGGCGAACGTGGCGGAGTCGGCCGGCGGTTTTGGCCAGGGGTTTACCCACGTGATCTGGACGGATGTCACCCGTGAGCGGATCAAGGAGGCCAAGGAGGCCGAGGGGAAGGGGCAGGACACGGAGGAACTGGCCACCGTACGGGCGATGGTGGCGTGGGCGCGGGACCATAAGATCGTGTTGGTCAACGTCGACGAGGTCTTCTCGGCCGAGGCGCCGATGGATCTCGAAGCGGCCTACAAGATGGAGACAGCCAAGGGGGTGGGGCAGGGGTACGCCTCGGCGAGCGACATCCTGCGGCTGGAGATCCTCCAGCGGTTCGGCGGGATCTACACCGACGGGGACAA
>NZ_JBISAI010000023.1:0-119226 GCF_044391605.1 Kitasatospora sp. NPDC018619
AGCTAAGCCTTACAGCGCCGATGGTACTGCAGGGGGGACCCTGTGGGAGAGTAGGACGCCGCCGAACAATTCTTCAGAAGAGCCCCTGATCCCTTGCGGATCAGGGGCTCTTCGCGTTTCCGGTGACGTATCGTCAGGGCATGGACGATCAGACAGCGGTCATGGCGAACGATGTGCTCCGGCCCGAGCAGCGCGACGGCGCGCTGCGCGTTCTGGCGGAGGCCCAGGCGGTGGACGGCCGGGCCGCCGTCTCCGAGCAGGGCCGGCTCCGGTTGCGGAACGCCGACTCTCCGCGCCCCGGCGTCATCCACCTCGTCGAGACCGACGACAAGGCCGTCCTCGGCTACGGCCAGCTGGAGGTGCCCGAGGAGTCGGCCGCCAACCCCGCCGCCGAGCTGGTGGTCGATCCGGCCGCCCGCGGCCGCGGCCTGGCCCGCCCGCTGGTGGACGCCGTCCTGGCGCAGGCCCACCGGGCGGGGCGGGACGCGGTGGACTTCTGGGTGCACGGCGGCCACCCGGCGGCCCGGCACCTGGCCGGGGCGTACGGTGCCGAACTGGTCCGCGAGCTGCGGCAGATGCGCCGCACCGGCCCGCAGACCGAGGACGTGGCCCTCCCCGAGGGCATCGAACTCCGCACCTTCCGCCCGGGGGAGGACGACGCCGAGTGGCTGCGGCTGAACGCCCTGGCCTTCGCCCACCACCCCGAGCAGGGCAGCTGGACCGCGCAGGACCTCGCGGAGCGGATCGCCGAGCCGTGGTTCGACCCGGCCGGCTTCTTCCTCGCCACCCGGGACGGCCGGGTGGTCGGCTTCCACTGGACCAAGGTGCACCCGGCCACCGCCGCCGAGCCCGAGCTCGGCGAGGTGTACGTGGTGGGCGTGGACCCGGCCGAGCAGGGCAGCGGCCTGGGCCGGGCGCTGACGGCGGCGGGCCTGCGCCACCTGACCGGCACCGGCCCCGGCGAGCGCGGCCTGGACACCGTCCTCCTCTACGTCGACGCGGACAACCCGGTGGCGGTGCGGGTGTACGAGCGGCTGGGGTTCACCGTCCACGAGGTGGACCTCATGTACCGGGCGCCGTACCGGGCGGACCGGTCGCTCTAGCGGTGCTCCGGCCGCGCCGTGGCCGGAGGCCCCGGGCCTTCGGACCCCGGCGGAGGCGGCCGGAGGGCCCCGCCCGTTGCCCCGACCGACTCAGCTTTCCTCCTGGCCATGCGGTGTTTACCGTGGATTCAATTGCTGCCGCGAAGATCACAGGATGAAGTCCGTAGTGTCTCGCTCGTGCAGAGTCGACCGCCACGCACCGGCCGGTCCTGTACGGACCGCACCCGGCGGGTGGGTGCTGTCCCCGGGTCCGGCCCGGGGCGAGGGCGACGGCCCGCAGAGCCCATCGCGTCCGGACGCCGTCCTGCTGCTGGAGGAGCTGGAGCCCATGAGCATCCCTCGCCCCGTCTCTGCCCCGCTGTCGCCCACGGCCCGGATGTCCGGCGCACTGGGGGTGCCGCCGGAGCTGCCGGCCACGGACGAAGAGGAGTTCGAAGCGCTGCCGCAGGGCCGCTTCCTGGACCGCGAGCGCAGCTGGCTCGCGTTCAACGAGCGGGTGCTGGAGCTGGCCGAGGACCCGGGCATCCCGCTGCTGGAACGGGCGAAGTTCCTGGCGATCTTCGCGAGCAACCTGGACGAGTTCTTCATGGTCCGGGTGGCCGGCCTGAAGCGCCGGATCGCCACCGGTGTCGCCCAGCGCAGCGCGTCCGGCCTCCAGCCGCGCGAGGTGCTGGACCTGATCTGGACCCGCTCGCGCGAGCTGATGGCCCGCCATGCCGCCGCCTTCCAGCAGGAGGTGCTGCCGGACCTCGCCGCCGAGGGCATCGAGGTCGTGCGCTGGCCGGAGCTGGCCGAGAAGGAGCAGGCCCGGCTGCACACCCTGTTCCGGCAGAAGATCTTCCCGGTGCTGACGCCGCTGGCCGTCGACCCGGCGCACCCCTTCCCGTACATATCGGGACTCTCGCTGAACCTGGCCGTCGTGGTGCGCAACCCGGTCTCCGGGCACAAGCACTTCGCGCGCGTCAAGGTCCCGCAGTCGCTGGCCCGCTTCCTGGAGGCCTCGCCCCAGCGGTACGTCCCGCTGGAGGACGTGATGGGCGCCCACCTGGAGGAGCTCTTCCCGGGGATGGAGGTGCTGGCCCACCACGCCTTCCGGGTCACCCGCAACGAGGACCTGGAGGTGGAGGAGGACGACACCGAGAACATCCTCAAGGCCCTGGAGAAGGAGCTGATGCGGCGGCGCTTCGGCCCGCCGGTCCGGCTGGAGGTCGAGGAATCGATCGACCCGTACATCCTGGACCTGCTGGTGCGGGAGCTGAACATCACCGAGGCGGAGGTCTTCCCGCTGCCCGGGCCGCTGGACCTGACCGGGCTGTTCGCGATCGCCGACCTGGACCGCCCGGAGCTCAGGTACCCGAAGTTCGTGGCGGGCACCGCCCGTGGGCTGACCGACGTCGAGTCGGCCTCCCAGCCGGACATCTTCGCCGCGATGCGCGAGCGCGACGTCCTGCTGCACCACCCGTACGACAGCTTCTCCACCTCGGTGCAGGCCTTCCTGGAGCAGGCCGCCGCCGACCCGGACGTACTGGCGATCAAGCAGACCCTGTACCGCACCTCCGGCGACTCGCCGATCGTCGACGCCCTGATCGACGCGGCCGAGTCCGGCAAGCAGGTGCTGGTGCTGGTCGAGATCAAGGCGCGCTTCGACGAGCAGGCCAACATCAAGTGGGCCCGCAAGCTGGAGGAGTCCGGCTGCCACGTGGTGTACGGCCTGGTCGGGCTGAAGACGCACTGCAAGCTCTCGCTGGTGGTCCGGCAGGAGGGCGACACCCTGCGCCGCTACTCCCACGTCGGTACCGGCAACTACCACCCGAAGACGGCCCGGCTGTACGAGGACCTCGGTCTGCTCACCTCCGACCCGCAGGTCGGCGCGGACCTCTCGGACCTGTTCAACCGGCTCTCCGGCTACTCGCGCCGGGAGTCCTACCGGCGCCTGCTGACCGCCCCGCGCGGCCTGCGCGACGGGCTGGTCTCGCGGATCCACAACGAGATCGCCCACCACCGGGCGGGCCGTCCGGCCTACGTGAAGCTCAAGGTCAACTCGATCGTCGACGAGGCCGTGATCGACGCGCTGTACCGGGCCTCCCAGGCCGGGGTGCCGGTGGACGTCTGGGTGCGCGGGATCTGCGCGATCCGCCCGGGCGTGCCGGGGCTGAGCGAGAACATCAGGGTCCGCAGCGTCCTGGGGCGCTTCCTGGAGCACTCCCGGATCTTCGTGTTCGGCAACAACGGCGATCCGGAGGTGTGGATCGGCAGCGCCGACATGATGCACCGCAACCTGGACCGGCGGATCGAGGCGCTGCTGCGGATCACCGATCCGGCGCACCGCGCCGAGCTGTCGGGGCTGATCGACCTCGGGGTGTCGGACGAGACCGAGTCCTGGCACCTGGGGCCGGACGGCGCCTGGGCCCGGCACTCGCAGGACGCCGAGGGCCGGCCGCTACGACACGTCCAGGACCTGCTGATCGACTCACGCCAGCGCCGGCGGGCCGCCACCTCGCGCTGACGCGTCCACTGATGCGAAGCCGCCGGAGCAGTCGGCCCACAGGACACTGGCGGGCAGTTGCTTCCGGCGGTCGGCCACCAGCTCCGGGGACCGCCCCGGGGGAACGGGGATCTACCACGCCATGACCGAAGCGCCGATGACGGCCCAGGCGGCCTCCACAGCGACCGCCGGGGACATCCTTTCCCGCCACCTCACCGTCCAGGCCGGCGCCTTCCTGCGCGCGCTGCCGCTGGCGGTGGGCGAGGTCGGCGCCAGACCCGGGACCGCCTCGCTCGTCCCGTCGGCCGGTACGTCGGACCTGCTGCGGGCCGTCCGGCGGATCGGCGGGCTGCTGCACACCTTCGGCTCGGTCTTCGAGCAGACCTGGGCGCAGGAGTCGCGCACCGAGCTGCGCTGGCTGCTCAACCTGCTGGCGCTGGAGCCCGGCTACGTCCGCCGCTCGGCGCGGCTGCTGGGCGCGCTGGACCTGCTGAGCGGTGCCGACCCGGACGGGACGGGCATGCTGGCCGGCCACGCGGGCGCCCCCAAGGCGCGCGCGCTGCTGGACCGGCAGCTGACCCTGGCCCGGACCAGGGCGCACTCCACGGTGCTCCAGGAGCTGCGGTCCGCCCGGCTGCACGCGCTGGCGGACCGGATGACCCTGCTGGTCGGCGAGGCGCCGCTGCTGGAGTCGGCGGGCGGCCGGGCCCCGGCGGTGCTGCTGCCGCAGGCCGCCGCCGCGTTCGCCGCGCTGGCCGCGGCCGCCCAGCAGCTGCCGTTGCAGCGGGCCGCCACCCCGTACGGCGGGGACGGGCTGCGCCGGCTGGGCGCGGTGCCGACGGCCCGCGGGGCGGTGGACGCGGACGCCGCGCTGGCGGCCGACGACGCGCCCTGGTCGCGGCTGCGGATCCTGGTGAAGCGGGCCCGGTACGCCCTGGAGGTGTGCGGCCGGGCGTCCTCCGGGCTGGACGAGCTGGACGTGGTGCTGGCCCGGCAGCAGGAGGCGGCGGACGCCGCCGTCACCGCCGCCACCGCGGCGCGCACGCCGCGGATCACCCCGGCGACGGCGTACGTGCTGGGCGTGGTGCACGCCGACCAGCGGCTGGAGGTGGAGTCGGCGCGGTACGCCGTCGGCCGGCGCTGGCCCGACCTGCCGCCGGGCCCGGACGGCTGGCTGGAGCTCGTCCCGGCGGACGCCTGGGGGCACCCCGCCGCACCCCGGACGGTCTGAGGTGGGCGAGCGCCCGGGCAGCGGCCGGGCGGCGGGGGCCGGGGCGGAGCACGGGCCGGTGGTCCTGGCGGCGGGCGCGGTGCTGTGGCTGCCGGGCCGGCTGAAGAAGAGCGGACGGCTGGGGCGGCCGCTCATCGCGCTGATCCACCGGCCCAAGTACGACGACTGGAGCCTGCCGAAGGGCAAGCTCGAGGCCGGCGAGGGCGTGGCCGACGCGGCCGTGCGCGAGGTCCTGGAGGAGACCGGGTTCCGCTGTCTGCTGGGCCCGGAGCTGCCGACCCGGCACTACCGGGTGCAGGGCCGGCCGAAGGAGGTCCGCTACTGGGCGGCGGTGCCGTCGGGCGGGTCGTTCCGGCCGAACCGGGAGGTGGACCGGCTGGAGTGGCTGCCCGCCGGGAAGGCCCGCGCCCGGCTGACGCACGAGCACGACCGGGAGCTGGTGGACGCCCTGCTGGCGGTGCTGGGGGCGAAGCCGGTGCGCGCGGCCGGGGCGGCGGCGGTGAAGGAACGGTGGAAGTGATCTGCCTGCGCTCTTGCCGTGACGCAACCGTTACTACCTGACGTAGTTTCCTGTCATCCGTTCGAGGTTCACTCACCGTTCACTTGCGACCGGCTGTCGTGTCACTTACCCGGCCTAACTTCGGGACCACCGGAGGGCCGCACGGGCCCCGGACCACAGCAAAACCCGCGTCGGCCGTACGCGTACGGCCCGCGCAGAGGGCAATGCCACAGAAAGGGACACCCCTGTGAAGCTCCAGCGGAACGGCCGCTCCAAGGCCCTCGCCATCGGTGCCATGGCGCTCGTCAGCTCGCTGTCGCTCGCCGCCTGCGGGTCGGACAACAACAACAACACGACCGCCTCCGGCGGCTCCGGCGCTTCCGCCGCGGCCGGCAGCGCGATCAACTGTGGCAAGCCCGGTTCGCTGATCGCCGCCGGTTCGACCGCCCAGGGTGCGGCGATGGACGTCTGGAAGACCAGCTTCGCCGCCGCGTGCTCCGGCACCTCGATCAACTACCAGGGTGGCGGCTCCGGTGCCGGCATCCAGCAGTTCACCCAGGGCAAGATCCAGTTCGCCGGCTCCGACTCGGCCCTGAAGCCGGCCGAGATCGAGGCCTCCAAGGCGGCCTGCCCCGGGGGCCAGGGCATCGACCTGCCGATGGTCGGCGGCCTGATCTCGCTGGTCTACAACGTGGACGGGGTGGACAACCTGGTCCTGGACGGCCCGACCGCCGCCAAGATCTTCGACTCGCAGATCACCAAGTGGAACGACCCGGCGATCGCCGCCCTCAACCCGGGCGCCAAGCTGCCGGACGCGGCCATCCAGACCTTCCACCGCTCGGACGACGCCGGCACCACCGAGAACCTGACCAAGTACTTCGCCGCCGCCGGCGGCGGTGCCTGGTCCTACCCGGCCAGCAAGGCCTGGGCGGGCAAGGACGGCCAGTCGGCCAACGGCAGCGCCGGCGTCTCGGCCCAGGTGAAGCAGGTCAAGAACTCGATCAGCTACGTCGAGCTGGCCTACGCCCAGACCAACAACCTGAAGAGCGCCGCGATCAACACCGGTGCCTCCAAGCCGGTCGAGGCCACCGCCGAGAACGCCGCCACCACCATCGCCAAGGCCCAGTCCGCCGGCACCGGCAGCGACCTCGCGCTGAAGCTCGACTACGCGACCAAGGAAGAGGGCGCCTACCCGCTGGTCCTCGTCACGTACGAGATCGTCTGCGACAAGGGCAACAAGGCCGAGACCCTCGACACCCTGAAGTCCTTCCTGACCTACACGGCCAGCGACGCGGGCCAGAAGGCCGTCGGCGAGAAGGGCTACGTCCCGCTGCCGAAGGCCGTCACCGACAAGGTCAACGGCGTCATCGCCACCCTGGCCTGACCCGACCGGCCCCCGGTGGGGCGGCCCCGTGAGCGAGGGGGGGCCGGGGCCGCCCCACCGGAACGCACCACACCCAGCACCACGTCCGGGGCACCGCCGCCATGGTGCCGTCCCCCTTCCGGGGCGGCACCACCAGACCGGAGTAGACCAATGACTTCATCCTCCCCTGCCGCCCCGCGAGGCAGGGAACGCCGGCCGCGCGACAGCCGGGTCGGCGACAAGATCTTCATGAACCTCGCCCGCGGCTCGGGCATCCTCCTGCTGGTCGTCATGGCCGCCATCGCCGCCTTCCTCACCTGGCGGTCGGTCCTGGCCCTGAGCACCAACGAGGGCAACTTCCTCACCACCTTCGAGTGGACGCCGGACGCTCCGAAGCCCGTCTTCGGCATCGCCGTCCTGGCCTTCGGCACCGTCGTCAGCGCGATCATCGCGATGGTGATCGCCGTCCCGGTGGCCATCGGGATCGCGCTGTTCATCTCGCACTACGCGCCGCGCCGGATCGCCCAGCCGTTCGCCTACCTGGTCGACCTGCTCGCCGCCGTCCCCAGCATCGTCTACGGCCTGTGGGGCGCGCTCTTCCTGGTGCCGCACCTGGACGGCCTGACCAGCTGGCTCAACGAGTACCTGGGCTGGACGTACATCTTCGACCAGACCAGGACCGGCACCCCGCGCAACCTGTTCACCGTCGGCATCCTGCTGGCGATCATGATCCTGCCGATCATCACCGCGGTCTCCCGCGAGGTGTTCCGCCAGGTGCCGCGGATGCACGAGGAGGCGGCGCTCGCGCTCGGCGCGACCCGCTGGGAGATGATCCGCACCGCGGTGCTGCCGTTCGGCCGCCCCGGCATCATCTCGGCCTCGATGCTCGGCCTCGGCCGCGCGCTCGGCGAGACCATCGCGGTCGCGGTGGTGCTCTCCGCCAGCAACGTCCTGTCGCTGCACATCCTCGACGCCGGCGGCGGCACCTTCGCGCAGAACATCGCGCTGAAGTTCGCCGAGGCCGGGAGCAACGGCCGCGACGCGCTGATGGCCTCCGGCCTCGTCCTGTTCGTCATCACCCTGCTGGTGAACGGCGCAGCGCGACTGATCATCGCCCGCCGCAAGGAGTACTCGGGGGCCAACGCATGACCGTCACCGTCGTCGCCGAGGACGCCCGGCCCGTCGGCCGTCCGCTGACCGCCAACCGGCTGCCCAGGTGGGCCCCGGCCGCCGTCGCCGTCGGCTCGATCGCCCTCGGCTGCGGGATCGGCGCGGCCGGCGGGTTGGCCAGCCACCTCCAGTGGGGCCTGATCTCCGCGCTGCTGTTCGTCCTGGTCGGCTACGCCCTCTCGGCCCGGGTCGAGGGCCGCCGGCAGGCCAAGGACCGGCTCGCCACCTCGGTGGTCTGGGTCGCCTTCATCCTGGCGGTCATCCCGCTGGTCGCCCTGACGGTCTACACCGTCCAGAAGGGCATCCACGTGGTCGACGGGTTCTTCCTGAGCCACTCGATGAAGGGCGTGATCCAGTCCGGGCCCGGCGGCGGCATCTACCACGCGCTGATCGGCACCCTGGAGCAGGTCGGCCTGGCCACCGCGATAGCCGCCCCGATCGGTCTGCTGACCGCCGTCTACCTGGTCGAGTACGGCCGCGGCAGGCTCGCCAAGGCGGTCACCTTCTTCGTCGACGTCATGACGGGCATCCCGTCGATCGTCGCCGGTCTGTTCATCCTCTCGCTCTGGAACCTCGCCCTGGGCTTCGGCTACTCCGGCTTCTCGGGCAGCCTCGCGCTGGCCATCCTGATGATGCCGATCGTGGTCCGGTCCACCGAGGAGATGCTGAAGCTCGTCCCGAACGAGCTGCGCGAGGCGTCGTACGCGCTCGGCGTGCCGAAGTGGAAGACCATCCTGCGGATCGTCCTCCCCACCGCGATCGGCGGCATCACCACCGGTGTGATGCTCGCGGTCGCCCGCATCACGGGCGAGACCGCCCCGGTGATGATGCTGGTGTTCGGCGCCGACTACATCAACAGCGACCCGTTCAACGGCCCGCAGCAGTCCCTGCCGATGTACATCTGGCTCCAGTACTCGCAGGTCAACAACGACTTCGGCTACGCCCGTGCCTGGGGTGCGGCGCTGGTGCTGATCGCCTTCGTGATGGGGCTCAACCTCGTCGCCCGGGGCTTCGCGCGCTGGCGCTCGCCCAGGGGCGGGCACTGAGCGACCGACTGACGTACGACACGGACGAGAGAAGCAAAAGATCATGGCCAAGCGCATCGACGTCAGCGGACTGTCGGCCTTCTACGGCACCACCAAGGCCATCGAGGACATCTCGATGAGCATCGAGCCCCGTTCGGTCACGGCCTTCATCGGCCCCTCCGGCTGCGGCAAGTCCACCTTCCTGCGGACCCTCAACCGGATGCACGAGGTGATCCCGGGCGCCCGGGTCGAGGGCAAGGTCCTCCTGGACGACGAGAACCTCTACGCCTCCAACGTCGACCCGGTCGCCGTGCGCCGCTCGGTCGGCATGGTCTTCCAGCGCCCGAACCCGTTCCCGACGATGTCGATCTACGACAACGTGATCGCGGGGCTGCGGCTGTCCGGCGTGAAGAAGAAGTCCGTGCTGGACGAGGTGGTGGAGCGCTCGCTGAAGGGCGCCAACCTCTGGCAGGAGGTCCACAACCGGCTGAACAAGCCGGGGGCCGGCCTCTCCGGCGGCCAGCAGCAGCGCCTGTGCATCGCCCGCGCCATCGCGGTCGAGCCCCAGGTCCTGCTGATGGACGAGCCCTGCTCGGCGCTCGACCCGATCTCCACCCTCGCCATCGAGGACCTGATCGGCGAGCTCAAGGAGCGGTTCACCATCGTCATCGTGACCCACAACATGCAGCAGGCGGCCCGCGTCAGCGACCGCACCGCCTTCTTCAACCTGGCCGGCGTCGGCCAGCCGGGCAAGCTGGTCGAGCTGGACGACACCCAGCGGATCTTCTCCAACCCGCAGGTCCAGGCGACGGAGGACTACATCTCCGGCCGCTTCGGCTAGGACTGCCCCGTCCCGCTCCCGCGGCGCCGCGGGAGCGGGACGGCCGCGAGCTGTCCCGCGGTGCTGCATGGCGGTGCCGCCGTGGGACATGGAGAAGGGCCCGCCCCCGAGATGTGGGGGCGGGCCCTGTCCGTTCGTCCGGGCGCCTGCGGGCCCGTGTTCGTCCGGGCGGCCTGCGGGCCCGTCAGCCCCAGAACAGGTGGACGAACCAGTACACCAGCGCCGCGACGAGGGCGGCCGCCGGCATCGTGATGAACCAGCCGAGCACGATGTTCTTGGCGACGCCCCAGCGCACCGCGCGGATCCGCTTGGTGGCCCCCGCGCCCATGATCGCCGCGGTGATCACGTGGGTGGTGGAGATCGGCGCCTTGAAGACGAACGACGTGATGTACATGACCGCCGCGGAGGTGGCCTCGGCCGCGAAGCCCTGCGGCGGGTCCAGCTCGATGATCTTGCGGCCGAGCGTCCGCATGATGCGCCAGCCGCCCGCATAGGTGCCCAGCGAGAGCATCGTGGCGCAGGAGATCTTCACCCAGACCGGGATGCCGCCGCCGGACTGGTGGCCGGAGATGGTCAGTGCCATGACCACGATGCCCATGGTCTTCTGGGCGTCCTGGAGGCCGTGCGCCAGGGCCATCGCGGCGGCCGAGGCGGTCTGGGCGACCCGGAAGTTGCGCTTGGCCCGGTGCGGGTTGGCCCGGCGGAAGATCCACAGGATCGCCAGCATGACCAGGAAGCCGCCGACCAGGCCGACCACCGGCGAGACGATCATCGGGATGACGATCTTGTCGAGGACCCCGCTCCAGATCACCTCGACGCCGCCGGCCAGCGCCGCGCCCACCATGCCGCCGAAGAGCGCGTGCGAGGAGGAGGACGGCAGGCCGAAGTACCAGGTGACGAGGTTCCAGGCGATCGCCCCGACCAGGGCGGCGAACAGGATCGCCATCCCCTGGTTGCCGGTGGGGGTCTCGATGATCCCCTTGGAGACGGTGTGCGCCACGCCGCTGCCGAGGAACGCGCCCGCCAGGTTCATCACCGCGGCCATCGCCAGCGCCGCCCGGGGGGTGAGCGCCCGGGTGGAGACCGAGGTGGCGATCGCGTTGGCCGAGTCGTGGAAGCCGTTGGTGTACGTGAAGAAGAACGCAACGCCGATGACGGCGATGAGTGCTGCCATGTCCACGAGGGTCAGGACTCCTTGACGGCGATGGTCTCCACCGTGTTGGCGACGTGTTCGAACGCGTCCGCCGCCTCCTCAAGGACGTCCACGACCTGCTTGAGCTTGAGGACCTCGATGGCGTCGTACTGACCGGAGAACAGGTGGGCGAGCAGCTTGCGGTGGATCTGGTCGGCCTGGTTCTCCAGCCGGTTGACCTCGATCCAGTACTCGGTGAGGTTGGACATGCTGCGCAGGTTCGGCATCGCCTCGGCGGTGAGCTCCGCGGCGCGCGCCAGGACCTCGATCTGCTGCTCGATGCCCTTCGGGAGGGTCTGGATGTCGTAGAGGACGACCAGGTCGACGGCCTCCTCCATGAAGTCCATGATGTCGTCCAGCGACGAGGCGAGGCTGTAGATGTCCTCGCGGTCGAAGGGCGTGATGAAGGACGAGTTCAGCTGGTGGAAGACGGCATGGGTGGTGTCGTCCCCGGCGTGCTCGGCGGCGCGCATGCGCTCGACGATCTCCGCACGGGCCGACACGTCTGATCCCAGCAGCTCCAGAAGGAGCTTCGATCCGACGACGAGGTTCTCCGCCGCGGCGGCGAACATGTCGTAGAAGCTCGTCTCCTTCGGGGTCAGGCTAAAACGCACGGAAATCTCCGATGTGCGGGGTAGGGACTGAACGATGCTAGGTGCAACCGAGCGCAATCATGCAAACGGGGTGCCGGGGAAGGAGCCGGAACCTCCCCTTCCGTTCGGCTGCCGCGCCGACTGGTCGGGGCCGCACCGCCACGTACGACCCGAACCCTCAGTCTGACGGAACCCCGCCCGGATTGTCCCCGTCCTGCGCACGGAAGAGGGGGGCGCCGCCCAGACGGGCGAACCCCCGGACACCCCGTCTCCCGGGCCCGGTGGCATGTGCCGGGTCGGCCGTCGGAACACCACGGAGGGCCCCGGTGTTGGACACTGGTGGCCGACGCAGCCACCAGGCACTGAGACGAAGGCGGGGCCGATGACCACGACGCAAGCGCGCACCGAGCCGGAGCACGCGCAGGGGAGCGACCCGCACGCCGGCCACGGCCCGGCGGGGCACCACGGCCCGCACGGCTACAGCGCGCAGAAGGACGCCCACCTCAAGCGGCTGCGCCGGATCGAGGGCCAGATCCGCGGCCTCCAGCGCATGGTCGACGAGGACGTCTACTGCATCGACGTGCTCACCCAGGTCTCGGCCGGCACCAAGGCGCTGCAGTCCTTCGCGCTGTCCCTGCTGGAGGAGCACCTGCGGCACTGCGTCGCCGCGGCCGCCGAGGAGGGCGGCGCCGAGCTGGACGCCAAGGTGGCGGAGGCCACCGCCGCGATCAGCCGGCTGCTGCGCAGCTGAGCCCTCGGCCGTCGCCGCACCTGACGCCCTGACCGTCCGCCGCCCCGGGGGCCCGCCGCTCCCAGGGCTCCGCGGTTCCCGGGGCCCGTCGGCCGTACGGCCGGTCAGCCGTCGGCCTCCCGGTCGGTCCGCCCGGCTTCGGTCCGGTCCAGCAGCACCTCGTCGATCCGCTCGGTCGGCAGCCGGTCGCCGGAGCTGGCCGTCGCGGCGATCATCAGCTCGCCGGCCAGATCGATCTCGTCGAGGGCCGCGTCGTCGTGGCCGCCGCTGCGGCCGCCCGTGGACGACACCACCTGCACCACCCCTTCAGTGCCTCGCCAGCCCGGGCGGCAGCCACCCGGAGTCCAGCCTAGGCACTTCGGGGCCCGTCCACATGGCACGGACGGGCCATCTCGGCGCCGCCGAAACGGGTGGCCGCCGCTCCCCGGGCGGCCACCCGCCCCGGCCGCACCCCGTCTCGCCCCGTCGCCGGAGCGCTGCCCCGGCGGCCCAGGGCGTCTCGGACCCTCCTACTTCGGGCTCTCCGTGGGCTTCATCTGGTAGATGTCCGAGGCCGCCGGCTCGGCCGCCTCCACCGGCCTGCCGAAGTCCGTCAGCGAGGTCGTCGACGTCACCTTCACCTGGTCCTTGGGCTCCTTCGACCCCGCGACCCCGGCGAAGGTGAACACCTCGACCACCTTGTGCAGCCGGCCCTGGTCGTCCAGCCAGACCTCGTACGGGACCTCCTTGACCGTGAAGGTCTGGCCGCCCATCCGCAGGCCGTCCCCGCCCCGGCCGCCGGTCGCGTCGGCCGCCTTCGCCAGGTCCAGCGTGCCCCGGTAGTGGTGCAGCGCGACCCCGTCGACCGTCTCGGTGCCCACCGCCTCCGCCTTCTGCGCCCCGCGCAGCGCCCCCGCCGACGAGGCCGGGTCGGTGGCGCCGCTGCTGACCAGGTTGCCGTCCGGCAGCTGGCGCACGTCCAGCTTCACCCACTTGCCCTCGGGGACCTTGGCGCCGCTGTTCTGGAGGTAGACGGTGCCCGGCAGGACCACCTCGACGATCTTCCCGGTGGTCGCCGCGCCCGGCGGCACCTGGATCTCCAGCCGGCCGATCCGCTTCACGTAGTCGTAGCCGCCGGTGCCGCTGAACGAGGCCTTCTTCTCCGCGGACTCGGTGACCAGCTCCGTCGTGGTGCGCGCCGAGCCGGTGCGCCCGGTGATGTCGGCGGCGTTGCGCACCGCCGTCAGCGGGTCCGCGGCCAGCTGGTCGGGGGCGCCCGACTGCTGGTCCGAGGAGCCGCCGGTGGAGCCGCCGGAGCAGCCGGCGGCCCCCGCGGCCAGGACGGCGGCGAGCAGGGCGGCCCCGGCCGCCGAGCGCAGGTGCGGACCGGGACGGCACTGCGGCCGTCCGGTGCGCTGCTGGTCGGTCATCTTCATCCTCGCGACAACCCCCTCGGGCCCGACTGCTCCGCCGGACACCACCGGGTGGGCAGAGCTCTTTCCGGGCAAACGAGTTGAGGCGCGAAGGGTTACGGGGGCCGGGGTGCCCCGGGCGCTTCGCGCGGCGGGCGTGCGGCGCGTTACGGTGAACCACGTGCACAGTGAGCTGCCGGCCGCGCCCGGCACCGCCCGGATGCCCGAACACCGCCTCGCGGTCACCGAGCGCGGTTCCTTCGCCTTCGCGAGCTGTAGCTGCGGCTGGTACGCACCGGCCCGCCGCTCGCGCGAACTGGCCCGCCGCGAGGGGACCGACCACCTCGCCGAGAACGGCGCCGGGCCGGACTGACCGTTCCGGGCCCTGGGCGGGCCCGGGACGGCGTCAGGCCGCTAGGTCGGACTCCGGCGGCTGCTCCCCGGCCCGGACCGCCCCGCGCCGACGCCCGCGCGGACCGGTCCCGCCGCGGGCCGCGCCGCCGCGCTCGGGCGCCCGGATCAGCGGGGCGAGTGCCGTGCGCCCCAGCGCGTGGCAGAACGGCACCAGCACCGCCATCGCGATCGGCGCCAGCAGCAGCACCACGGCGACGGCCAGCGCGAAGCCGCCGATCACGTCGGTCGGGTAGTGGACGCCCATGAACATCCGGCAGAAGCCCTGGAGGAGCGCCAGCCCGCCGGCGATCCAGCCCAGCCGGCGGTTCACCAGGAACAGCGCCACCGCGACGCCCATCGTCATGGTCGAGTGGTCGCTGACGAAGGAGTGGGTGCCGGCCTTGCCGTCCACCAGCACCAGCAGCCCCGGGTGGTCGACGAAGGGGCGCGGGCGGTCCACGATCGCGGCGATCGGCAGGTTGGCCAGCTCGGCGACCGCCACCGAGAGCGGCACCCAGAGCAGCCCGGCCATCGCCACCGGTGCGTCCGGGCGGCGTCTGGCCTGGAGCCAGGCCACCAGCCCGAGCATCGCCAGACCGATCAGGATGCCGTACTCGCCGACCCACGAGACCAGGTGGTCCAGCCACTGCGGGGAGCGCTTGGCCAGGCCGTTGACGGCGTAGAGCAGGTCGAGGTCGGGGTTGGTCGTGTCGGCAAGCGGCGTCGACACGCCGCACCTCCTTCTGGTCCGCTGCACCTGTACGTTCCCGCCGGGGCCCGCCCGGCGACGAAAGCTGACGAGGGACCACCGGACCCAACGTCATCGCCGGGACACAGCGTTCCACGGAAACGCGCGGTTATGGAAACTTGACTCAGCGTCCACAGCGCGCACACAGGTCCCGGCCGTCCCGGCCCTCCGCGGGGCCTACCGGCCGGCCCCGGCGGGGCTCGGCCCGGCCTGCGCGGGCGGGGCCGCGGCCGTCGGCCGGGCGGGGGCCGCCTGGGCCCCGCCCTGGGCCCCGGCCTGGCCGCCGGCCGGGGCCGTGGGCTCCGTCCCGCTCGGACGGCTCGGGGCGTTGACGGTGCCGTCGTTGTTGCGGGTCGGCAGCGCCTGGGCGCCGTCCGAGGTGACCCGGGTCGCGCCGATGTACTCCCTGGTGTCGATCCTGTCGTAGCGGATCACCGCGCCGGTGTGCGGCGCGTTGATCATGTACCCGCCGCCGACGTAGATCCCGACGTGGTGGATGCTCCGCGGATCGCTCAGGTCCGTCGCCCAGAACACCAGGTCGCCCGGCCGCAGCTGGTCGCGCGACGGGTGCGGCCCGGCGTACCACTGGTCGTTGGCGACCCGGGGCAGGGTGATGCCCACGCTCGCGAACGCGGCCTGGGTCAGGCCCGAGCAGTCGAAGCGCCCGTTCTGCGAGGGCAGGCCCTCGCCGCCCCACAGGTACGGGGTGCCGAGCTTGGTCTGGGCGAAGTAGATCGCGGCCGACGACTGCGGGGACACCTCCAGCGGAGCGCTCGGCGAGGCCGGCGCGGTGAAGCTGCGGGCCATCGCCTGGATGTTCCGCACGTAGCCCTGGGTCTCCTTGTACGGCGGCACCCCGTTGTACTTCTCCACGGCGCCCTCGCCGGCGTTGTAGGCGGCCAGCAGGTTGGCCTGGGGGTCGCCCGGCACCTTCGCGATCCGCCTGGCGATCGCGCAGTCGTAGGTCGCCGCCGAGGCGATCGCGTCCAGCGGGTCCCAGACGTCCGCCTTGCCGTCCCCGTTGCCGTCCGTGGCGTACTGGGGCCAGGTGCCCGGCATGAACTGCGCCATGCCCTGCGCCCCGACCCCGGAGCGCGCCCTGGGGTCGAACCCGCTCTCCTGGTACAGCTGCGCCGCGAGCATCGGCGGGGAGATCGCCGCACAGAGCGAGCCCCACCGCTGGATCGGGTCCTGGTAGGCCGCGGGGACCGTTCCGGGGGACAGGGCGGAACGATTCGCCGCCTGCTGCGGCGTCCCACTTGCCGCATAAGTCCCCATCGTCACCAGCCCGATGAACCCGAACGCAACAACTCCCGCAGCGGCGGCGGCCGTACCGGCCTTCCGGAGTACCATCAGCACCATCCCGACGAATCGTCAGTCGAAGTGTCCCGGAAGGCGTTGCTCACCGCAATCATCAGAGATACGAACAGTGAGCGCTATCCTTCGTACGGTGTACATCCTCGCGTACGTGTCCGGCGTCTCACGACCAATCCGCGAGAAGTAGCCAAGTCGACATCAGATCCGGCCAAGAATAGGTACCGACCCTTCGCGCGGGCCGGGTCCGGGCCCTTGAATTTGCCTGATCGGGCGGTGAGATGGAAATGAACCTGAGCAGCGTGCACACCAGTGCGGTCGGCCACCTGGCCGAGGACCCCCCCAAGAAGCCGAACATCGACACCATCATCGGCGGGATCGCGCCGGACTGGGGGCCGTTCGCGACCCTCGGTTCGGAGGCACGGGTGATGGTCGAGGTCATCATGGCCGTCGCCATCCTCATCTGCCTCGGCATCGCGGTCTGGGGTGCGGCCAAGCAGCGGATCGGAGCGACCGCGATGCGCGACAGCTTCGGCGCCGAACAGGGCAAGGGGCTGATCGTCGCCGGACTGACCGGCGTGTTCATCATCGGATCGCTCGGCACTCTGTTCACCATTGTCTACGGCATGGCGATCTGACGATCGGACAGCACTAGGAGTCGTCCGACCTGCCCGAGGCCGGGTCCCCGTCCGGACCCCTCTGACGGCCGGCCCGCCAGGAATCCACCCCCGTTCCCACCCTCCGTCCGCGCCCGCCCCCGGGCGGAGGGCCCCCGGAGCCGCCCCGGCTCCCCGCACCAGGAGGGCCGCCGTGCCGTTGTCCGACGACCAGCCGCGGACCCGTACGCGCCTGCCGGTCGGCGAACAGTCCTCCCCCCAGCAGAGTCACCGTCAGGCACGGCCGTTGCGAGCCCTGCTGGCCGTCCTGGTGGTCGTCACCCTGCTCGTGGTGGCCGTCGCCATCGCCAACCGCGTCACGCCCGGCGGGACCGGGGGCGGGACCGGGGGCGGCACCTCCGCCGACCGCGCCGGCTCCGGCGCCGGGCCCGCCCCCAGCGGCGACCAGCCCGTCGGCACCACCGTCAACGGCATCCCGACCGGCTACCCGCACACCGAGCCCGGGGCCCAGTCCGCCGCCACCAACTACGCGGTGGCGATCGGCTCCGCGGACATGTTCCGCACCGACAGCCGCCACGGCATCATCACCACCATCGCCGACCCGGGCGCCCTAGCGGCGCTCCAGAGCCGGCTGGACCAGGGCTTCTCACCCGAGACGGCGACCAGGTTCGGGGTCGACAGCCAGGGGCAGCCCCCGAAGGGGCTGACCTTCGTGAGCCGGACGATCCCGGTCGGGGCGAAGAGCAGTGGCTACACCGAGGACAGCGTCAAGGTCGATGTCTGGTGCACGGGCCTGTTCGGTCTGGCTGGCGAGCGTTCCACCAAGCCGGTCTCCGAGGAGTGGTTCACCCTCACTCTCAGCCTTCGATGGACCGGGACCGACTGGAAGCTCAGCGACTACAGCCGTGTGGCGGGGCCGGCTCCGATCCCGCCGGACCAGCAGGCCGCGACCGCCGAGGAGATCACTGGTGCCGTCTCGCAGTTCGGAGGCTTCCACTATGCCCGTTGACGGTAGTTCGGGCGCCGTTCGGAAGACCGTGGTCCGGGTGGCGGGGACTGCGCTGTTCGGCGCCGTCTCGGTCGTGGCAACGGCCCATCGCGCGCTGGCGGAGCCGACACCCACACCGGGCTCCGGGGCGACCAACACGAGTTGCCCGGGTGTTCCGCTTCCTGGCAATGATGTCTACTGTGCTCCGCCTGGTGGCGGTTCCTTCCCCGGCGGCGGCGCCGTCGGGGCCGTGACCGATCCGCTCGGGGCTTTGGCCAAGAGCTGTGCGCAGGCCGCCGCGTGGGTGGTGCGGAAGTTGTCGGGGGCGATCGACGGGACGACGGCGGTGGACTTCACCAACGCGTCGTTCCTGCAGCAGTACGCCGTGGTGTTCGCGGTGTCGACGGTGATCACGCTGGTGCTGTGGCTGCTGGCGGTGGCGAAGCGGGCGGTGCGGGGGGCGCCGTTGGCGACGGCGTTCTCGGAGGCGATCGGCTTCCTGTGGCTGACGGTGGTGGCGTCCGCGTTCACGCCGTTGATCCTGTACACCGTGGTGAGCGTGACGGACGGGCTGACCAAGGCGATAGCGGTCGGGACGAAGACGGACACCGGGTCGTACCTGGGCGGGTTCGCCGACACGTTGGAGAAGGGTGACGTGGGCGGCGGTCCGCTGATCCTGGTGATCGTGTCGCTGGTCGCGGTGCTGGCGGCGGCGGTGCTCTGGATCGAGCTGCTGATCCGGGCGGCGATGCTGTACGTGGGCGCGCTGCTGGGGACGGCGGTGTACGCGGGGCTGGTGGACCGGCAGCTGTGGAAGCACGTGCGGCGCTGGGCGGGGGTGATGCTGGCGGTGGACCTGGCGAAGCCGATCATCGTGGTCATCCTGGGCCTGGCGGGGGCGGTGGCGACCGGCTCGGGGGCGGACGACGACTTCGCGCGGGTGCTGTCCGGGCTGGCGATCCTGTTCCTGTCGATCTTCGCGAGCGCCGCGGTGTACCGCTTCGTGCCGGGCTTCGGCGACGAGCTGCTGAACATGCGCGGGGCCCGGGCCAACGCCGTGCAGGCCGGTTCGGCGATGATCAACGGCACCGCGAACCTGATGAAGCAGGGCATCACCACCCACGGCGACCGCGGTCCGCAGGCGGCCGGCACGGGTGGCGGCGGGGGTGCCGGCGGCGGCTCGGTCGCGCCGGGGATCGCCGCCCACGCCGGCCGGACGCCGGCACCGCCGCAGCAGGGCGGGCCGAAGTCGGGCCCGGTCCCGATCCGCGACAGCAATCCAGCGAAGGGAGGGTGACGGGTAAGTGAGCAGTGAACCGCTCGGCCAGTACGGCGCCCAGTACGCCCAGCCGTACGTGCACCAGCGCCGCACCTACCTGATCGGCAAGGCCCGCCCGAACGCGCCGATCGGCCGGAACCGGGAGTCCGGCGAGATCATGCTGATCATCTTCGGGGCCTTCCTCGGCATGCTCTGGGGCCTGCTGATGCCGGTCCTGCCGCTGCGGATCGGCGGCCTGGTCGGCCTGCCGGCGCTCGCCATCGCGGCGGTGTACGTGCCGTACCGCAAGCGGACGTTCTACAAGTGGGCGGAGATCAACCGCACCTACCGCCGGACGGTCCGCAGCGGGCGGGCGGTGTGGCGCTCGGACGTGATGGACGCGGGCACCCGGCTGGACGGCCGGGAGGTGGAGGTCGGCCCGCCGCCCGGGGTGGGGCGGCTGCGCTGGCTGACGGCGCCGTTCGGGCCGGACGAGGTCGGGGTGCTGATGCACCTGGAGCGGCGCACGGTGACGGCCGCGATCGAGATCGAGGGCCCGGGCGTCGGCCTGCGCGACTCGGAGGACCAGGAGGCCCTGGTCGACCGCTTCGGGACGCTGCTGAAGCACGTGGCCAACGGGGACGGCTTCGTGACCCGGCTGCAGATCCTGGCCCGGACCCTGCCGGCCGACCCGGACGCGCACGCCAAGGACGTCGAGCGGCGCGGTGACCCGTCGTCGCCGCGCTGGCTGCAGGAGTCGTACGACCAGCTCCAGTCGATGGTGTCGACCTCCTCGGAGCAGCACCGGGCGTACCTGGTGGCCTGCATGCACTACACCCGGGACCTGGCCGCCGAGGCGCACGCGATGGGCCGCACGGCCACCGGGCGGCGGGCGCGGGACGACGAGGGGCTGGCGGCCGTGATGGCGCGCGAGCTGACCGACATCTGCGCCCGGCTGGCCGAGGCGGACATCCGGGTGCGCCAGCCGCTGGGCCAGGCCCGGCTGTCGTCGCTGCTGCACTCGATGTACGACCCGGACCACCCGATCGACCACATCCAGGCGATGTCCCGGCGCAACGCCTGGCCGGCCGAGCTGGACGCGACGCACCCGCAGTACCTCCAGGCGAAGACGCGGGAGTCGGCGACCAGGGAGCCCTGGTGCCACGCCACCGCGTGGATCAAGGAGTGGCCGCTCACCCCGGTGGGCGTCAACTTCCTGGCGCCGCTGCTGGTGCACACCCCGGACGTGATCCGGACGGTCGCGGTGACGATGGACCTGGAGCCCACGGACGTCGCGATCGAGCGGATGCTGACCGAGAAGACCAACGACGAGGCCGAGGCCAGCCGCGCGGCCAAGATGAACCGCACCGTCGACCCGCGCGACCTGGCCCACACCGGCCGGGTGGACCAGCGCGGTGACGACCTGGCCTCCGGAGCGGCCGGGGTCAACCTGGTCGGCTACATCACGGTCTCCTCGCGCAACCCCGACGCGCTGGCCCGCGACAAGCGGACCATCCGCGCCTCGGCCGGCAAGAGCTACCTCAAGCTGGAGTGGTGCGACCGCGAGCACCACCGGGCCTTCGTCAACACCCTCCCGTTCGCCACCGGCATCCGCCGCTGAGCGGCCCGCACGACCCCGCGCGGCCACGTACGACCCCCGCACCACCCGCACCACCCGCGCCACCCGCACGTCCACCGCTGACCCGTCAGGAGGCCGCCCATGGCCCTCGGCAACCTCACCGAGGCGTTCACCAGCCTGATGTTCGGCAAGGTGGAGACCACCCGCCTGCCGGTGCGCACCTCCACCGGCCAGGCGCAGGCCGTCTACCTGCCCACCGCCGCGCCCGGGCTCGGCGACTCCGGCGTGATCATCGGCCGCGAGGTGTACAGCGGCAAGGGGTACGTCTACGACCCCTTCCAGCTGTACGGGCAGCAGCTGCCCGCCCCGCACTGGCTGGTGCTCGGCGAGTCGGGCAACGGCAAGTCGGCGCTGGAGAAGACCTACGTGCTGCGGCAGTTGAGGTTCCGCGACCGCCAGGTCGTGGTGCTGGACGCGCAGGGCGAGGACGGCGTCGGCGAGTGGAACCTGATCGCCGACGCGCTGGGCATAAAGCCGGTCCGGCTGGACCCGATGGCGGCCCGGGACGGCGGGGTGAAGCTCAACCCGCTGGACCCGGCGATCACCCAGACCGGCCAGCTGTCGCTGCTGCGCACCATCGTCGAGGTGGCGATGGGACGCGCGCTGGAGGAGCGGGCCGGCTTCGCGCTGAAGGCCGCGCACGCGCACGTGGTGGCGTCGGTCACGGACCGCCAGCCGGTGCTGAACGACATCATCGACACCCTGCGCAGCCCCGAGCTGTCCTCGGTGGAGTCGCTGGGCGTGGCGGTGGACGAGGTGCAGTCCTGGGGCCTGGACGTGGCGCTGGTGCTGGACCGGCTGGTCGACGGCGACCTGCGCGGCATGTTCGACGGGTCGACCACCGACGGGATCGACCTGGACGCGCCGCTGATCGTCTTCGACCTCTCGCACATCGACCGCAACTCGATCGCGATGCCGATCCTGATGGCGATCGTCGGGGTGTGGCTGGAGCACACCTGGATCCGGCCGGACCGGAAGAAGCGCATCTTCCTGGTCGAGGAGGCCTGGCACATCATCAACAGCCCGTTCGTGGCGCAGCTGTTCCAGCGGCTGCTGAAGTTCGGACGCCGGCTCGGCCTGTCCTTCGTCGCGGTGGTGCACCACCTGTCGGACGTGGTGGACGGCGCGGCCGCCAAGGAGGCCTCGGCGATCCTGAAGATGGCCTCCACCCGGACGATCTACATGCAGAAGGCCGAGGAGGCGAGAGCCACCGGCCGGGTGCTCGGCCTGCCGCGCTGGGCGGTGGAGATCATCCCCACCCTGTCGCCGGGCATCGCGGTCTGGGACGTCAACGGCAACGTCCAGGTGGTCAAGCACATCATCACCGAGGCGGAGCGTCCGCTGGTCTACACCGACCGCGCGATGACCGAGGACGCGGTGGCCGAACGGGTGCGGGCGGAGCGGCAGTTGGCGGCCGAGCCGGGCGTCTGAGGCGGCCGCCCTCCGCAGGGTCCGCACCCGGCGGACGGTGACGGTTCGTTCGGAGGTAATCCTCTCGTTACGTTCGACGTCCTGACAGCTACGCGCGTTGACCCTAGGCTTCGCAGTCGCAGCACATGTCACACGCCCGAACGCCGCCGCTGTCCGCAGCCGGTGCTCCTTCCAAGGTGCAGGGGAACCCTTCATGCTCACCGTCAGATCCCGACGGACGGCGCTCGCCGTCGTCGCCGCCGCAGGTCTGTTCGGCACGGTGGCCGTGCCGACGGCCGCCCAGGCCGCCGACGCCAACGCCAAGCGCCACAGGACCGTCAACCTCCAGCTGCTGGCGATCAACGACTTCCACGGCAACCTGGAGCCCCCGGCCGGCTCGGCCGGCACGATCAAGGAGATCGACCCGGCCACCGGCAAGGAGGTCGCCACCCCGGCGGGCGGCATCGAGTACCTGGCCACCGAGCTGCGCAAGGCGCGGATCCCGGCGGACGACTCGATCACCGTCGCCGCCGGCGACATCATCGGTGCCAGCCCGCTGACCTCGGCGCTCTTCCACGACGAGCCGACCATCGAGGCGATGGACAAGCTCGGCCTGGACGTCACCTCGGTGGGCAACCACGAGTTCGACGAGGGCGCGCAGGAGCTGCGGCGCATGCAGGACGGCGGCTGCCACCCGACCGACGGCTGCTACGAGCCCGGCCGCACCTTCAAGGGCGCCAACTTCAACTTCCTGTCGGCCAACGTCACCGACGAGAAGACCGGCAAGCCGCTGCTGGCCCCGTACTGGGTCACCAAGTCCCAGGGCGTGAAGGTCGGCTTCATCGGCGTCACCCTGGAGGGCACGCCGAACATCGTGACCGCCGAGGGCGTCAAGGGCCTGAAGTTCGCCAACGAGGTCACCACGATCAACCGGTACGCCGCGGAGCTGAAGGCCAAGGGCGTCAACTCGATCGTCGCGCTGATCCACGAGGGCGGCTACCCGGCCAGCAGCGTCTACAACTACGACTGCGGCGCGGCCGGCCAGGGCATCTCCGGCCCGATCGTCGACATCGCCAGGAAGCTCGACCCGGCGGTCGGCGCCATCGTCACCGGCCACACCCACAACGCGTACGCCTGCAGCATCCCCGACCCCGACGGCGTCCCGCGCTCGGTGACCAGTGCCGCCTCCTTCGGCCGGCTCTTCACCGAGATCGACATGAAGCTGGACAGGACCACCGGTGCGATCGTGCGCCCCTCGGTCAAGGCCGAGAACCACGTGGTGCGCCGCACGGTCGAGAAGGCGCCCGACCTGACGGCGCTGGTCGACCACTACTCCAAGCTGGCCGCCCCGATCGCCAACCGGCCGATCGGCTACATCGCCTCGGACATCAACGGCCGCGGCAACGGCGACCTGGAGAAGCCGCTCGGTGACGTGATCGCCGACGCCCAGCTCGCCGGCCTGGCCCCGGCCGACAAGGGCGGCGCGCAGGTCGCCTTCATGAACCCCGGCGGCATCCGCTCCGACCTGGTCTACAAGGCCTCGGGCGGCGAGGGCGACGGCGTGGTGACCTACGGCGAGGCCTTCACCGTCCAGCCGTTCACCAACATGATGCAGGTCAAGACGCTGACCGGGGCCCAGCTGATCCAGCTGCTCCAGCAGCAGGTGAGCGGCTCCAACGCGGCCGCGCCGAAGATCCTCCAGGTGTCCTCGAACCTGCACTACACCCTGGACATGCGCAAGACCGGTGCGGACCGGGTGGTCGTGGACTCGGTGCGGCTGAACGGCGCCCCGGTCGACCCGGCCGCCGGCTACCGGGTCGCGGCCAACGAGTTCCTGGCCGGCGGCGGCGACGGCTTCCCGGCCTTCGCGGCCGGCACCGACAAGCTGGTCGGCGCCTCGGACCTGGACGTCTTCACGGCCTACCTGAGCAGCCACAGCTCGGCGGCCCAGCCGCTCCGGGCCCCGGCGCAGGACCGGATCAAGGTCATCGGCCCGGGCAGCGACATCGACTGACCGTGAGCCGGCCCCGGTGAGGGGCGGGTGGGGCGCTGTCGGGGCGCCCCGCCCGCCCCTCCCGTCATTCCGGGGCGGGGCCGCCGGGCAGCCGAACGGTGGCCAGCGCGCCCGGACCGCCGTCGGCGGCCGGGCCGAGGGTGACCTCGCCGCCCGCCTCCCGGACGCTCTGCGCGACGATCGACAGGCCGAGCCCGGAGCCGGGCAGCTGGCGCGAGGAGGGCGAGCGCCAGAACCGGTCGAAGACGTACCGGAGCTCGTCCGGCGGGATGCCGGGGCCGTGGTCGCGGACGGTCAGCACGCCCCCGTGCAGCCGGACGTCGATGGTGCCGCCGGGCGGGCTGTACTTGACCGCGTTGTCCAGCAGGTTGATCACCGCCCGCTCCAGCCCGGCCGCGTCGCCGTGCACGTACCAGGGCTCGGTGTCGGTCTCGAAGACCAGCCCGGGGCCGCGCAGCTCGGCCCGCTCGACGGCCCGGGCGGCGATCTCGTGCAGGGCGACCACGGTGGGGGCCGGTCCGCTCTTCGGGGTGTCCGGGCGGGAGAGCTGGAGCAGGTCGCCGATCAGCACGGTGAGCTCCTGCATCTGCGCCTTCATGTTGCCGAGCAGCTTGGTCCTGGTGGCGGCGGGCAGCGGGCGGCCGGTGTCGTCGCTGCGGATCAGCAGGTCGACGTTGGTGCGCAGGGAGGTCAGGGGGGTCCGCAGCTCGTGCCCGGCGTCGGCGATCAGCCGGGTCTGCCGTTCGCGGGAGTTGGCGAGGGCGGTGCTCATGGAGTTGAACGAGGTGGAGAGCCGGGCGATCTCGTCGTGCCCGTGGACGGGGATGGTGGTGCCGACCTCCTCCGTGCGGGCGATGTGCTCGACGGCGTCGGTGAGCTGGTCGACGGGCCTGAGGGAGGAGCGGGCGACCAGGCGGCCGGCCACCGCGGCGAGCAGGATGCCGCCGGCCGAGACCGAGCCGAGGAGGATCGCGAGGCCTTGGAGGGCGTCCTTGACGGGCTGGGTCGAGGTGGCCACCATCAGCAGCGCCGGGCGCGCCCCGACGCGGGTCAGCGAGATCCGGACGACCGCCGGAGTGCCGTCGGTGAAGCGGCCGTCGCGGATGATCGAATCGCCGTTCTTGAGCTTGAAGCCGGCCGCGTCGCCGGGCTGGAGCACGATCGCCTTGGTGGCGTTCGGCGGCAGGCAGACGCCGGTCGGGTTGGCGACCACGTACTGGGTGTCCCGGGCCACCGCGCCACCGTTCTCCTGGCCGGCGCTGGTCGGCTGCTCCGCCAGGGCCTGCTCCGGGGTCGGGTAGCAGAGGAGGGCGGGGACCCGGGGCGGCGGCGGCAGTGTCGCGTTGGCCAGGTCGGTCCGCACCTGCCCGTAGAGCTGCTTCTCCACGATGAACCAGCACGCCAGCGCCGACAGCGCGATGGCCACCGCCACCGCGGCCGCGCTCAGGAAGGTGAGGCGGCCGCGCAGGGACCGCGAGCGGTACCAGTGGACGAGGCCCTGCCGGCGGCCGGGCGTGCGGGGCCGGGTTTGGGGTGGGGCCAGGGGCGGGGGCGGAACGTTGTTCACGCGTTCGTGCCGGCGGCCGGGCGCAGCGCGTAGCCGACGCCGCGCACGGTCTGGATCAGCCGCGGCATGCCGCCCTGCTCGGTCTTGCGGCGCAGGTACATCACGTACACGTCCAGGGAGTTGGAGGAGGGCTCGAAGTCGAAGCCCCAGACCGCCTTGAGGATCTGTTCGCGGGTGAGGACCTGGCGGGGGTGGGCGAGGAACATCTCCAGCAGCATGAACTCGGTGCGGGTGAGCTCGATCGGCTTGCCGGCCCGGGTGACCTCGCGGGTGGCGGTGTTCATCCGCAGGTCGGCGAAGGCGAGCACCTCGCTCTCGTCCTCGACGGCGGCGCGGGCGGCGGCCTCGGCGGCGAGGGCGTTGCGGCGCAGCAGGGCGCGGACGCGGGCGAGCAGTTCGTCGAGCTCGAAGGGCTTGGCGAGGTAGTCGTCGGCGCCGACGTCGAGGCCGGTGACCCGGTCGCCGACGGCGTCGCGGGCGGTCAGCATCAGCACCGGGACGGTGTCGCCGCGCGAGCGCATCCGGCGGACGGCGGTGAGGCCGTCCATCCGGGGCATCATGATGTCCAGCAGGACGAGGTCGGGCCGGTCGCGTTCGACGGACTCCAGGGCTTCGTAGCCGTCGGTGGCGGTGGCGACCTCGTACCCCTCGAAGGCCAGGCTGCTCTCCAGGGCGTCCCGGAGGGCGGGTTCGTCGTCGACCACGAGGAGCCGGGCACAGGGCTGGCCGGCCTCGGCGCTGGTGCGGTCGTCGGCGGACGGGGTCATGGGCGGGTGCCCTTTCTCGTTGGGTTCTCGTCGGCCGGAGGGCCTGCTGGGTGCAATTGTCCGTCTCAGCGGGTGCGGGTCACAGGCTCTGGCCCGCTTCGAGCTTCGGCAGGACCTGCTTGATGTCGTTGATCGGGATGGCGAAGCCGAGGCCGACGCTGCCGGCCGACTTGCCGGAGGCGGCGGAGCCGTCGGGCGAGTACATCGCCGAGTTGACGGCGATGACCTGGCCGCCGGCGTTGATCAGCGGGCCGCCGGAGTTGCCGGGGTTGAGCGCGGCGTCGGTCTGGAAGGCCTTGTAGGTGGTGGTGCTGCCGCCGGTGGACTGCGGGGCGGTGCCGCGCAGGCCGGGCAGGAAGGGGAGGCCGAAGCCGCCGTTGCCGCTGGTGCTGCCCTCGTCGAGCCGGACGGTGACGTCGCGGTTCTCGGCGCTGATGATGCCGGAGGTGACGGTGCCGGTGAGGCCGTCGGGGTTGCCGATGGCGACGACCGGGTCGCCGACGGCCACGGTGGAGGAGTCGCCGAGGACGGCGGGGGTGAGGTTCCTGGCGCCGGTGGCGGTGACCACGGCGACGTCGAGGGCCTTGTCGGTGCCGGTGACGGTGGCCTGGGCGGTGGAGCCGTCCTTGAAAGTGACGGTGGTCCGGCCGCCGACCGCGCCGTCGACGACGTGGTAGTTGGTGAGGATCTGCCCGTCGGCGTTCAGGACGACGCCGGTGCCGGTGGAGGTGCCGCTGCCGGTCTGGACGGTGATCTGGACGGTGCTGGGCGAGACGGCGGCGGCGACGGCGGCCACGTCGGCGCTGCCGTCGGAGCGGGCGGAGACCGGGCTGGCGACGGTGCCGACGCGGTTGCCGCCGCTCTGGTGGCCGGCGGCGACCAGTGCGCCGGTGACCCCGCCGAGGGCGGCGGCGACCGCGGCGACGGCGGTGACCAGGACGAGCCGGCCGCGCAGCAGTCCGCGCCGGGCGCGGCCGCCGTGGTGGCCGGGGCCCTCGGGGGAGCCCGGGCCGAGGAGGGTGGGCGGCTCGGGCGGGATCGGCGGGGGCGGCGGCGGTCCGTCGAAGCCGCCGTCGGAGTGGACCTCGCGGTGGGGGTGTCCGGGCCCGTAGCCGTACGGGTCGGTGGCGCCGGTGACGCTCGGGCCGTTGCCGAGCACGGTGCCCTCGATCACCCGGGGCTGCCGGGGCTCGTACGGGTCGTACTGCTCGCTGGGGTGCTGCCGCTGTTCGCTCATGCCGACCAAGCTCGGGCCGGTGCATGAGGAGTGCATGAGAACCGGCTCAGAACGGGGAGAGAAGCCCGTTGGGTTCTCATAAAGCCTGGTCAGGCCGCCCAGCGAGCGGAGTCGGCTACTCCGCTACGGGCCGGGCGGGGGCGGCGGCGCCGCAGCCGCAGGAACGGCGGATGACCAGCCGGGACGGGAAGGTGCGGACCCGTTCGGTGTCGGAGCCGGGCACCATCAGGGAGTCGTCCAGGACCAGGTCCACGGCGGCCCGGGCCATCGCGTCGCGGTCGGAGGCGACGGTGGTCAGCGGCGGGTCGGCGAGCGCGGCCTCCGGCACATCGTCGAAGCCGGCCACCGCGAGGTCCTCCGGGACCCGCAGGCCGACCTCCCGGGCGGCCCGCAGCACGCCGATCGCCTGGTCGTCGGTGGAGCAGAAGATCGCCCGGGGCCGGTCCGGCGAGCGGAGCAGGCCGAGTGCGACGTCGTAGGCGCCGTAGCGGTGGAAGGGCGCGTCGACCAGGTGCGGCTCGGTGGGGATGCCGTGCGCGTCCATGGCGCGCTGCCAGCCCTCGACGTGGTCGATGACCGGGTCGCCGGGGGCGGGGGACTCCACCGGGCCGCCGAAGCAGGCCACGTACGGGTGCCCGTGCACCTCCAGCAGGTGGCGCACGACCGCCTCGGCGCCCGCGACGTCGTCGGTGACCACCGCGACGTCGTCGATCGCCTCGGGCCGGCGGTGCAGCAGCACGACCTTGGCGCCCTCCATCGCGGCGAACTCCTCGGCGGCGCGCTGCGAGGGGCCCTGGCTGACCAGGATCAGGCCGGAGACGCGCATGCCGAGGAAGGCGCGGACGTAGTGCACCTCGCGGTCGTCCGCGTAGTCGGAGTTGCCGATCAGCACGAGCTTGCCGCGCTCGGAGGCGGCCCGTTCCACGGCGTGCGCCATCTCGGCGAAGAAGGGCTGGCGGGCGTCCGGGACGACCATGCCGATGAGGTTGGTGCGGCGGGAGGCCATCGCCTGGGCGACGCTGTTCGGCCGGTAGCCGAGCTGCTCGATCGCCGCGAGGACCTTCTCCCTGGTGGCGGGCGCGACCGGCCGCGGCCCGTTGTTGATGACGTAGCTGACGACCGCGGTCGAGGTACCAGCCAGTCGGGCTACATCGTCGCGCGTCACTTTGGCCACGGGGGGGAGTCTACGCGTGTGGCCTCCGGGGTGGCAGTGGGACCGGGGCGCCGTTCGGACGGCCGGCGGGCGGCTCCGGGAGGAACCGGACAAGCCGGGCGGGGGACGGCCCGCCCGGCTCGCGGAAGGTGGGCGGTCAGGCCTCCAGCGGGGCGGCGGGGCGCGGGGCGAGCTCCGGCCGTTCGCCCTTCTCGGGCTTCTCCGGGACGACGAAGCGGTAGCCGACGTTGCGCACGGTGCCGATCAGCTGCTCGTGCTCCACGCCGAGCTTGGCGCGCAGCCGCCGGACGTGGACGTCCACCGTCCGGGTGCCGCCGAAGTAGTCGTAGCCCCAGACCTCCTGGAGCAGCTGTGCCCGGGTGAAGACCCGGCCGGGGTGCTGCGCGAGGTACTTGAGCAGCTCGAACTCCTTGAAGGTGAGGTCGAGCGCCCGGCCCTTGAGCTTGGCGGAGTAGGTCGCCTCGTCGACCGAGAGGTCGCCGTTGCGGATCTCCATCGGGCTGTCGTCGGTGACGACCTGGAGGCGGCCGAGCGCGAGCCGCAGCCGGGCCTCGACCTCGGCCGGCCCCGCGGTGTCCAGCAGGACGTCGTCGACGCCCCACTCGGCGGTGACGGCGGCCAGGCCGCCCTCGGTGACCACCAGGATCAGCGGGCAGCCGATGCCGGTGGAGCGCAGCAGCTGGCAGAGGCTGCGGATCTGCGGCAGGTCGCGCCGCCCGTCGACCAGGATGACGTCCGCACTGGGGGTGTCCACCAGGGCCGCGCCCTCGGCGGGGGCGACCCGGACGTTGTGCAGCAGCAGGCCGAGGGCGGGCAGTACCTCGGCGGAGGGCTGCAGCGCGTTGGTGAGGAGGAGGAGAGAACTCATACCCGGTGGTCCCCTTTCCGGGTCGTCGCGGTCGCATGACGGCTGCCGCCACAGCCGGATGGCGCACGTGCTGGAGGGGAGGGGAGGACGACGGCAGGCCGCTTCGGGCCGGGGCGGCGGACGGCGTGCAGGGCGCGGCGGCGGGTCCGCCGGGGGGCCCGCGACCCCTGGCGCACCGTTTCTGCCCTGTTCCTCACCGCGAGCCCTCCGGTCTGGTCCGGTGCCGGGTGGCGGCCCGGTGCCGGGTGGCGATGCCCCGGCCGGCGCGGGCACGTCGTCGTGCCGTGTCGGGCCGGGGCGGTTCCCGCGGCGCGCCGGGGGTGGGCCGACGAATCGCAAGAACGTCCGTACTGTCGTCCTGGAAGCACAAAAGGATCCGGGGGCGACTCTGCCCGGATCCCTCTTGGTGGTCGAGGATAGCCGACGGCCCCGGCCGCCGGGAGGGCCCGAATCCGGCGGTTCGCCCAAAACGGGCGTGCGCCGGGTGAGGCTGGACACAGCTTCGAGCGCCGGTCCGGCGCCCCCTGACGGGTGGCCGGGCGCGTGCGCCCCACCCGTCCGGCCAGGGCGGTTGCCGCTCGTGGCAGCGGACACGCCATCATGGGACGCGCATCGCAGGCGCTGTTCGGGTCCACCGTTCGGGTGGTCGGCCGCCGTCGGGTGCCGAGCCGGACCGGGACACCGGGGCCGGGCGAGGACGACGAGAAGGGGTGGCCCGATGGGTGCGACCACCGAGCCCGCGAGCGGCGCCCGGGTGCGCGGGACGATCCGCTACTGGGCGGCGGCGAAGTCCGAGGCCGGGCTGGCCGAGGAGCCGTACGAGGCGGCGACCCTGGCGGAGGCGCTGGCGGCGGCCAGGGAGCGGCACGCCGACCGGCCGGCGTTCGTCCGGCTGCTCGGGCACTGCTCGTACCTGGTCGACGGGGCCCAGGTGGGCGGCCGCGACCACGCGACCGTCGCCCTGACCGAGGGCGGGACGGTGGAGGTCCTCCCGCCGTTCGCGGGAGGCTGAGCGGCGTGACGGACATGAACAACCCGAACCATCCGAACCATCCGAACCACGGCGGCCACGGCGGCTGGCCGCAGCAGCCCCGTCAGGGGCAGCAGCCGTACCCGCCCCAGGCGCAGCAGCAGCCGTACCCGCAGCAGCACCCGTACCCGCCGCAGCAGCCCGGCCACCAGCCGCCGTACGGCTACCCGGTGGACGACGCGGCGGCGACCGCGGTGCTGCCGCCGGTGCCCGCGTTCGACGACGCGCCTGCGACCGCCCTGCTGCCGCCGGTGCCGGCGGTGGACGACGCCGAGGCGACGGCCCTGCTGCCGCCGGTGGTGGTGTCCGGCCCGTTGGCGGGCCCGCCGCCGGTTCCGCAGCCGGCCCCGGCCCCGCAGCTCCAGGAGCAGCTCCAGCAGGCGCGGCAGCGGCGGCGGCGGTCGGAGCAGCCGGTCGAGCATCAGCAGCAGCCGGTTCAGCACCAGCAGCAACAGCAACAACAGCAACAGCACCCGCAGCAGCAGCCGCAGCGGCCGGTGCAGGCCCAGCCGGACCCGACGATCCAGCTCCAGCTCCGCCAGCCGGCCCGGCCGCGGGCCCGGCACGCCGCCCCGGCGCCGCAGCCCGCCCCCGCGCCGCAGGCGGCGGAGGGCTTCGACCCGCCCACCATGACGCTCAAGCGCCCGGTCGCCCCGGGCGCCCCGGACCCGCTGGGCACCCTTGCCGCACCGCCGTACGGTGCCGGTCCCGGTGCCGGTGCGGTGGCCGCCCCGGCGCAGCCCGCGCCGCCGGCCGGCCCGCGCGGGCGGACCGGCTCGCCGATCATCGACCCCGGCCTGCAGCCGGCCCTGGTCACCGCCGGTGCGGCCGCGCTGCTGGCCGGCGGCGCCGCGCTCGGGCAGGTCGCGCTGGCCCTGGTGGTCGCGCTGCTCCAGCTGATGACGGCGGCCGGCTGGTTCCGGCTGAACGGCATGTGGCCGGCCCGGCAGGGCATCCTGCTCGCCGCGCTGGCCGGGTTCACGGCGGACGCGGCGGTGCTGCTGGCCGACGCCGACGGCGGCGTGGCGGCCGTGGTGGGCACCCTGGGCGGGTTCTTCCTGCTCGTCCTGGTGCTGCAGACGTTCCGCCCCTCGGACCCGAAGGAGCGGTTCTACGCGCTGACGGTGCTCGGCTCGGCCACCGTGGTGACGGTGCTGTGCACCGCGCTGCTGCTGGCCGACTGGGTGCCGGCCGCGGTGGGGGCGGTGGCGCTGGCCACCCTGCTGGCGGCCGCGCCGCTGCCCGGCCCGAAGCAGCTGGGCCCGGTGCTGGGCCTGGCCGCGGCGGTGGCGCTGGGCCTGCTGGTCGGGGCCCCGGTGGCGCTGGGCGCGCTGGCCGGGCTGGGCGCGCTGGTCGGCCGCAGGGTCGCGGCGTACGACTTCCCGTCCCGCTTCGTGCACATGACGGCGGGCGTGGCCCTGCCGCTGGCGGTGGCCGCGCCGCTGGTCTGGATCGCCACCGACCTGCTGGCCTGACCCGCCGGCCGGCCCGGTCCGGCCGGGGCCGGGTCCCCGTCCCGGAACCATGTTCCGGGGCGGGACGTCGTACGGTCGGACGGGGGCGGACGTCTCCGGTGTCCGCGGCGCGACGGTGCACGGCCCACGGGAACGACCACAGAAGACGAACGACGACCACGGCGAGCGGCGACGACGGGGGACACGATGCGCGGATGGCTGAAGGCCACGATCGGCTTGGCGGTGCTCTCCGGCCTCCTGCTGGGGGCGGACCGGATCGCGGTGGGGGTGGCCGAGGACGAGGCCGCCGACCGGATCGTGAAGAGCGGCCGGATGAGCCAGCGCCCGGACGTCTCGATCGAGGGCTTCCCGTTCCTCACCCAGGTGCTGTCGATGAAGCTGGACGAGGTCCGGATCTCCGCCGACGGCCTGACCGTCGGCGAGGGCGGCCACCAGGTGGCGCTGCGGTCGTTCACGGCGCGGCTGTCCGGCGTCAAGGTCAGCGACAGCATGAACAGCGCCACGGTGGACAGCGGCTCCGGCACCGGGGTGATCTCCTACCAGGACCTCGCCCAGCTGCTGCCGCCCGCCTCCCAGCTGCTGAAGGGGGCCAAGCTGCCGGTGGGCAGCGGCTCCCGGCTGAGCCTGTCCTACGCGGGCCCGGGCAAGGTCAAGGCCTCGCTGGGGCCGGTCGCGATCGGCGAGGGCACCGTGCACAACAAGGGCAACACCGTCACGGTGGACGGCTTCCGGCTGACCTCGCTGGCGGGGCTGGTGGCCGGCGCCGCCAACCAGCAGCTGGAGCCGCTGAGCTTCACCCTGGACTCGCTGCCGGCCGGGCTGAAACTGGCCGACAGGGAGGACGGCACCGGCGGGGTGGCGCCGCTGCCGGAGGGCCTTCAGCTGACCTTCGACGGCAAGGGCGTCAAGCTCCTGGGCTGAGCCCCGGCCCTGCCGAATCGTTCCGCTCCGCGAGACGCGCTGTCCAGCGCGGACCGCGGAGCGGTGTCGTCCGGGCCCCGGTCGGCCCTCCCGGGCACCCCCGGCCGGGCACCGACGGGGCGGTTCCCGGAGAAATCCCGCGATGCGGTCGTTCTGGTCCCACCATTCGATACGCTGGTGACAGCGGGCCTCGGGTGTCCCTAGCATCGTCGGCATGAAGCGACAGACGGACCTCACGAAGCGGCGGGCGGTAGACCTGTGCCGCGTGGCCGCCTGTCTGTGTCGAATGCGCTGATTCGGCGCCCCCGGCCGGGCAGTTGACGCCCGCCGCCGATCTTTCCGGCGATCCTGCCCGGCTCCGCGAGCGGGTGGTCGCCGAGGTACTCCGCAGCATCCGCCCGGTCGCACCGGTCCGCCTCCCGTCCCGGTATTCGGACGCCTGTGTGGACAACCCCGTCCGGCGCCCTGCAGCACCCTCCTGAGCAGCACTTCCGCACAACCGCCCTCGGATGGAGACACCACCATGAGCCGCAGCGACGTCCTGGTCGACGCCGACTGGGTCCAGGCCCACCTGGACGACCCGAAGGTCGTCATCGTCGAGGTCGACGAGGACACCTCCGCGTACGACAAGAACCACATCCGCAACGCCGTCCGGATCGACTGGAAGCAGGACCTCCAGGACCCGGTCCGCCGCGACTTCATCGACCAGGCCGGCTTCGAGGCGCTGCTCAGCGCCAAGGGCATCGCCAACGACGACACCGTCGTCCTGTACGGCGGCAACAACAACTGGTTCGCCTCGTACGCCTACTGGTACTTCAAGCTGTACGGCCACGGTGACGTCCGCCTGCTGGACGGCGGCCGCAAGAAGTGGGAGCTGGACTCCCGCGACCTGGTCGCCGAGGTGCCGGCCCGCCCGGCCACCCGGTACACGGCGCAGCCCGCCGACTCCTCGATCCGTGCCTTCCGCGACGACGTGATCGCCGCCATCGGCACCCTGAACCTGGTCGACGTCCGCTCGCCCGACGAGTTCTCCGGCAAGCTGCTGGCCCCGGCCCACCTCCCGCAGGAGCAGTCGCAGCGCCCCGGCCACGTGCCGAGCGCCCGCAACATCCCGTGGGCCAAGAACGCCAACGACGACGGCACCTTCAAGAGCGACGACGAGCTCAAGGCGCTGTACGAGGCCGAGGGCATCGACCTGGCGAAGGACACCATCGCCTACTGCCGCATCGGCGAGCGCTCCGCGCTCACCTGGTTCGTGCTGCACGAGCTGCTCGGCCAGGAGAACGTCAAGAACTACGACGGCTCGTGGACCGAGTACGGCAGCCTCGTCGGCGTGCCGATCGAGCTCGGCAGCAACTGAGCCCCGGCTCGACCCGTAAGTCAGAAGGGAAGACAGACATGTGCGGTGCGAAGGCCGGCGGCCCGGACCTGGCAGGAGTTGACGTGGCGAACGAGACGATCATCCAGGGTTCGGTGACCCGCGACGGTGAGCCGGTCAACGGCTACGTCCGGCTGCTGGACGAGGGCGGTGAGTTCACGGCCGAGGTGCCCACCTCGGCGACCGGCCAGTTCCGGTTCTTCGCCCGCCCGGGCAGGTGGACCCTGCGCGCGCTGGTCCCGGGCCAGACCGTGGACCGTCAGGTGGTGGCCTCCCAGGGCACCCCCGTCGACGTCGCGATCGCGGTCTGACCGGAGCCGGAACGGGACCGGAACACCCCGAGGGCCCCTGCGGAGCAGGGGCCCTCGGCCGTACCGTGGAGGGGTGCAGGCAAGGCGGCGGCGTCGCTACTACTTCGCCATGATGGGCGTGTGCCTGGGCCTGTTCGTCATGGCCTGGGGAGTCGTGCGGTTCTTCTCGGTCGGCGCGGCGATCGGCATGTGCGTGGTCGCGATGGTCATCCCGCCCGCCGCCGCGGTGTTCGCCAACAAGCGCGACCCGGAGGACGACTGGTGGGACGACCCGCGCTGGGACGACCCGAAGTGGGACGAGCCCGGCCACGACCGGGACCGCCCCGACCACGAGGAGCACCCGTAGACCCCGGCGGCGTCAGTAGACGAGCGCCTGGACGCCGTCCGCCATGATCTCGCTGACGAAGACCTGGGCGCCCGCGATCCGGACGCCCTCGACGGTGTCCTTCTGCTCGATCCCGCGCCGGGCCGCGCACTGGGTGCACAGCGTCACCGAGCCGGCCGCCAGGACGGACTCCAGCAGGTCCGGCAGCGGCGCCGCGTGCGGCAGCTCGAACTCCGCCGCGCGGTCCGGCAGCGCGAACCAGGAGGACTCCCCGGTCAGCCAGAGCGAGACCTCGATCCCGCTGGCGACGGCCACCGCCGCCACCGTGAACGCCTGCGAGCACCGCTCCGGCGCGTCCGCCCCTGCGGTGACCTTGATGACCAGTTTCTTCGGCATGGCGCCACCTTAGAGGTGCCGGAGCCCGCGCCGTCCGGCATCCCCGGAACCCTTGGGCAAAGCTTGGGAAGCCGCGGGGGCGCGGCGCGGACGGCGACGTGGTGGGGCTCACCGCGACCCGCCGGAGGCCGGCGGATAGAGTGAGCGGAGCAAAATCCACCACACTGTCGCCGCCTGGGAGCCCCCCGTGTCCGGTCTGGAAATCTTCTTCGACGGTCTGCTGGCCCTCATGGCCGTGCTGATCACCTGGTTCGCCATCTTCTCGGTGATGAAGCTCTACCAGGGCCAGCGCTGAGCCTGCCGTACGGTTGAGGCAGTCCCACACCGACGAGAACAGCGACCAGGAACATGATCGAGATCCCCTCTGACCTCCACAGGGACGTCGTCCCGCTCGCCTTCCTCCTCGGCACCTGGGAGGGCGCGGGCGTCTTCGACTTCCCCGGCGCGGAGAAGTGCAACTTCGGCCAGGAGATCGTGATCCGCCACGACGGCCGCCCCTTCCTGGAGTTCCGCTCCCGCACCTGGGTGCTGGACAACGAGGGCGAGAAGGTCCGCCCGCTGGAGAACGAGCACGCCTTCTGGCGCATCACCAGCAACCACGAGGGCACCAGCGGCGCCCGGGGGATCGAGATCTCCTCCGTCCGCGACGACGGCACGGTCGAGATCTGGTACGGCGAGCTGGCCGACGGCAAGCCGCAGGTCGACGTCTCGACCGACGCGGTCGCCCGGATCGAGGGCTCGCCGGAGTACTCGGGCGGCAAGCGGCTGTACGGCTTCGTCAACGGCGAGCTGCTCTGGGTCGGTGAGAAGGCCGCCCCGAACGTGCCGCTGCGCCCGTACATGTCCGCCCAGCTGAGGAAGGTGCTCAGCCCGGCCCAGCTGGTCAAGGACATCAACGACCTGCCGGACGACGGCATCGCCTTCTTCAAGTAGGCGGGTCGGGCGGGCGTCGGGCGACCGGCACCCGCGCGCACGAGGTAGGGACCGGCCCCGGGCCGGTCCCTACACTGGCATCAGGACCCCCGACCAATGGCAGGGACAGTAGCGTGGCGGACACCGGCACCACCGACTGGCAGCTCTCCGGCGACTGGAAGACGGACCTGCGCGAACGCGGCTACCGGCTCACCCCGCAGCGGCAGCTGGTGCTGGAGGCCGTCGACGAGCTCGACCACGCCACCCCCGACGACATCCTCTGCCACGTCCGCCGCACGGCCAGCGGCGTCAACATCTCCACCGTCTACCGGACCCTGGAGCTGCTGGAGGAGCTGGGCCTGGTCTCGCACGCCCACCTCGGCCACGGCGCCCCCACCTACCACCTGGCCGGGCGCCACCACCACCTGCACCTGGTCTGCCGGGACTGCGAGCAGGTCACCGAGACCGGCACCGAGATCGCCCAGCCGCTGATCGACAGCCTGCGCGAGCGGCACGGCTTCGACACCGACCTCAAGCACTTCGCCATCTTCGGCCGCTGCGCCGACTGCACCGCCAAGCTCGCCGGGGAGCAGCCGTAAGCTGGCCGGTATGACCGGTGTGAAGAGCCCGCTGCTTTCCCTGCCCGGAGCCGTCCCCGCCGAGGGGCCCGACGAGGGTGTCGCCGCCCACTACGGCGACATCTTCCGCGAGCAACGCAACCTGTCGCAGGGCGCCGGCTTCGTCGACCTCTCGCACCGCGGTGTGATCACCGTGACCGGCCGGGACCGCCTCGCCTGGCTGCACCTGCTGCTCACCCAGCACGTCAGCGAGCTGCCGCCGCAGCAGGCCGCCGAGGCGCTGGTGCTCTCCCCGAACGGGCACGTCGAGCACGCCCTCTACCTGGTCGACGACGGCACCACCACCTGGGCGCACGTCGAGCCCGGCACCCGGGAGGCGCTGGTGGCCTACCTGGAGAGCATGCGGTTCTTCTACCGGGTGGAGGTCGCCGACGCGACCGCCGAGTACGCCGTGGTCCACCTGCCGGCCGGCTCCACCGCCTCCGTCGAGGGCGCCGCCGCCGTCCGCGAACTCCCGTACGGGCGCGACCTGTTCGTGCCGCGCGGCGAGCTGGAGCGGCTCACCGCCGGGTACGGGCCGGCGGCCGGCGTCTGGGCGTACGAGGCGCTGCGGATCGAGGGCCACCGGCCCCGGCTGGGCTTCGAGACCGACCACCGGACCATCCCGCACGAGGTGGACTGGCTGCGCACCGCCGTCCACCTCCAGAAGGGCTGCTACCGCGGCCAGGAGACCGTCGCCCGGGTGCACAACCTGGGCCGCCCGCCGCGCCGGCTGGTCTTCCTGCACCTGGACGGCACCGAGGAGACGCTGCCGCCGCACGGTGCCGAGGTGCGGCTGGCCACCGACCCGGACGGGCGGGCGCTGGGCTTCGTGACCTCCTCGGCGCGCCACCACGAGCTGGGGCCGATCGCGCTGGCGATCGTCAAGCGGAACGTCCCGGTGGACGCCGTGCTGCTGGCCGGCACGGTGCCGGGCACCCAGGACGTGATCGTCCCGCAGTAGGGGGCGGGGCCGCTCAGACCTCGACGAGGACGGTGAACGGGCCGTCGTTCACCAGCGCCACCCGCATGTCGGCGCCGAACCGGCCCGTCTCCACCTTGGCGCCCAGCGCGCGCAGCCGGGCCACCACCTCGTCGACCAGCGGCTCGGCGACCGGGCCGGGGGCGGCGGCGTTCCAGGTGGGGCGGCGGCCCTTGCGGGCGTCGCCGTAGAGCGTGAACTGGCTGATCACCAGCAGCGGGGCGCCGAGGTCCGAGCAGCTCTGCTCGACGCCCTCGTCGTTCGCGGGCAGCAGCCGCAGCGTCCAGAGCTTGCGGGCCAGGCGGTCGGCCTCGGCGGGGCCGTCGTCGTGGGTGACGCCGACCAGGACGCAGAGCCCGGGCCCCTCGATCGCGCCGACGGTCTCACCGGCCACGGTCACCCGGGCCTCGGTCACTCGCTGCACCACTGCTCGCATGCCGCCATTGTGCCGGAGCGCCGTGGAGGCTCCCAGGCCCTGGGGACGTTCCGCGGACTTCCCGCGCACGGCGCGCCCGCGCGTCCGCTGCCCGCGCGCGCCCGCGGGCCGGCCGCGCCCCCGGCCCCGCGCCGCGGCCCTGCCCCGCTGTTTGGCCGCAGCCCCGCCCCCGGCTCCCGCCCCGCCCGCCCCGGCGGACTCCCGAGGGCGCACCCCAGGGGCGCGCGAAGGGGATTCGCACGCCCCGGGGTGCGCGCCTGCGCTGGATCGGGCGCCGTTCTTCCTGGGAAAAGGGCCGGTCATATCAGCCACCCCCGTTCGCCAGGGGGCCGTTCGGGTGCACGGGCGGTGCGCGTGCGCCGGGTGGGGTGGCACGCTGGTGGACCGTACGAGGGTCCGGGGCGCCAGGAGGTCCGCCGCGCCGGGCCCGGGTTCGACCGGGCGGTCGAGCCGGTAGGTCAGGCGTCTGGCGGTGCCGCCCCGGTGGGCGGTCGCGGCCGGGGACCGGAGCCTCCCGGGTTCCCGGGCGGGCCGGTGGACGGGACGCGCGGCCCGTCGGGGGACGGGCCGGGACCGGCGGCAGGGACGGGGTGCCGCGAGCGGGCGGGATCGGACGACGTCAGGTGGTTGGGTGATGGACGCGAGCAGCGTGGCGCGGGACCGGTCCGGGCCGGTGGCGCGGGCTCCGGAGGGCCCGCACGGGCCGGCGGCGGGCGAGCCGGGCGAGCCGGGCGAGCCGGACCTGGAACGGCTGGGCCTGGAGCAGCTGCGGGTGCTGCGCCGGGAGACGATGGAGCAGGAGGCCGACCTGTCCTACCTGCGGCGGCTGCTGCACGGCCGGATGGACATCCTGCGCGCCGAACTCGACCGGCGCCCCGGCGGCGGCCCGGTGCGCCCGTCCGGCCCGGATCCGGACCAGGCGCCCGGCGACCTGCTGGACCGGCTGCCGGCCATCCTGACCGACGCGCCCTCCACCGTCCGGCGCTCGGCCCGGCACGTCACCCTCGGCCCGCCGCGCACCCGGGAGTCCCGGCTGGAGGCGGACGCGCTGATGGGCGACGTCCAGCTCGCCGACCTCGCGGCGCACCCGGCCGAGGAGCTGCTGGCCGCCCTGGAGCGGCTGCGCGCGTACGAGCGCGAGGTGTCCGGACGGCGCCAGCGGCTGCTGCGCACGGCGGACGGTTGCAATGCCGAGATCACCCGCAGGTACCGTGATGGGGAAGCACGGGTCGACGACCTGCTCGCAGGTGGGCCGCTCTGACCGGGTGAGTCGCCGCGGGCGGTGGGCCCGGCTCGCTCCCGGCCCACCCTCGCCCCGGAAGGCACAACCGCCATGTCCCTGCCCGCCACCGCGCCCGTCCTCGCCGAGGTCGTGCGCTCCGGTTTCGTCGAGGGCCGCCACCGCGGCTCCCTGGTGCTGCTCGCGGCCGACGGCTCGGTCGAGTTCGCGCTCGGCGACCCGGACGCCCCGGTCTTCCCCCGGTCGACGGCCAAGCCGTTCCAGGCGGTGGCCACGCTGCGGGCCGGGCTGGCGATCGAGGGCGCGCTGCTGGCGCTGGCGGCCTCCAGCCACTCTGCAGAATCGTTTCACCTCGATGGGGTGCGGACCATCCTCGGCTCTGCGGGCCTCGACGAGGCCGCCCTGCGCACCCCGGCCGACCTGCCGCTGGACGAGACCGAGGCCGAGCTGCTGCTGGCCGGCGGCGGCGGACGCGCCCCGATCCTGATGGACTGCTCCGGCAAGCACGCCGGCTGGCTGGCCGCCTGCACGGCCAACGGCTGGGACACCGCGAGCTACCTCGACCCGGCCCACCCGATCCAGCGGCTGGCCCGCGAGGCCCTGGAGGAGGGCACCGGCGAGACCGCGGTGCACGCCGGGGTGGACGGCTGCGGAGCCCCGCTGCTGGCCGTCTCGCTGGCCGGCCTGGCCCGCGGCTACCGCGGCCTGGTGCTGGCCGCCGAGGGCACCGCGCCGCGCCGCGTCGCCGACGCCATGCGCGCCCACCCCGAGTACGTGGCCGGCACCCGCCGGGCCGACACCTGGCTGATGCGGGCGGTGCCGGGCGCGCTGTCCAAGATGGGCGCCGAGGCCGTCCAGGTGGTCGCGCTGCCGGACGGCCGGGCGCTGGCGTTCAAGATCGAGGACGGCGCCGAGCGGGCCCGCGGCCCGGTGCTGGCGGCCGCGCTGCGCCGCCTCGGGGTGACCGGGGCGGACGAGGCCGTCGAGCGGATCGGCGCGGCCCCGCTGCATGGCGGCGGGGTTCCGGTGGGCGCGGTGCGGGCGGCGTTCTAGGCGACGCGAGGGCACCCGGCGGCCGTCCGCCGGGGTGCGGGCGGCCCCGGGTCGGTGCACGGTGGAGGACCGGGGGCCGTCGCACAGCTGAGGGAGTCCGCCATGACCGACCACGTGTACCGGGTGACCGAGATCGTCGGGTCCTCGACCGAGAGCGTCGACGCCGCGATCCGCAACGGGGTGGAGCGGGCCTCCCGCACGCTGCGCAACCTCGACTGGTTCGAGGTCTCGCAGGTCCGGGGCCACCTGGAGGACGGCCGGATCAAGCACTACCAGGTGTGCATCAAGGTCGGCTTCCGCCTGGACGACTGACCGCCCGTGGACGACGGGGCGGGCCGCGGAGACGGCCCCTTGCCGACGGCCTGTCGGCAAGCCGCCCCGCCCCCGGACACGACGAGGGCCGGGGCCCGCGGGAGAACCCGCGAACCCCGGCCCCTGGCTGTCCCGACCTGCCTCGAACCGTCCTCGATCGAATGAGATCGGAACGACGGCTCAGTGGCCGCCCTGCTCCGCCAGACGCTTGATCGAAGCGGTGACCTCGGCCTCGGCCTCGGCGCGGCCGACCCAGTTGGCGCCCTCGACCGACTTGCCCGGCTCCAGGTCCTTGTAGACCTCGAAGAAGTGCTGGATCTCCAGGCGGTCGAACTCCGACACGTGGTGGATGTCGCGCAGGTGCTCCCAGCGCGGGTCCGTCGCCGGGACGCAGAGCAGCTTGTCGTCGCCGCCGGCCTCGTCGGTCATGTGGAACATGCCGATGGCGCGGCACTTGATCAGGCAGCCCGGGAAGGTCGGCTCGTCCAGGATGACCAGGGCGTCCAGCGGGTCGCCGTCCTCGCCGAGCGTGCCCTCGACGTAGCCGTAGTCGGCCGGGTAGCGGGTCGAGGTGAAGAGCATCCGGTCGAGCCGCAGACGACCGGTCTCGTGGTCGACCTCGTACTTGTTACGAGAGCCCTTCGGGATTTCGATAAGGACGTCGAACTCCAACGGTTCCTCCAAGGTAGGGACTGACAGAATCCAAGTGTCTCCTACGGGAGCGGGTGCTCGGGAAAGGGGCCGGTCGGTGGGAGCACGGGGAGGGGCGGCGCGCCGCCGCGGGGGGACGGCCGCGGGGCTGTTCGGAGCGGCGCTCCTGGTCGCGGGCACCGTCCTGACCACGGGTGGTGCGTACGCGCAGCCGTCCCCGCCGCCGGGCGGGCACAGCACCGGGCACGGCGGGGGCGAGGACCACGACGGGCGCAAGGGCGAGCACGGCAGGGGCGGCGCCCGGTCGGCCGACGGCCCGGCCACCGCGCCCACCCGCCGGGCCGCCCAGCCCGGTTCCTCCGCGCCGGCGGCCCCCGCGCCCTCCGCGAGCGGAGACGCGCCCGGTGCGCGCCCGGCCCCCGCGCCGGGCGCCGTGCTGACCGCCGTCGACGGCGGCGCGGGCGCCGCCGTCCCCACCGCGCAGGGCCTCCAGCAGGCGCTCGCCGCGGCCCTCGCCGACCGCAGCCTCGGCGAGGTCACCGTCGCCGTCGCGGACGCCGGCACCGGCCGGCTCCTGTACGGCTCCGGGGAGAACAGCCCGGCCACCCCCGCCTCCACCACCAAGCTGGCGACGGCCGTCGCGGCCCTGTCCCTGATCCCGGGCGACACCCGGCTGCGCACCCGGGTGGTCCGGGGCGCGGACCCGGGCACGATCACGCTCGTCGGCGGCGGGGACCCGACGCTCACCGCGCTGCCCGCCGACCAGGTGCAGGTCGGCGGGCAGCCGGCCGACGCCGACACCGCCCCCGCCTCGCTGGACTCCCTCGCCCAGCAGACCGCCGACGCGCTCAAGGGCCTCGGCACCACGACCGTCCGGCTGGACTACGACCTGTCGTTGTACGCGGGCGCCCCGCAGCACCGGAACCACGACGGTCAGAACATCGCCCTGGTGGTCCCGTTGATGGTGGACGAGGGCAAGGCGGACCCGAAGAGCCGGGACGACGCGCCGGAGCGGGTCGCCGACCCGGCGGCCGCGGCCGCCGAGGCCTTCGCCGCCCTGCTCAGGGCCCGCGGCATCACCGTGACCGGCAAGGCCGCCCCGGCCGCGGCGCCCACACCCGCCGGTCCGACCGCCGCGCCCACGCCCGCCGCCGGCCCCGCCCCGCTCGGCGAGGTCGTCTCACCGACCGTCGCCCGGTTGGTCGAGCGCCTGCTGACCACCTCCGACAACCAGCTCGCCGAGGCGATCGCCCGTCAGGTGGCCCTCGCCGCCCACCAGCCGGCGAGCTTCGAGGGCGCCGCGGCCGCCGTCACCCAGGAGCTCTCCCGGCTCGGCGTGCCGATGGCCGGCGTGGTCCTCAACGACGGCAGCGGCCTGCACCAGGGCAACGCGATCCCGCCCGCCGTCCTGGTCCGGATCCTCGCGCTGGCCGCCTCCGAGGAGCACCCCGCCCTGCGCCCGGTGCTCACCGGCCTCCCGGTCGCCGGCTTCACCGGCACCCTCGACAGGCGGTACGGCGCCGCGTCCGGCGCCGCCGACGCGGCCGGCCTGATCCGCGCCAAGACCGGCACCCTCAGCGGCGTCAACACCCTCGCGGGGACCGTCGTCGACGCCGACGGCCGCCTGCTCGCCTTCGCCGTCATGACCCGCACCACCGCCCCCGCCGACGCCGCCCGCGCCGCGATGGACCGGATCGCCGCCCGCCTCGCCGGCTGCGGCTGCCACTGACCCGCCCGGCTCGCGCGGAACCGGCCGGGCGGCCCCCTCGGCGCGAGGCGTTCGCGGCGGGTGGCTGCCGTTGGCGGTGGGGAGCACGTACGGTGAGGGCATGACGAGCGCGAGTGGCGGTGCTGACATGGTCGACTGGAACCTCGCGGTCGCAACCGCGACCAGGTTGGTGCGGCCGGGTCCGGAAGTGAGCCGGGAGGAAGCGGCGGCGGTGGTCGCCGAGTTGCGGCGGCACGCCCTGGCGGCGGAGGAGCACGTCCGGGAGTTCACCGGCATGCGTTCGTCCAGCCTGGCGCAGGCCGCGGCGACGCCGGTGCTGGTGGTGGACCGTCCCGGGTGGATCCGGGCCAACGTGGCGGGCTTCCGCACCGTCGTCCAGCCGCTGGTGGACAAGCTCCAGGCGCGCCGGGCGAACAGCGCGGCGGCCGGGGTGTTCGGCGCGGTGGGCGAGAAGGCGACCGGGATCGAGGTCGGGGCGCTGCTGGCGTTCCTGTCCACCAAGGTGCTGGGCCAGTACGAGACCTTCGCCCCGGCCGAGCCGCCGCTGGAGGCGCCGGACAGCCCGGCCGCGCTGTTCGACAAGCCGCGGCTGGGCCCGGAGGCCCCCGGGCCGGGCCGGCTGCTGCTGGTGGCGCCGAACATCGTGCACGTGGAGCGGGAGCTGGACGTCGACCCGTCCGACTTCCGGCTCTGGGTCTGCCTGCACGAGGAGACGCACCGGACGCAGTTCACGGCGGTGCCGTGGCTGCGCGACCACATCCAGTCCGAGGTGCAGTCCTTCCTCGCCGAGACGGACGTCGACCCGGGCGCCCTGCTGGAGCGGCTGCGGGACGCGGCGGGCTCGCTCGGCGGCCTGCCGGGCGGCGGCAGGCGGGAGGGCTCCTCGGCCGGGAACCTGCTGGAGATCGTCCAGTCGCCCGCGCAGCGCGAGATCCTCGGCCGGCTGACGGCCGTGATGTCGCTCCTGGAGGGCCACGCGGACGTGGTGATGGACGGCGTCGGGCCGGCCGTGGTGCCGACGGTCGCCGAGATCCGGGAGAAGTTCCAGCAGCGCCGGGACCGCGGCGCCAACCGGCTCGACCTGCTGCTGCGCCGGCTGCTCGGGATGGACGCGAAGCTGCGCCAGTACCAGGACGGCGCGGTGTTCGTGCGCGGCGTGGTGGAGCGGGTCGGCATGGAGGGGTTCAACCGGGTGTGGACCTCCCCGAACACCCTGCCGACCAAGGAGGAGATCCACGACCCGGCCGCCTGGGTGGCCCGGGTGGCCCGCTGAGCGCGGCCGGACGACGGGCGCGCCGCCCGCCGGGCGGGGGGCGGCGCGGGCGGGCTGCACCCGCTCGTACGAGTGGTCCAATCCGGCGGACAGCTCGTGAAGAAGCGTTTCTTCATTCACCCGAACGTGGGACGGTGGTCGTACCGGGGGCGCGGGTGGCCTGGCGGGTCGCCACTATCTGCCACCATCTGTGAGCGCCCGGTAACAGGGCGCTCATGCGGGTGCGCGGTCCCCGCCGCGTCCGCCGCACGTCCTGTCCCCCCTCCGTCGAGGAGTCGTCCGCCGTGGGCCCTCACCCCGCCGTCGCCGCGATACGCCTGGCCGTTCGCCGTACCCTCACCGACCTCGCCGCCGAGGCCGGTTCCACCTTCACCGCGCCCGTGCGCGAGCCCCGGGAGCGCCCGGCCGGGGCGCCGCTGGTGGGTGCCGCGGTCGGCACCACCCTGATCGGCAACGCCGCCCGGCACCCCTCCGGGCTGCCTCGCACTCCGGCCGCGCCCGGCTCGCCGCTGGTCCTGGTCGCCGTCAGCGGCGGCGCGGACTCGATGGCGCTGGCCATCGCCGCCGCCTTCGAGGCCCCCAAGATCGGCCTGCGGGTCGGCGCCGTCACCGTCGACCACGGCCTCCAGGCCGGCTCCGCCGAGCGTGCCGCCCAGGTGGCCGACCGGCTGCGCACGCTCGGCCTCGACCCGGTGGAGGCGGTCCCGGTGCGGGTCGGCCGGGCAGGAGGCCCGGAGGCCGCCGCCCGGGACGCCCGCTACGCCGCCCTGGACGCGGCCGCCGACCGCCACGGCGCGATCGCGGTGCTGCTCGGCCACACCCGGGACGACCAGGCCGAGACGGTGCTGCTGGGCCTGGCCCGCGGCTCCGGCGCCCGCTCGCTGGCCGGCATGCCGGCCCACAAGGGCCGCTACCGCCGCCCGCTGCTGGAGCTGGACCGGGCGGCCACCCGGCAGGCCTGCGCCGCCCAGTCGATCCCGGTCTGGGACGACCCGCACAACTGTGATCCCGCCTACACCCGCTCCCGGGTCCGCCACGAGGTGCTGCCCGTCCTGGAGAAGCACCTGGGCGGCGGGGTGGTGGAGGCGCTGGCCCGCACCGCCCGGCTGTTCCGCGACGACGCCGACGCCCTCGACCAGTGGGCCTCCCTGGCGGAACGCGACGTCCGCACGGGCGACGGCGCCCTGGACGCGGTGAAACTGGCCGAACTGCCGCCCGCGGTGCGCCGCCGGGTGCTGCGCCGGGCCGCGCTGCGGGCGGGCTGCCCGGCCGGCGACCTGTTCGCCCGGCACCTGGAGACGATCGACCTGCTGGTCACCGGATGGCGCGGACAGGGCCCGCTGCACCTACCCGGGGGCGTCGAGGCCACCCGCAGGTGTGGCACGCTGGTCTTTCGGCGGCAGGGCGACTGACGGGCGAGGCATGCCCCGGGGGAGCCGGCCGCCGGCCACACAGACCCCGAACGTTTGAGGACGTATCCCCGGTGGACCAGAACGACATGGGCGCTGACCTCGCGAAGGTGCTCATCAGCAAGGACGAGATCGACGCCAAGCTCCTGGAGCTGGCCGAGCGCATCGACCGGGACTACGCAGGCAAGGACCTGCTGATCGTCGGCGTCCTCAAGGGGGCCGTGATGGTCATGGCCGACCTCGCCCGGGCCCTGCACTCGCAGGTCACCATGGACTGGATGGCCGTGTCCTCGTACGGCATGGGCACCAAGTCCTCCGGTGTGGTACGGATCCTCAAGGACCTGGACACCGACATCGCCGGCCGTGACGTCCTGATCGTCGAGGACATCATCGACTCCGGTCTGACGCTGTCCTGGCTGCTCGGCAACCTGGGCTCGCGCGGTCCGGCCTCGCTGGAGGTCTGCACCCTGCTCCGCAAGCCGGACGCGGCCAAGGTCGAGATCGACGTCAAGTACGTCGGCTTCGACATCCCCAACGAGTTCGTGGTCGGCTACGGCCTGGACTACGCGGAGAAGCTGCGCAACCTCCCCTTCATCGGGACCCTCGCCCCGCACGTCTACGGCGGCTGACGGCCCCGTTCGGGTTACGGGCGGGAACAGTTGGCCGTTCCCGCCCGTTGGATCCGGGGGACAAGGAACCAAAGCCGTCTCGCTGTGCTCCCGCCACGGGCGGGTCGGACTGCGGTACGGTCCAATAAACCGCTCTTCACATGAGCACCAATCGGATGCGCCGCGGCCCACAAGCCCCCCGGCGCCGTTGAGTGGCAGGAGGGACGGGGCGGCAACGCCCCGCATGGATGGACGTCAAGCGATACTTCCGTGCGCCGATCATGTGGATCGTGCTGGCCGTCCTCGCCGTCATCGTTCTGATGCAGGTCGTTTCTGACTCGAACGGCTACAAGACGGTGGACACCGGTCAGGTCGTCGCAGCGATCGACGCGCACAACGTCAAGTCGGCGCAGATCACCACCGGTGACTCGAACACGATCAAGATCCAGCTGAAGGACGGCGCCACGCTGTCCCCCGCCGGCACGGGCAAGGCCCCGTCCGGCACCAAGTTCCAGGCCTCGTACATCGGCGACCAGGGCGTCGCCATCGCCGACAAGCTCCAGGCGCAGGTCAACGACAAGGACGCGAGCACGCTCGCCGAGGGCTACACCGTCAGCCCCGAGAAGCAGAGCACCTTCGTCAGCCTGCTGCTGTCGATGCTCCCGATCGTGATCATCGTCCTGGTCTTCCTGTTCCTGATGAACCAGATGCAGGGCGGCGGCTCCCGGGTCATGCAGTTCGGCAAGTCCAAGGCCAAGCTGCTCACCAAGGACACCCCGAAGACGACCTTCGCGGACGTCGCGGGCGCGGACGAGGCGGTCGAGGAGCTCCACGAGATCAAGGAGTTCCTCCAGGAGCCGGCCAAGTTCCAGGCCGTCGGCGCCAAGATCCCCAAGGGCGTGCTGCTCTACGGCCCGCCCGGTACCGGCAAGACCCTGCTGGCGCGCGCCGTCGCGGGCGAGGCCGGGGTGCCGTTCTACTCCATCTCCGGTTCGGACTTCGTCGAGATGTTCGTCGGTGTCGGCGCCAGCCGCGTCCGCGACCTCTTCGAGCAGGCCAAGGCGAACGCCCCGGCGATCGTCTTCGTCGACGAGATCGACGCCGTCGGCCGGCACCGCGGCGCGGGCCTCGGCGGCGGCCACGACGAGCGCGAGCAGACCCTCAACCAGCTGCTGGTCGAGATGGACGGCTTCGACGTCAAGGGCGGCGTGATCCTGATCGCCGCGACCAACCGCCCCGACATCCTGGACCCGGCGCTGCTGCGCCCGGGCCGCTTCGACCGCCAGATCGCGGTGGAGCGCCCCGACCTCCAGGGCCGGCTGGACATCCTCAAGGTGCACCAGAAGGGCAAGCCGATCGCGCCCGACGTCGACCTGTCGGCCGTCGCCAAGCGCACCCCCGGCTTCACCGGCGCCGACCTGTCGAACGTCCTCAACGAGGCGGCCCTGCTGACCGCCCGCTCGGACAAGAAGCTGATCGACAACGCCATCCTGGACGAGGCGATCGACCGCGTCGTGGCCGGTCCGCAGAAGCGCACGCGGATCATGTCCGACAAGGAGAAGAAGATCACCGCGTACCACGAGGGCGGCCACGCCCTGGTCGCGGCGGCCTCCCCGAACGCGGACCCGGTGCACAAGATCACCATCCTGTCCCGCGGCCGGGCCCTGGGCTACACCATGGTGCTGCCGGACGAGGACAAGTACTCCACCACCCGCAACGAGATGCTCGACCAGCTCGCCTACATGATGGGCGGGCGCGCGGCGGAGGAGCTGGTCTTCCACGACCCGACCACCGGCGCCTCGAACGACATCGAGAAGGCCACCGCGACGGCCCGGGCGATGGTCACCCAGTACGGCATGACCGAGCGCCTCGGCGCGATCAAGTTCGGTTCCGACAGCTCGGAGCCGTTCCTGGGCCGCGAGATGGGCCACCAGCGCGACTACTCGGAAGAGGTCGCCGGGCTGGTCGACGAAGAGGTCAAGAAGCTCATCGACACGGCGCACAACGAGGCCTGGGAGATCCTGGTCGAGAACCGCGACGTGCTCGACAACCTCGTCCTGGAGCTCCTGGAGAAGGAGACCCTGAACAAGGAGCAGATCGCCGAGATCTTCGCCCCGATCGTCAAGCGCCCGGCCCGGCCGGCCTGGACGGGCTCCGCCCGCCGCACGCCGTCCACCCGGCCGCCGGTGCAGTCCCCGAAGGAGCTGGCGCTCACCAACGGCGCCGTCCCCGCCGAGGGCGCCCCGGTGGACGTCGTGAAGCTCCCGCCGCTGCCGACCTCCGAGCCGCCGACCGAGGGCTGACCCCGACTCCGAGGGGAATGGATGCCGCGTCACCAGGGTTTGTACCCTGGAGGCGCGGCATCCGTGCTGTTCAGCCAGTCTTCCCACACGTAAGCGAGGCCCGCATGATCGACCCGGTGACGCTCGACGGTCCGCCCGCCGTCGGGGCCTTCGACCAGAAGCGGGCCGAGAACGCCATCCGCGAGTTGCTGCTCGCCGTCGGGGAGGATCCGGACCGCGAGGGCCTGCTGGAGACCCCGGCCCGGGTGGCGCGCGCCTACAAGGAGATATTCGCGGGCCTGTGGCAGGAGCCCGAGGACGTCCTCACCACCACCTTCGACCTCGGCCACGACGAGATGGTCCTGGTCAAGGACATCGAGCTGACCTCGGTCTGCGAGCACCACCTGGTGCCGTTCCGCGGCGTTGCGCACGTCGGGTACATCCCGTCCACCTCCGGCAAGATCACCGGGCTGTCCAAGCTCGCCCGGCTGGTCGACGTCTACGCCCGCCGCCCCCAGGTGCAGGAGCGGCTGACCAGCCAGGTGGCCGACGCGCTGATGCGGATCCTGGAGCCGCGCGGGGCGATCGTCGTGGTCGAGTGCGAGCACATGTGCATGTCGATGCGCGGCATCCGCAAGCCCGGCGCCAAGACCATCACCTCCTGCGTACGCGGCCAGCTGCGCGACCCGGCCACCCGGGCCGAGGCGATGAGCCTCATCATCGGCCGGTAGCGGCGCCGGCCCGCGGGGCGGCGTTCAGAGCACCTCGCGCTCCGCGTGCGGCGGGGCCGGGGTGCCCAGCGCGTTGCGGCGCTCGGGCATCCGCAGCGTGACCATCCGGCGCCAGCCGTAGGCGCGGTCGTACAGGTAGAGCGCGTGCACCCCGAGGGTGACCAGGGCCAGCTGCCAGCGCGGCCAGCGCAGGATCCGGGCCATCCGGGCGGTGACGGCGAGGCCGACGTCCCGGTGGGTGCGGATCTCGCCGCGGGCGCTGGTCTCCAGGGCGTGCCGGACGTACGGGCCGTGGCCCGCGGCGACCATCCGCAGCAGCTCCTCGTGGCAGTAGGCGAGGTGGTCGTCCTCGTCGGCGGAGATCATCCGCATCGCCCGGCCGAGGTCGGGGTTGTCCCCGTAGACCGCGACCAGCTGGCGCATCTGCTCGGCGGCGCGCTGCTCGGTGACCCTGCTGTGCGCGAGGTAGGTGATGATCTCGCGCTCGGTCAGCGGGTGGTCGCCGTTCAGCCGTTCGTGCGAGAGGCCCACGCCCTGGCGCTCCAGCAGCATGCAGTAGTCGGCCTCGTCCGGCACCGGCACCTTGGGCAGGCCGCGCTTGTTCAGCAGCTGGGTGAAGATCCGGCCGTGCTTGCGCTCGTCGGCGCCGTGCCGGGCGACCTTCGGAGCGAGGACCGGGTCCCGGACGAGTGCGGAGATCCGCTCGTTCTCCCAGCCGCCCTGGTCCTCGCCGCCGGCCGCGATGCTGCAGAACAGCTGGTACGCCTGGTCGTTCCGGTAGATCTCGTCGAAGAGCGAGCGGGTGCTCAGCACGGTGCCTCCTGCACGGGTCCGGGGCGGCGCCCGGCGGGGGCCGACGGGCGGTCGCGATACGTTCCCCCGGAGCGCCGGCCGTCCGGCCCGACCGGCGGGTAGTCACTCACACGCCCTAGCCGGGGCACCGTCCTAGCCGAGGTGCGCGCCGAGCCATTCGAGGGTGGCCGGCAGCTCCCTGGTCCAGCTGTCGAAGTTGTGGCCGCCGTCGTCCAGGTACAGCGAGTCGACCGTGAACTGCGGGTTGGCGGCCGCGGCCCGGGTGGCCTGCTCGACGAACTGGACGGTCTGCGGGTAGTCCCCCTCCGTGCGGGTGGAGACCGCCAGCAGGTTGAGCTCGGGGACGGGCAGGTTCTGCAGCCGCCAGCCGAGGTCGTGCTGCTGGGTCAGCGCCTTGTCGCCGTTGAAGAGGTCGCCGCCGGTGTAGTTGTCCTGGCGCACCGTGAAGTCGCCGTGCAGGCTCGCCGCGTTGCCGTAGACGTTCGGGAAGCGCATCGCCAGGCGCAGCGCGCAGCTGCCGCCGGTGGAGTAGCCGAGGGTGCCCCAGGAGCCGGCCGTGCGGCCGACCCGGTAGCTGCTGCGGACGGCCTCGGGGACGTCCTTGACGAACCAGGTCTCGGTGCGCGGCCCGCCGGGGACGTCCACGCACTCGGTGTCCCGGGACGGCACGACCGCGGGACGGGCCATCACCAGGACGGTCGGCGGCATCTTGCCGGTGCGCATCAGCTCGATCGCGGTCTGGGCGAGGGGCAGCTCGTGCAGCAGGTTCAGGGTGGTGCCCGGGTAGCCGGCGATGGCCAGCAGGACGGGGAAGCGGACCAGGGCGAGCTTCGGGTCGAAGTACGCGGGCGGCAGGTAGACGAACATCTGGTCGGAGAAGCCGGTCTCCTTGCCGCTCACCCGGACCGACTCGACCCGGCCGACCTCCTCGGGCGGGCCCTTCGGCAGGTTGGTGATGGTCTCCAGGCCGCCCTCGGTGGTGGGCTGGACCAGGGCGTCGGCGACCGGGGTGCCGCCCTTGTGGTTCTCGTTGCTGGTCAGCGCGAGCTTGGCACCGCCCGGGCTGAGCAGGTCGGCCCAGGAGGTGTAGAACCCGAAGGAGTTGTTCACCGACAGCGCGAGCACGGCGAGGACGGAGGCCTGAACGACCGTCAGCAGGCCGATCCGGCCGAGCACCGGCAGCGGGCGCTGCGGCGCCAGCCGCGGCCAGATCCACAGGGTCGTGACGATCGCCGCGACGCCGAGTGCGAGCAGTGAGTTCACCAGCGCGTCGCTGGTCAGTTCCATGCCGTCGGCCTTCCGGTGGGACGCTGTCGGTGCAGGCTTCATCGTCTGGCGCTCCGTCAGGCCGGGCCACCGTGGCTAGGCCGTCCGGATGCCGGGGCGGCCGGCGCGGGGTGGGGCGAACCGCAGGCAACCGGCGCCCTAGAATGCGGCGTCCACCGTACGTAACGCGTCCCGGAGGGTTCCGTCGCGCCACGCTGCGGCGGGCCCCCGGCTCCCACCGCCGGCTCAACCCGCAGCGCCGCCCCGGCCCCGGTTTACCGATCGTTTCCGGGTCCTTGGTATGCGCATTGCCTGATGAAGGAATAGGCATGAAGGTCCATCACTCGTCCTCCCCCGGAGTGACGGGACACCGCACCGCAGCCTCTACGCTGAGCTTCCATGAGCGTTCCCGTGTCCGTTGAGCCGAGCCCCGAGCAGCCGTCGCGCCGTCGCCGCGGCCTGCAGACGCTGCGCACCCAGGCGTCCGCCGTCCCGAGGGCCTGGCTCCCCGGAGCGGTCGGCTACGCCTGCCTGCTGATCGGACTCGTGGACATAGCCAGCGCGGTGTTCCCCAAGCTCCGGCACACGAAGGTGCACACCTTCGCGGGGCAGCTGCCGGGCGGCACCACCAGCCTGGCGGCGGTCGGCGCGCTGATGGTCGGCATCCTGCTGGTGCCGCTGGCGCACGCGCTGCGCCGGCGCAAGCGGCGGGCCTGGCGGGCGGTGTGCGTGCTGCTGCCGCTCAGCGCCGGGCTGCACATCGTGCGCTGGCACCAGATCGGCCCGGCGGTGGTCTCGCTGGTGCTCCTCGCCGTGATGCTGGTCCACCAGCGCGAGTTCTACGCCAAGGCCGACCCGCGCACCCGCTGGCGGGCGGTGGCCAACCTGGTCGTCATGGGCGCCCTCAGCGTGCTGCTCGGCCTGCTGATCGTGAGCACCCGGACCAGGTACGAGATCGGCCACCCGGGCCTGACCGAGCGGCTGCAGCACGTCGGGTACGGACTGTTCGGCTTCGAGGGCCCCGTCCGGTACAGCAACGAGCGGATGTCCGACCTGGTCGCCTACCTGCTCGGCGGGCTCGGCCTGCTGACCGCCTTCACCACCGCCTACCTGGCGCTGCGTCCGGGCAGGCCGAAGCCCGAGCTGACCACCGAGGACGAGGAGAAGGTCCGCGAGCTGCTCAAGCGGCACGGCGAGCGCGACTCGCTCGGCTACTTCGCGCTGCGCCGCGACAAGAGCGTGCTGTTCTCGCCCACCGGCAAGGCCGCGATCTCCTACCGGGTGGTCTCCGGCGTGATGCTCGCCTCCGGCGACCCGGTCGGCGACGTCGAGGCCTGGCCGGGCGCGATCAAGGTGTTCATGGCCGAGGCCCGCGAGCACGCCTGGGTGCCGGCCGTGATGGGGTGCAGCGAGGTCGGCGGCGAGGTCTGGACCCGTGAGGCCGGGCTGGACGCGCTGGAGCTCGGCGACGAGGCGATCGTGGACACCGCGACCTTCTCGCTCTCCGGCCGGGCCATGCGCAACGTGCGCCAGATGGTCAAGCGGATCGAGCGCAACGGCTACTCGTGCCGGGTGCGCCGGGTCCGCGAGCTCACCGTGGAGGAGAAGTACCGGATCGCGGACGCCGCCGCCCGCTGGCGCGGCACCGACACCGAGCGCGGCTTCTCGATGGCCCTCGGCCGCTTCGGCGACCCGCTGGACGACGAGTGCGTGGTCGTCACCGCCCACAAGGCCCCCGAGGAGGGCGAGGAGGGCGACGACCTGAAGGCCGTGCTGCACTTCGTGCCCTGGGGGCCGGACGGCATCTCGCTGGAGCTGATGCGCCGCGACCGCGCCGCCGACCCCGGCCTGAACGAGCTGCTGATCGTCGCCGCGCTCCAGGCGGTGCCCGCGATGGGCGTGCGCCGGGTGTCGCTGAACTTCGCGATGTTCCGCTCGGCGCTGGCCCGCGGCGAGCGGATCGGCGCCGGCCCGGTGCTGCGGGCGTGGCGCGGGCTGCTGGTGTTCCTGTCGCGCTGGTTCCAGATCGAGTCGCTGTACAAGTTCAACGCGAAGTTCCAGCCCGAGTGGGAGCCGCGCTTCCTGGTCTTCCCGAGCACCCGGGACCTGCCGCGGATCGGCTTCGCCGCGATGCAGGCGGAGGCCTTCATCACGCTCGGCATGCCGCGCTTCGGCCGGCGGCGCCAGCGCGAGGGGCTGATGCCGGCCCCGTCGACCCGGGAGGTCACCGAGGCCGCCTGAGGCCCGTCGGCCCGCACCGGGGCCCCCGCCGGGAACCCCCGGCGGGGGCCCCGTTCGATAATGGGAGGCATGAACGATTCGCCCTCCTTCTCCCTGCCGGCCGGCCTGCCGCGACTGGAGCGCTGCGCCGTGATGGGCGTGGTCAACGTCACTCCCGACTCCTTCTCGGACGGCGGGATGTGGCACGACCCCGCGAAGGCGATCGCGCACGGCCTGGCGCTGCGGGCGCGCGGCGCGGACCTGGTGGACGTCGGCGGCGAGTCCACCCGGCCGGGCTCGCGGCGGGTGCCCGAGGAGGAGGAGCTGCGCCGGGTGATCCCGGTGGTGCGCGAGCTCGCCGACGCCGGGGTGCTGGTCTCCGTGGACACCATGCGCGCCTCGGTCGCCGAGCGGGCGGTGGAGGCCGGCGCCGTGATCGTCAACGACGTCTCCGGCGGGCTCGCCGACCCGGCGATGGCCCGGGTGGTCGCCGAGACCGGCGCGCCCTTCGTGGTGATGCACTGGCGCGGGCAGTCCGCCGACATGGACCGGCTGGCCGTCTACGGCGACGTCGTGCGGGACGTGGTGGCCGAGCTGACCGCGCGGGTGGACGCGCTGCTGGCGGCCGGGGCCAAGGAGGACCAGCTGATCCTCGACCCGGGGCTCGGCTTCGCCAAGACCTCCGAGCACAACTGGGCGCTGCTGGGCCGGCTGGACGCGCTCACCGCGCTCGGCCGTCCCGTGCTCGTGGCGGCTTCGCGCAAGCGGTTCCTGGGTACGCTGCTCGCCGACCCGGCAACCGGGGAACTGCGCCCGGCCCGGGAACGCGACGACGCGACGGCCGCGGTGTCGGTGCTGTCCGCACGGGCCGGGGCCTGGGCGGTGCGGGTGCACGACGTGTCCGGCACGGCGGATGCCGTCCGGGTCGTCGCGGCCTGGCAGCACGCGGAGCGGTCGGTGTGAGGGAGGGTCTGTGACGGGTGACGGCAGGTTGAGCGGCGGTACGGCCGGAAGGGCCCGCGAGGCGGATCTGGAGGCCGTGCTGGCGGCGAACCGGGGGCTCTACGAGGCGCTGGAGCGGGGGGACCTGGAGGCGGTCGAGAACGCCTGGCTGGGCGCGGCGGACGCCGACGACAAGGGCGGCGTGGTGTGCGTGCACCCGGGCTGGCCGGTGCTCCGCGGCCGGGCCCAGGTGACCCGCTCGTACATGCTGATCATGATGAACACGGAGTACATCCAGTTCTTCCTGACCGATGTCGAGGCCGAGGTGCACGGCGATGTGGCCCTTGTCACGTGCACCGAGAACATCCTCTCCGGCGGCGAGTCGGAGGAGGAGGGGGAACTCGGGCCGCTGGTCGGCGGAAAGGTCGTGTCGACGAACCTGTTCCGTCGCACCCCGGACGGGTGGAAGCTCTGGTCCCACCACGGTTCACCCGTCCTGACCAGCGGCGACGACGACGAGGAGAGCTGATTCCGGCGGTCGCGGAAATACCGCACCCGGAAGTCGCCGGGAATTTCCGAGTGGTCACCCAACGTTCACGTCAATCGCCGTACCGGTGCGCGTGGCGTCGGTTCGTGCCGGGTAGGACGGTCAGGCGTTGTCCGTGCTCACGGGTAGATTCGAAACGGAGTGGCGGGCGTGCTGCCCGCCTTCGCCCTGCCCGTCCATGCCTTTTCCCCGGGTGGGGCCCGTCCGACTGGGAGCAGTGATTCGTTTGCTGGACCGCGTCACCCTGCGGGGGCTGCGAGCCCGGGGCCACCACGGCGTCTTCGAGCGCGAGCGCGTCGAGGGGCAGACCTTCGTGGTCGACCTCGTGCTCTACCTGGACACCCGCCCCGCCGCGGCCGGAGACGACCTCACCCGCACCGCGCACTACGGCCTGGTGGCGGAGGAGGTCACCGCGATCATCGCCGGGGAGCCGGTGGACCTGATCGAGACGCTGGCCCAGCGCATCGCCGACCAGTGCCTCAAGCACGAAGCGGTCGAGGAGGTCGAGGTCACCGTGCACAAGCCGGACGCCCCGATCACCGTGCCGTTCGACGACGTGACCGTGACCATCCACCGGGGCCGCGCATGACCCCCACCGCGCACCCGGTATCCGATGTAGAGGACGTTTTCCGATGAGCACCAGCGACCCGACCGCCTCGCCGAGCACCTTCGACCTGGAGAGCCGGGTGGACTCCGTCGACACCACGCTGCACAGCCAGCGCTGCGCGGTGATCGCGCTCGGCAGCAACCTGGGCAACCGGCTGGACACCCTCCAGGGCGCCGTCGACGCGCTCGCCGACACCCCGGGGCTGAGGATCAAGGCCGTCTCCGCGGTGTACGAGACCGAGGCCGTCGGCGGCCCCGAGGAGCAGCCGAACTACTACAACGCGGTCGTGGTGCTGCGCACCTCGCTGCCCCCGCGGGACCTGCTGGAGCGCGGCAACGCCATCGAGGACGCCTTCGGGCGGGTGCGGACCGTCCACTGGGGCCCGCGCACCCTGGACGTCGACCTCCTGTCCTACGAGGGCGTGCTGAGCGACGACCCGCAGCTGCTGCTGCCGCACCCGCGCTCGCACGAGCGGGCCTTCGTGCTCGCTCCCTGGCTGGACGCCCAGCCGGAGGCCGAGCTGCCCGGGCACGGGCGGGTGGACGCGCTGCTGGCCGCGCTGGGCGGTCCGGACGCGCAGGGCGTGAAGCGCCGCGAGGACATCCGGCTGACGCTTCCGGAGTAGGCCCGGACGGCCGCCCCCGGGCCGGCGACCGGGGCCGTTGCCCGGGGAACTCGGCCGGGGGCCCGGCCGTACGAGTAGGTGTCCGCCGTTCGCGCGGGGGCCCGGCCGGGCCCGGTACGGTGGCCTGGCGTCGCCGCGCCGGGTTGCCGGGGCAGGCGGCCGGTTCCGGAACCCGGGAAGGACCTCCTCCGAGTGAAGCTGCTTCGCCTCCGTCTGCTGATCGGCATCACCGCCGCCACGACGGCGCTGTCCTGGGCCGGCTCCAAGCTGTGGGCCTCCGTGGACACGCTGCCCGCCGTACCGGCCGCGGCGCCGGTGGTGCTGGCCGCGGTGGCGGTGATCCTGCTGGCGACCGCGCTGTCGCTGCGGGCCCGGCTGAAGGCGGTGCGCGAGCGGCAGCCCGGGGCGAAGGGCGTCGACCCGCTGCTGGCGGCCCGGGCGGTGGTGCTGGGGCAGGCCAGCGCGCTGGTCTCGGCGGTGGTCACCGGCGTCTACGCGGGGGCCGGGATCTACCTGCTGGGCGAGCTGGACGTGGCGGCCCGCAAGGACCAGGCCGTGACGGCCGGGCTGTCGGTGCTGGCGGGGGCCGCGGTGATCGCGGCGGCGCTCTGGATCCAGCACGTGTGCAGGCTGCCGGAGAACCACGACGACCCGGGCGGCCCGGCGGCATCGCACCGCTGAGCGGCCGTCCGCGCCGCCACCGCGCTGACCAGGGCCTTCTTGGTGATCTTGGGTGAGGTTCCGGGCACGTGCGGTAAAAACCACCCCCTGTCAAGGGCGGAAGGGGACCCTGGGCTGACAGGCCTCCAATTCGCACGCTAGTTTCTTGGGCATGTCTCGCGGACGCCACCGTCATTCCTCCGTCCTCGGCCGGGCCTTTCCCCCCACCGCCGCCGGCGTGCTGCTGGTCGCCGCACTGGCCGCGCTGCTTTTCAGTCAGGACACCGTCCTGGTGCGCTCGGTGGGCGTCGCGGCCGTGATCGCGACGCTCGGTTTCGCGCTGCTGCTGCGCCAGCGGGACAAGGCGGCCCGGGCGGCCGCCGAGATGTCCGCGGCGCAGCGGCTGCGCGCCGAGGAGCGCTTCGAGGAGCAGCTGGCCGAGGCCGAGTACGCGGCGGAGGTCGCCGAGGAGCGGGCCACCCGCTTCGGGCGGCGCCTGACGGCGGAGAAGTCGCGGCTGGCGAAGGCCGAGACCGAGATCGCCCGGCTACTGCGCGAGCGGGCCGTGGCGGTGGCCGAGCAGGCGCTCAAGGAGGCCGAGGCGGCCCAGCGGGCGCTCGCCGCGAGCCGTCCGAAGCACCCGGCCAGTCCGGCCGCGTACGTGCGGGCGGCGGCCGCCCTGCGGGTGCTGGAGCGCCGCGCGGCGGAGGAGGAGGCGCAGCGCGCTCGGACGGCGGGCGCGCAGCTGGCCCTGCGGGGGGCCGCCGCACAGCCGCGGGCGGGCACGCCCGCGCCGGTGGCGGTGCCGGCCCCGGTGGCTCCCTCGGTGCCCACGCCCGGACGGGCTGCGGCGGCTCCGGCGGCGCCGGTGCGTCCGGCGCTGACCGCGACGGTCGGTCAGCTCGGCGGCGCGCAGCCCGTGCCCGCCGCGGCGCCGGCTCCGGTGGAGCGGCAGCGGCCGCGCCCGGCGCAGCCCGGGCAGGCGCGCGGGCAGGGCTTCAGCTTCTTCGGCCGCGGTGCGGGCGCCCCGGCGCGCCCGGCGGCCCCGGCTCCGGCGGTGGGCAGCGTCGCCGAACTGGGCGAGCGGGCCGACCTGGCGGACGTGGTGGGGGACGAGGCGGTGGCCGCGAAGGCCGAGGCCGAGGCCCGCGCGGCGGAGTCGGTCGAACAGCCGGAGCAGGACGGGCCGGCGGTGGTGGACCTGACGCCGGAGGACGAGACCGAGCTGATCCAGCTGCCGCAGCTGCGCGCCTCGCGCTGAGGCCGGCCCGGAGACGGAAGGACCGCGGCGCGGGAGGTCGGTCGGACCGACTTCCCGCGCCGCGGCCTCGTCCGCGGGTGCGTCAGATCTGGACGCCGAAGTCCTGGGCGATGCCGGCCAGGCCGGAGGCGTAGCCCTGGCCGACGGCGCGGAACTTCCACTCGGTGCCGTTGCGGTAGAGCTCGCCGAAGATCATCGCCGTCTCGGTGGCGGCGTCCTCGGAGAGGTCGTAGCGGGCGATCTCGGCGCCGCCGGCCGCGTTCACGACGCGGATGTAGGCGTTGCGGACCTGGCCGAAGTTCTGGCCGCGGGCGGTGCCGTCGTAGATGGTGACCGGGAAGGAGATCCTCGCGGCCTCGGCCGGCAGGGCGGACAGGTTGACGTTGATCGACTCGTCGTCGCCCTCGCCCTCGCCGGAGCGGTTGTCACCGGTGTGCACGACGCTGTTGTCCGGCGTGCTGGTGTTGTTGAAGAAGACGAAGTGGGCGTTGGACAGCACCTTGCCGCTCGCGTTCAGGACGATCGCGCTGGCGTCGAGGTCGAACTCGGTCCCGGTCGTGGTGCGGACGTCCCAGCCCAGGCCGATGGTGACCGCGGACAGGCCGGGGGCCTCCTTGGTCAGCGAGACGTTGCCACCCTTGGAGAGGCTCACAGGCATGACGGTGCAGTCCCTTCGTTCGTTTCGTTCGCTATTTCCCGGGACAACGCGATTGTCCGGGGGCTTGGTTCCACGGCTGCCGTGAATTCTTCGCGGCCCGCCATCGGAGGGCAAAGCTCGGGCAAAGCCGGTGTCAGGTCCGCGGGAACCGGCCCTGCAGTGTCCAGATGTTCGGGTTGTCGGCCAGGTCGGGGTGCATGTCGAAGAGGTCGGCCAGGGTGTCCTGGAGGAAGTCCCGGGCCTCGCGCCGCAGCTCGCCGTGGCGGACGACCACCGGCGGCTCGTCCGGCAGCCAGGTGGCGGTGACCTCGACCCAGTTGAACCGGCGGGCGAAGCGCAGCAGCTCGGTGTTCTGGGTGAAGTCGAGGTCGGCGGTCTGCACCCGGGCGGCCCGGCCGCCGTCCGGGTCGCGGTCCAGCAGCTCGGCGATGTCGCACAGGGCCCAGGCGAAGTCGAGCACCGGCACCCAGCCCCAGGCGGTGGACAGTTCCGAGCCCTCGCCGTCCAGGTAGACGTCGCCGCAGAACAGGTCGTACCGCAGGGCGTGCACGGACGCGGTGCGGTAGTCCGTCTGCGGGGGGTCGGGGAAGCGGTTGGAGAGGGAGTAGCCGAGCTCGATCACACAGGCCATTGTCGGGGCTCGGGGCGCGCGGGGGTAACCGGGTGCGGAAACCCCGGGGCGTACCGATAACCGGGTGACCGGGCGGGGCGGGCGCGGGATGATGGACGCATGTCCGAGCCCATCCGCGTACGGGGGTCGGTGGTCGTCCCCGACGCCGAGCTCGTCTGGCGCTTCTCGCGTTCCTCCGGCCCCGGCGGCCAGCACGTGAACACCTCCGACTCCAAGGCCGAGCTGCGCTTCGACCTGGCCTCGACCAGGGCGCTGCCCGAGGTGTGGCGCGAGCGCGCGCTGGAGCGGCTGGCCGGCCGGCTGGTGGACGGCCGGGTGCTGGTGGTCCAGGCCTCCGAGTTCCGCTCGCAGTGGCGCAACCGCGAGGCGGCCGCGGCCCGGTTGGCGGCGCTGCTGACCGAGGCGTGCGCCCCGCCGCCGAAGGCCCGGCGGGCGACCAGGCCGAGCCGCGGGATGGTCCAGCGGCGGCTGGAGAACAAGCGGCACCGCTCCGAGCTGAAGCAGGGCCGCCGGGCGCCGCGCGGCGGCGAGTAGACGGCCCCGGGTGTGTCTGGCAGTTCGCGTCGCGCACCCGGCGGGAACTGTCGGACCGGCCCTAGCCCAGGGCGCGGTAGCCGCCGCGGAAGTAGAGCAGCGGCCGGCCGCCCGGGTCGGGAACCGCGGCCTCCAGGACGCGGCCGAGCAGCAGGGTGTGGTCGCCGGCGGGTATCCGCTGCTCGGTGCGGCACTCGACGGTGGCCAGCGCGCCCTCCACGAGCGGGGCGCCGGTGTGCGGGCCGCGGCGGTGCGGGGTGTCCGCGAACAGCAGCCGGTCGCTGAGCCGGCCCTTCATGGCGAACCGGGAGCCGAGCGTCTTCTGCCCCTCGGTGAGCACCGAGACCGCCCAGGTGTCCGTGCGGGAGAGCACCTCGTCCATCCGGGAGTCCTCGCGGACCGAGATCAGCACCAGCGGCGGTTCCAGCGACACCGAGAGGAAGGACGTGGCGGTCATGCCGACGTCCTCGCCGTCGTCCGGGTCGTGGACGGTCACCAGGCTCACGCCGGCGGCGAGCTGGGAGAGGGCGGCCCGGAACTCGTCGGGCGTGGCGTGGGAGGCAGCTTCGGGCTGCGGGGACGGGTGCACGTACCGCACGGTAGTCGTCACCCGGGGGGAACGGCATCGGGCCTTGGTCGTAGGACCCGCGGTCCGGCCGAAGGGTTGCGCCCGGTGGCCGAACTCACCCCCAGGAGTGAAGCAGCCGGACCGGCGGGCGCACTCGGCTTCAGCCCGCGGCCAATGCGGTCGACCACGAGAAATGTGCCGATAGCGCGGTATGTCCTGCTATGGGACAGATGAACTGATTAAGGGCGCATTAGTGTCGTGTGATTTAAGTCACAAGTGATGGCCTATTGCTGACCGAGCGTGCCGAGCGCTGTGCTCCCTGTGATTCAGTTCTTCTGGCAATCGGACGATAACCAATCACGAACTATCCGAAGCAGCCGGGGAGCCCCCGCATGGAAGCCGAGTCGGAGCCGTACGTCCGTCTCGCGACCCTCCGCACCTTGCACCGGGTCGTGGCGGACCTCAACGCTGCCCGCAGCCTCGCCGGCACGCTCCAGGCCGTCGTCGAGGGCGCGGTGCACGGGCTCGGCTTCGACGCCGCGGCGGTCAGCCTGGTCCGGCCGGACGGCGACCTCGTGGTGGCGGCCGTCTGGGAGCTGGAGGAGAGCCCGATGGGCGGCCCCTCCGTGCTGCTCGGCCAGGTCGGCTCCCGGGAGTCCTGGGAGCGGCTGCTGGGCGTCAGCGACCACTGGGGCACCCTGCGCTTCCTGCCGTACGACCGCGGCTGGGCCGTCGCCAGCGACATCCCGCGCTGGATCGGGGACGGCCCGCTGCCCGTGTACGCCAACGACTGGCACCCCGCCGACGGGCTGCTCGCCCCGATGTACAGCGCCGGCGGCGACCTCCTCGGCGTCCTCTCGGTGGACCGCCCGCGCAGCGGCAAGCGGCCCGGGGCGTGGACCCGCGAGGCGCTGGAGATGTTCTCGCTGCAGGCCTCCATCGCGATCGGCAACGCCCGGCTGCGGGCCGAGATGCAGCGCGCGCTGGCCCGCCTGGAGAAGGAGCAGCAGGCGCTGCGGGCCAGCGAGGAGAGCTTCCGCCAGGCCTTCGAGTACGCGCCCAGCGGGATGGCGATCACCGAGCTGCACGGCGCCGGGCGCGGCCAGCTGACCAGGGTCAACGACGCGCTCTGCCGGCTGCTCGGCCGGCCCCGGGCGGTGCTGCGCCAGCAGAGCTTCGCCGACCTCGTGCACCCCGAGGACCGGGCGCTGCTGGAGCGCACCAGCGCCGAGAGCGGCCGCGCGGAGCTGCGGCTGTCCCGCCGGGACGGCGGCTACCAGTGGGTCTGTCTGCGCAACTCGATCGTCGCGGACGCCGCCGAGGGTCCGAGCTTCCTGCTCACCCACGTCGAGGACATCGAGGACCGCAAGCGGCACGAGTTCCAGCTCGCCCACCGGGCCAGCCACGACGCGCTCACCGGACTGCCGAACGGTGCCGAGCTCAAGGCCCGGCTGGCCCGCCGGCTCTGCGCCCAGCCGCAGCCGGTCGGCGCCGCCGCCGGCCAGGTCGTCGAGGCGGCCTACCCGCAGCCGTACGGGTACCCGGCGGACTCCTACAGCGCGCACACGGCGTACGACGGGCTGGAGGGCGCCGACCCGTACGCCGGGCCGGCGCACGGCTACGGGCGCCCCGAGGGCCCGCCGAGCGGGCTCGGCCCGGGCTACGGGGAGCACGTGCACGCGGTCGTCCCGGCCGAGTACGGGCCGGGCGGGGAGGCCTGGTCGGCGCCGTTCCGCTCCGGCGGCGCGGCGGCCGTGGACAAGGGGCTCGCGGTGCTCTTCTGCGACCTGGACGGCTTCAAGTCGATCAACGACCGGTTCGGCCACAACGCGGGCGACGCGGTGCTGGTCGAGGTCGCCCGGCGGCTGAGCCAGGCGGTCCGGGACGGGGACACGGTGGCCCGGCTCGGCGGCGACGAGTTCGTGGTGCTGGCCGACGGGATCGGCCGCGAGGAGGCCAAGGACCTCGCCCACCGGCTGCGGGGCGCGATCATCCCGCCGATGCGGATCGACGGACGGGCGATGCGGGTGGGGGTGAGCCTCGGCGTCGGCTGGGCGGGCTGCGGGATGAGCATCGAGGAGGTGCTCCAGACCGCGGACGAGCGGATGTACGACGAGAAGCGGGCCCGCGGCGGGGCGGTGCGCGGGGCGCGCGGCGAGCGCTCGCACCGGCGCGCGGGCTGAGCCAGCGGCCCCGCCGGGGGGCCGCGGGCATCCGGCCCGCCCCCGGTTACCCGCGGGTTGTCAAGGGTTCTTTTCCCGCCGTCACATACGACAGGTAGGGTTCCCGGTACGACAGCGTCCATGATCTGCGCCGCCCGCCGCAGGCGGCGCACCGGATGGGGGAGCAGACCACCGTGACGAGCGCCGGCAGCAACGGAGCGCCCGAGGGCCAGGGGGGCGGTGCCCCGCAGGACGACGACCCGTTCGGCTACCTGTACCGTCCGGCCGACGGTTCCACCGGGCAGTCGGCCGAGCCGCAGCAGGGCGTCCCGCGCACCCCGTACAGCCGCCCGATGGAGGTCGGGCGCGCGCAGTACGGCCAGCACTACCCGCCGGGGCGGGCCCAGCAGCCGCAGCAGCCGTACGGCCAGCAGGGCATGCCGCCGCAGGGGTACCAGGGCGGTCAGCCGCAGGCCCCGTACGGCCAGCCCGGGCCGGTGCAGCAGCCCGAGTACGGTGCCGCGCCCACCCAGCAGACGCGCTACGCGGAGCACTCCCGGCCGCAGCCGGGCGAGGAGCCGCGCAGCAGCGGCCGGAGCAAGGGTGCGGTGATCGGTGCGGTCGCCGTGGTCGCGGCGATAGCGATCGGGGCGGGCATAGCCCTGTCCACCGGGGATCCGGACGGCGACAGGGGCGCCAAGGGCGGCACCACCACCGCCGCCCCGCCGGTCACCGGCAACCCGGCGCCGGCCAGCACCGCTCCGACCGCCCCCGCCTCGGCGAGCGCGAGCGCCATCTCCGGCCCGACCACCGTGGACGCGGGCCAGCTCCAGGGGCAGAACGCGCCCTCCGGCAACAGCGTCAAGGGCGCCAAGTCCGCCGACGGCAGCTACCTGACGCTCCAGCCGGGCGGTTCGGTGACCTGGACGGGCGAGATCGCCACCGCCGGGACGTACAAGCTGTCCGTGCACTACAACTACTCCGGCGCGGAGCTCAAGGGCGGCGCCGCGGTGAACGGCAAGGACTGGCCGAGCGGCGTGACCTACAAGGTCTACGGGCCGGCTCCCAAGGACCAGGCGTCGGCCTGGTACAACACCTGGATACTGCCGCAGTTCCAGGCCGGCTCGAACTCGGTGACCCTCAGCCTGCCGTCCGGCTCGGTCCTGGTCGACCAGATCACCGTCGAGCCCTACGGCGGCTGAGCCCGCCCCCGGACGCACCGCGGCCGCCCGTCCCCGCGCGGGGACGGGCGGCCGTCGGCGTCGTTCAGGCGGACGTGACGGCGGGGAACTTGTCGCCGCCGAGCACCCAGCGGCCGCGGCGCATCACGGCGGCCAGGTCGTAGCTCGCGGAGTCGACCACGACCAGGTCGGCGAGCTTGCCGGCCTCCAGCGAGCCGACCGAGTCGCTCAGGCCGAGCAGCCGGGCCGGGGTCGCGGACAGCGACTCGACGGCCTGCTCCAGGCTCAGCCCGTTGACGGTGACCGAGCGCTTGAACGCCACGTCCAGGGTCAGGGTGGAGCCGGCGATCGCGCCGCCCTCGACCAGCCGGGCCACGCCGTCCCTGACCTCGACCTGGAGCGGGCCGAGCGGGTAGAGGCCGTCACCCATGCCGGCCGCGCCCATCGCGTCGGTGATCAGGGCGACCCGGTTCGCGCCGGCGGTGCCGTAGGCGAGGTCCAGTACGGAGGGGTGCAGGTGCACGCCGTCGTTGATCAGCTCGACGGTGACCCGTTCGTCCTCGAGCAGCGCCACGATCGGCCCCGGGGCGCGGTGGGCGATGCCGGGCATGGCGTTGAACAGGTGGGTGGCGACGGTGGCGCCGGCCTCGATCGCCTCCAGGGTGGTGGCGTAGTCGGAGTCGGTGTGGCCGACGGCGGCGATCACGCCGAGGTCGGCGAGCATCCGGACCGAGTCCAGCCCGCCGGGCAGCTCGGGCGCCAGGGTGACCATCCTGGCGTGGCCGCGCGCGGCGTCGACCAGCTTGCGCACCAGCGCCGGGTCGGGGTCGCGCAGCAGGTCGGGGCGGTGGGCGCCGCAGCGGTTGTGGGAGATGAACGGGCCCTCGAAGTGGATGCCGGCCAGGACGCCGTCCTCGACGAGTTCGGAGAGGACGTGCGCCTGGCGGGCGACCTCGTCGATCTCGCCGGTGACGGTGGAGGCCACCGTGGTGGTGGTGCCGTGCTCCAGGTGGGTGCGGGCGGCCAGCAGCGCCTCCTCGGCGATGCCGGAGGCGTACGAGGCGCCGCCGCCGCCGTGGACGTGCAGGTCGACGAAGCCGGGGACGACGGTGTACCCGGTCAGGTCGAGGTCGCCGGGCTCGGTGTCGCCGCCGAGGCCGGCGATGCGCTCGCCCTCGACGCTGAGGCGGTCGCCCTCGACGACGCCGCCGGGCAGGACCAGCCGGGCTCCGGCCAGGACAGTACGGTCACGGTCCGCGGTGGTCACGCGGTCACCTCCATCGAGAGCAGATCCCAGGCGAGCAGGCCCGCGCCGAGGGACGCGGCGGTGTCTTTGAGCATGGCGGGTACGACCTTCGGGGGCATCTGGAAGGTCAGTCGCCCGGTGACCGCCGCGCGCAGCGGGGTGAAGAGCGTGTCGCCGGCCTCGGCCAGCCCGCCGCCGACGATCACGGTGGACGGGTCGAGCAGGCTCTGGGCCAGCACGACGCCGTCCGCCAGGGCGTCGACCGCCCGCTGCCAGACCGCGAGGGCGCGGTCGTCCCCGGCGTCCACCGCGGCGGCGCAGGATGCCGCGTCGGCGTCGGGGTCGCCGCTGGCCTCGGCCCAGGCGCGGGAGACGGCGGAGGCGGAGGCCAGCGTCTCCAGGCAGCCGCGGGCGCCGCAGCCGCACTGCGGGCCGCCCGGGCGGACCACGACGTGGCCGATCTCGCCGCCGTAGCCGTGCGCGCCGGCCTCGATCCGGCCGTCGATGCCGATCGCGCCGGCGATGCCGGTGCCGAGGGCGACGAACAGGAAGCGGTCGACGCCGCGGCCGGCTCCGAGCCGGCCCTCGGCCAGGCCGCCGGAGCGCACGTCGTGGCCGAGGGCCACCGGCATCGCGCCGCCGTCCGGCCCGGACAGGCGCTCGCCGAGCAGCCGGCGCAGCGGAAGCTCGCGCCAGCCGAGGTTGGCGGAGAAGACCGCGATCCCGTTCTTCTCGTCGATCGTGCCCGGGACGGCCACACCGGCCGCGAGCGGGCCGACGCCGAAGCGGTTGCGGCCTTCGTCCGCCAGGTCGGTGGCGAAGTCGAGGATGGCGGCGACGACGGCGTCCGTGCCGTGCTCCCGCCCGGTCGGTCGGCGTGCCTCGAACAGCACGGAGCCGTCCTGGGCGAGCAGCGCGGCCTTCATGCCGGTGCCGCCTACATCGAGTGCGATGACGTGCTTCACGGGGGACAGTTTCCCTTGGTCGGGTCTAAGAGGTCTAGTCCAGTTGTCGGATTGGTCTGGTCCATACTGGGTGAGCTTTGTCGCAGCTGCGGGGGTGTGCGGGGCTTTGCGCCGGGGTGCGGGGCCGGGGGGCGGAGCGGGTGCGGGGCGGGGTGCGCGGGGGTTTTGTTGCGCATTGTGCAATGACGCCGAGCACTTCGGTAACTACTGGGGCGGCCCGGGCCGGTGGTGTGGACCGGTGGGCGGAGGGTTTGGCAGTGTTGCGCGTCCCCTGCCGGATTCCCCCCTTCCGGCCGTTGTTCACCCTCCGTTCCATCCCCCCGAAGGCGGTACCCGCGTTGAACAGGCGCGTCCACGTTCCCACCCGTGTGCTCGGCGGCGCGCTGGCCGGAGCACTGGTCCTCACCGCGGTCAGTGCCTGCGGCGGGCAGGACGACGGACCGGTCACCCTCAAGCTGGTCGCGGCCGACTACGGGGAGAGCCCCGAGACCAACTCCCAGCACTACTGGGACGCCGTCGCCCGGGACTTCGAGGCGGCCAACCCCGGGATCAGGGTCAGCGTCGAGGTGGACAGCTGGACCGACATCGGCAAGAAGGTCGAGGACATGATCGCGGCCGGCAAGTCGCCGGACCTGCTCCAGACCGGCGGCTTCGCGGACCAGGTCGCGGCGGACCGGCTGTACCCGGCCTCCGACGTGCTCTCGGTGGAGACCCAGGCCCGCTTCCTGGACACCTTCGCCCACGCCGGACAGGTGCTCGGGACGCAGTACGGGATCCCGTTCGTCTCCTCGTCCCGGGTGCTCTTCTACAACAAGGCGATGTTCCGCCAGGCCGGGATCGCCCAGCCGCCGGCCACCTGGAACGAGCTGCGGCAGGACGCCGAGAAGATCAAGGCCAAGGTGCCGGGGGTGACCCCGTACGGGCTGCCGCTGGGGCCGGAGGAGGCGCCGGCCGAGTCGATGCTGTGGACGCTGAGCGGCGGCGGCAGCATCTCCGACGACGTCGGCAACTACACCATCGACAGCGCCCAGAACCAGGCGACCTTCGGCTGGCTGAAGAACAACCTGGTGGCCACCGGGCTGACGTACCCGGACCCGGGCAGGATGAACCGCACCCCGGTGTTCCAGGACTTCGCCGCCGGGAAGGTCGCGATGCTGAACGGGCACCCGACCCTGCTGCGGATGGCGACCGCCGGGAAGATCGAGTTCGGGACGGCGCCGATCCCGAAGAAGGACGGCATCGGGCGCACCGGGAGCCTCGGGGTCGCGGACTGGATGATGGCGTTCAAGGCCAACGGGCACAAGAACGAGATCAAGAAGTTCCTGTCCTTCGTGTACGGCAAGGACAACCAGCTGAAGTTCGACGAGCAGTACAACCTGCTGCCGGTCACCCAGGACGCGTTCGCGCAGATGTCCTCGGACCCGAAGCACGAGGACCTCAAGCAGTTCGCCGTCGGGCTGACCAACGCGAGCTTCTACCCGTTCGGCGATCCGGCCTGGGGCGAGGTCAGCAACGGGATCAAGGCGGGGATCGGGCAGGCGGTGACGGGGGACCCGAAGCAGGTGCTCGGGGGGCTGCAGGACGCGGCGGTGCGGGAGGCGGCGAAGGTCCGCAAGTAGGCACCGGGGCCCGGGCGGCCCCGGTGCGGGCCGGCCGGCCGTCAGGGGAGCGTGATGGCGTACGCCTTGCGGAGGGTCTCGTGGACCGTCCAGGTGGTGCGGTCGCCCTCGCGCAGCACCGCGCAGTCGCCGGGGCCGACCTCCAGGGTCGGGCCGCCCTCGATCTCGATGGTGGCCCGGCCGCTGAGCACCACGAACATCTCGTCCGCCTCGACGTCGGTGACCACGCCGGGGGTGATCTGCCAGAGGCCGCGCAGGTGGCGGCCGTCGTCGGAGAGCACCCTGCCGGTGACCTCGGGGGTGCCGGAGACGATCCGGGCCGGGTCGAGCGGGTCGGGGTCGAGGTCGGCGGTCGGGACGTGCAGGGCGAAGCTGGGCGTGGTCATGGGGGTGACGGTAGTCGGCGCCGGGGAGCGGTGGGGCGAGCAGTGTGTGTCGGGGTCGGGCGGGAGAATGACACTCCGTAGTGGTGGACGGAGGTGTTTCCGGTGGGCGAGCTGAGCGAGCGGGAGCGGGCGGTGCTGGCGCTGGAGGGGCGGCAGTGGCGTACGGCGGGGGCCAAGGAGCGGGCGATCCGGGAGGAGCTGGGGCTCTCCTCCACCCGGTACTACCAGGTGCTGAACGGGCTGCTGGACCGGGAGGAGGCGCTGGCGCACGCGCCGGTGCTGGTGAACCGGTTGCGGCGGGTGCGGGAGGCCCGGCGGGCGGCTCGTTGACGGGGGCTCTCGGGAGGGTGGGTGGCGGGGGGGGGGGGGGGGGGGGGGGGGGGGGGGGGGGGGGGGGGGTGTGGGGGGGGCGGGGGGGGGGGGGGGGGGGGGGGGGGGGGGGGGGGGGGGCTCCGGGGGCTGGATGATTTTCAGACTGCCGGTGCTGTGGGTGGGGCGCCCGGTGGCGTGGGCAGTCTGAAAATCACCCGTCACGCCCCTCTCCGCACCCACCCCCTGCGCCGCCCCCTTCCGCAGCGCGTCCCTCTCGCCAGAGGGGGAGGGGCGGGAACGTGGCTGGGGAGGGGAGGGGAGGGGGGAGGAGGGGGGGAGGGGTGGGGTGGGAGCGGGGAGGGGTGGGGTGGGAGCGGGGAGGGGTGGGGTGGGAGCGGGGCTGGGGGAGGGGTGATGGGGGTGCTCCGGGGTAGGGGGGCGGTATGGGTTTTGACGAGATGGTGGTGCCGGGTACCGAGGCGGGGCGGGACGGGTTGCGGGCGATCCTGGCGGCGCCCGGGGATGCCGTGATCGGGTTGGACTTCGACGGGACGTTGGCGCCGATCGTGGCGGATCCCGGGCGGGCGAGGGCGCATCCGGGGGTGGTGGGGGCGTTGCGGCGGCTGGCGCCGGTGGTGCGGGCCGTGGTGGTGACGGGGCGGCCGGCGGGGGTGGCGGCGGAGTACGGGGGTTTCGCCGGGGTGCCGGGGCTGGTGGTGCTGGGGCACTACGGGGCCGAGCGCTGGGAGGCCGGGGTGGTCTCGGCGCCGGAGGTGCACCCGGGGGTGGCGGGGGCGCGGGCCGCGTTGCCGGGGGTGCTGGAGCGGGTGGGGGCGCCCGAGGGGACGTGGGTGGAGGACAAGGGGCGCTCGGTGGCGGTGCACACCCGCCGTACGGCGGAACCGGAGCGGGTGCTGGAGTTGCTGCGCGCGCCGGTGGGGGAGCTGGCGGCCGCGCACGGACTCGTGGTGGAGCCCGGGCGGCTGGTGCTGGAGCTGCGCCCGCCGGGGGTGGACAAGGGGGCGGCGCTGACCGGGTTCCTGCGGGAGCGCGGGGCGCGGTCGGTGCTCTACGCGGGGGACGACCTGGGGGACGTGGCGGCCTTCGCGGCGGTGGAGGAGCAGCGGGCGCAGGGGCTGGCCGGGCTGCTGGTGTGCGCCGGCGCGGTGGGGGACGCGCCGGTGCGCGAGCTGGCCGACCGGGCGGACCTGGTCGTGGGCGGGCCGGAGGGCGTGGTGGAGCTGCTGACGGCGCTCGGGGACGAGCTCACAGGGCGTTGAGCTGGTCCAGGAACCACTGCTGCGGGGGGAGGGCGGTGGCCGCGGCGGCGAGGCGCTTGGTGCGGTCGGCGCGCTCCTCCCGGCTCATGGCCAGGCCGGCGTGGAGCGCGTCGGCGGTGGCGATGACGTCGTACGGGTTGACGCTGAGGGCGTCGTCCGCGAGCTCCGCGTGGGCGCCCGCCTCGCGGGAGAGGACCAGGGCGCAGCCGTGGTCGGAGACCACCGGGACCTCCTTGGCGACCAGGTTCATGCCGTCCCGGATCGGGTTGACGAGCGCCACGTCGGCGAGGCGGTAGGCGGCCAGGGAGCGCGGGAAGTCGTCGTCGACGTGCAGGATCAGCGGCTGCCAGGTGGCGGTGGCGAACTCGGCGTTGATGGCGGCGGCCAGGTCCTGGACGGCGGCGGTGTAGTTCCGGTACTCGGCGAGGTCGGTGCGGGAGGGGTAGGCGAAGGCGATGTGCACCACCCGGTCGTGCCACTCGGGGCGGGTGCGGAGCAGGTGCCGGTAGGCCTGGAGGCCGCGGACGATGTTCTTGCTCAGCTCGGTGCGGTCGACCCGGACGATGGTGCGCCGGTCGCCGACGGCCGCGCGGAGGGCGGCGAGGCGTTCGTCGACGTCGGGGCGGTGGGCGCGCTCGCGCAGGAAGTCGGCGTCGGCGCCGAGGGCGTGGACGCCGAGGGCGGTGGTGCGGCCGCGGTGGGTGACGGTGAGCGCCTCGTGGTCGACGGTCGCACCGAGGACGGACGCGCAGCAGTCGGCGAAGGCGCGGGCCCAGCGCTCGGTGAGGAAGCCGGCCCGGTCGGCGCCGAGGATGCCGGTGAGGACGGCCTCGGCGACGTCGTCGGGCAGCAGCCGGTAGTACTCGGGCGGGGCCCAGGGGGTGTGCGAGAAGTGGCCGATCCGCAGGTCGGGGCGGGCCTCGCGGAGCAGGGCCGGGGCCAGCGAGAGGTGGTAGTCCTGGACGAGGACGGCGGCGTCCGGGGCCGCCTCGGCGGCGAGGGCCTCGGCGAAGGCCTCGTTGTAGGCCCGGTAGGCGGCCCACTCGGTGCGGAAGTCCGCGTCGAAGGAGGGGGCGGTGGGCGTCGCGTAGAGCAGGTGGTGGACGAACCAGAGGGTGGAGTTGGCGACGCCGTTGTAGGCGCGGGCGAAGGTTTGCGGGTCGATGTCCAGCATGCGCACGGCCTGGCCGCCGACCTCGTGGCCGGCCAGGTCGAGGCGGCCGTGCGGGGCCTCGGCGGCCGCTCTGCGGTCGGCGTCGCCGAGGGCGGCGCAGACCCAGACGGCGTTCGGGTCCTCGATGGCGGACAGGCCGGAGACCAGGCCGCCGCCCCCGCGCCGCATGGTCAGCGTGCCGTCCGCGGTGGTGCTGAAGGACACCGGTCCCCGGTTGGATGCCACCAGGACGGGGGCGGTGCCGGTCGCGCTCGAACGGTTGGTCGTGTGATCGCCCATGGTTGGGATGTTGCCGGGGGCCCGGGGTGGCAAACCCCGTCCGGGCCTCTCAGTGGCGGGTCGCGTATTCGGGGACGGTGTGCATCGGGGGGCGTTCGAGGGCGGTCACCGGGTGGGTGTGGGCGGTGAAGGCGCGGGTCCGCGGGTCGCGGGTGAACTGGGTGAGGTGGGGGTGGACGAGGTCGGCGGAGGCCTTGAGCCGGTGGGTGCGGTCGAGGCGCTCCAGGGCCGTCCGGTAGATGGTGGCGGCCATCCGGCCGAGCGCCTGGCCGTCCTGGTGGCGGTGGTGCCGGACCCCGACGTCCACCTGGGCCAGGGCGTCCAGGCCGACCAGTTCCAGGGCGTCGACCAGCAGGCCGAGCTCGACGCCGTAGCCGGTGGGGAAGGGCAGCCGTTCGAGCAGTGAGCGGCGGGCCGCGTACTCGCCGCCGAGGGGCTGGACGAAGCCGGCCAGCTCGGGCCAGTGGAGGTTGAGCAGGGGGCGGGCGACGAGTTCGGTGACCCGGCCGCCGCCGGCCGGCAGCACGGCGCCGTCGGACTCCAGCGGGCGGTCGTACATGGCCTTGACCAGTTGGATGGACTCGTCGGTGAGCAGCGGGCCGACGATCCCGGAGACGAAGGCCGGGTCGAACTCGCGCAGGTCGGCGTCGACGAAGCAGACGATGTCGCCGCGGGTGACGAGCAGCGAGCGCCAGAGCACCTCGCCCTTGCCGGGCACGGCGGGCAGCCGGGGGAGGATCAGGTCGCGGTGCTCCACCCGGGCGCCGGCCCCGGCGGCGACGGCGGCGGTGGCGTCGGTGGAGCCGGAGTCGACGACGACGAGTTCGTCGACGAGCGGGAGGCGGTCCATCAGCTCGCGGCGGACGGTGCGGACGATGTCGCCGACGGTGGCCTCCTCGTCCAGGGCGGGGAGGACCACGCTGACCGTGCGGCCGGTGCGCTCCTTGGCGGCGAGGAGGGTGCGCACCGGCCGGTCGGCCGCGCTCCAGGAGCGGCGGCGCAGCCAGGACGCCGCCTGCGGGAGGAGCTCGGGGGTCGGTTCGGCGGGCACGGAGGTCTCCTCGGCGAGGTCGGTGGGACGGGCCATCTCGCGTGGCGGACGGTCCCGTTCAGGGTTGACGCCTTCGGATACAGTCTTCGTACAGCGGTCGGACCTTTGCACGCCGGGGTCTCCGTTGCGCACCACCACAATTTCACAAGCTCATCCAGAGGGACTGAGGGAACGGCCCGTTGACGTCCCGGCAACCTTCTCGCGCGGCTGTCGACGACAGGCCCCGGCGGGACAGGTGCCAATTCCGGCCCGTGTCGCGACCGCGCCACGGGGAAGATGAGGAGAGAGGCCTCGCCATCATGGCTATCGACACCGCCACACCCGTTTCCGTCGACCTCGGCCCGGCCGCCGCGCTGTCCTGTCGCGAGTGCGGTACCCGCTTCCCGCTCGGCCCCAGCTTCGCCTGCCTGGAGTGCTTCGGCCCGCTGGAGATCGCCTACGAGTTCGGCAGCGAGGGCGCCGAGGAGCTGCGCCGGCGGATCGAGGCCGGTCCGGCCTCCATCTGGCGGTACGCGCCGCTGCTGCCGGTGCCGGCCGACGTCGCGTCCAAGCCGAACCTGAACCCCGGGTGGACCCCGCTGGTGAAGGCGGACAACCTGGGCCGGGAGCTCGGGTTCACCGCCCGGCTGCACGTCAAGGACGACTCCGGGAACCCGACCCACTCGTTCAAGGACCGGGTGGTCGCCTGCGCGATCGAGGCGGCCCGGGCGTTCGGCTACACCACGCTGTCCTGCTCCTCCACCGGCAACCTGGCCGGCGCGGTGGGAGCGGCGGCGGCCCGCGCGGGGTTCCGGTCCTGCGTGTTCATCCCGCACGACCTGGAGCAGGGCAAGGTCGTCATGGCCGGGGTGTACGGCGGCGAGCTGGTCGGCATCGAGGGCAACTACGACGACGTGAACCGCTTCTGCTCGGAGCTGATCGGCGACCCGGCCGGCGAGGGCTGGGGCTTCGTCAACGTGAACCTGCGGCCGTACTACGGCGAGGGCTCGAAGACGCTGGCGTACGAGATCTGCGAGCAGCTCGGCTGGCGGCTGCCGGAGCAGATCGTGATCCCGATCGCCTCGGGCTCGCAGCTGACGAAGATCGACAAGGGCCTCCAGGAGCTGGTCAGGCTCGGGCTGGTCGAGGACCGGCCGTACCGGATCTTCGGCGCCCAGGCCGAGGGCTGCTCGCCGGTGTCGGCCGCGTTCAAGGCCGGCCGGGACGTCATCAAGCCGGTCAAGCCGGACACCATCGCCAAGTCGCTGGCGATCGGCAACCCGGCCGACGGCCCGTACGTGCTGGACATCGCCCGCCGCACCGGCGGCGCGGTGGAGGACGTCACGGACGCCGAGGTCGTGGCGGCGATCCGGCTGCTGGCGCGGACCGAGGGCATCTTCGCCGAGACCGCGGGCGGGGTGACCGTCGGCGTGCTGAAGAAGCTGGTCGAGACCGGCCAACTGGACCCGTCGAAGGAGACCGTCGCGATCAACACCGGCGACGGCCTGAAGACGCTGGACGCCGTCTCCGACGCCGGGATGACCGCCGTCATCCGCCCGACGCTGGACTCGTTCCGCGCCGCCGGCCTCGTGTCCGCCTGAACCACCCGATAGGCCCCGCCCCCGCAAGGAGAGTCATGAGCGCCAACGTCCGCATCCCCACCATCCTGCGCACCTACACCGGCGGTGCCGCCGAGGTGACCGCCGAGGGTGCCACCCTGGCCGAGGTCGTCGCCGACCTGGAGAAGAACCACGCGGGCATCTCGGCCCGCATCCTGGACGACACCGGCAAGCTGCGCCGCTTCGTCAACGTCTACGTGAACGACGACGACGTGCGCTTCGCCGAGGGCCTGGCGACCGAGATCAGGGACGGCGCCAGCATCTCGATCATCCCGGCGGTCGCCGGCGGCTGCTGAGCCCGGCGCCGGTAACCCGCGGTCGCCCGCGCGTACGGAATTCCGCTTCCCGTATGCGCGGGCGACCGCGTGCATTCCGGCCGGAATATTTCCCGGTGGAGTCGGAGTAGAGTGTGGCTCGGCTGGGAACAGGGATTCCCTTTCGGCCCCCGCAGTGCTCGGCCCGGGGGTGTCCGGCCGCGCGGAGCGGCGCGTGAAACATGTCAGGCAGATGTCAGAATTCCTGCGGACGTTTGAGTAATTCGTCCGCTATGTCCCGCGTGGAATGCCGAGATTATTCCGATTCGGCCCGTCCTGTCCCCTGACGCCGGAGCGGAATTACCGGCGGCTGGCCCTGTTGCAGAGGGCGTCGATCCGGATACATTCAGCGGCGGTCGACGCAATCACCCGCTCACCGGAAGCCGCCCGGCGGTCCGTGCGGAGGGTTGCGGCGTGCACGGCTGCGCCCAGGGGGGGTTCCCCGGGCCGGCCTTCAACCAACCCGGGCCCGCGACCTGCGGGCACGTGAAGGGCCAGCACAGCACTAGGGGAGTTCGGAATGGCTCAGGGCACCGTCAAGTGGTTCAACGCGGAGAAGGGCTACGGCTTCATCGCGGTCGACGGTGGTGCGGACGTCTTCGTCCACTACAGCGCGATCCAGATGGACGGCTACCGCACCCTCGAGGAGGGCCAGCGGGTCGAGTTCGAGATCTCCCAGGGACAGAAGGGCCCGCAGGCGGACATGGTCCGCGCGGCGGTCTGACCCCTTCCGGCTCCAGGAGCTCGGCGCGGCCCTTCGGCTGGTGACCACTCGCTTCTCGACGGGCCCGTGCGACACGCGTCGCGCGGGCCCGTCGGCGTTCCCCGGCGGACCCCGGCGTCGGCTCGCGGATCGCCGATTGGGCTTGCACTCGACCACCCGGAGTGCTAATCATTGGCGTTAGCACTCACAGTGTGAGAGTGACAGCGGACCGGGTCGGTGAGGCCCCCGGGGAGCGGCAGGGGAATGGACCTCCGCGCACCAGGGCCGTCCGTCGCGGGCACCCCTTGGTCCGAGCAGTCGACCGTGTCCCGGAGGACCACTTCTGATGGCCAAGATCATCGCCTTTGATGAGGAAGCTCGCCGCGGCCTTGAGCGTGGCATGAACCAGCTCGCCGACGCAGTGAAGGTCACGCTCGGCCCCAAGGGTCGCAACGTCGTGCTGGAGAAGAAGTGGGGCGCCCCCACGATCACCAACGACGGTGTCTCCATCGCCAAGGAGATCGAGCTCGAGGACCCGTACGAGAAGATCGGTGCGGAGCTCGTCAAGGAGGTCGCCAAGAAGACCGACGACGTCGCGGGTGACGGCACCACCACCGCCACCGTGCTCGCCCAGGCCCTGGTTCGCGAGGGTCTGCGCAACGTCGCCGCCGGCGCCAACCCGATGGCCCTGAAGCGCGGCATCGAGAAGGCCGTCGCCGCCGTCTCGGACGAGCTGCTGGCCCAGGCCAAGGACGTGGAGACCAAGGAGCAGATCGCCTCCACCGCCTCCATCTCCGCCGCCGACACCCAGATCGGCGAGCTGATCGCCGAGGCCATGGACAAGGTCGGCAAGGAAGGCGTCATCACCGTCGAGGAGAGCAACACCTTCGGCCTGGAGCTCGAGCTCACCGAGGGCATGCGCTTCGACAAGGGCTACATCTCCGCCTACTTCGCCACCGACCTGGAGCGCATGGAGGCGACCTTCGAGGACCCGTACATCCTCATCGCCAACTCCAAGATCGGCTCGGTCAAGGACCTGCTCCCGCTGCTGGAGAAGGTCATGCAGAGCGGCAAGCCGCTCGTCATCATCGCCGAGGACGTCGAGGGCGAGGCCCTGTCGACCCTGGTCGTGAACAAGATCCGTGGCACCTTCAAGTCCGTCGCCGTCAAGGCCCCGGGCTTCGGTGACCGCCGCAAGGCCATGCTCGGCGACATCGCCATCCTCACCGGTGGCACCGTCATCTCCGAGGAGGTCGGCCTCAAGCTGGAGAACGCCGGCATCGACCTGCTGGGCACCGCCCGCAAGGTGGTCATCACCAAGGACGAGACCACCATCGTCGACGGTGGCGGCGACAGCGAGCAGGTCGCGGGCCGCGTGAACCAGATCCGCGCCGAGATCGAGAACAGCGACTCGGACTACGACCGCGAGAAGCTCCAGGAGCGCCTCGCCAAGCTGGCCGGCGGCGTGGCCGTCATCAAGGCCGGCGCGGCCACCGAGGTGGAGCTCAAGGAGCGCAAGCACCGCATCGAGGACGCCGTCCGCAACGCGAAGGCCGCCGTCGAGGAGGGCATCGTCGCCGGTGGTGGCGTCGCCCTGCTGCAGGCCGGTGTCGCCTTCGACAAGCTGGAGCTGGAGGGCGACGAGGCCACCGGTGCCAACATCGTCAAGGTCGCGCTGGAGGCCCCGATCAAGCAGATCGCGACCAACGCCGGCCTGGAGGGTGGCGTCGTGGTGGAGAAGGTGCGCAACCTCCCCGCCGGCCACGGCCTGAACGCCGCCAGCAACGAGTACGTCGACCTGGTCGCCGAGGGCATCATCGACCCGGCCAAGGTCACCCGCTCCGCGCTGCAGAACGCCGCCTCCATCGCGGCGCTGTTCCTCACCACCGAGGCCGTCATCGCCGACAAGCCGGAGAAGGCCGCCGCGGCCGCCGGCGGCGGCATGCCGGGCGGTGACATGGACTTCTGATCCCGCCGGGTACCCGGTCGGATCGGCTGATCCTCGTCCGTGTGGGCGGTTCCCTTCGGGGGGCCGCCCACACGGCGTTCCGGCGTTTCGGCGTCGGGGACGACTCGACGGAGAATGGACGGATGGCTTCCGACGACATCGAGACCGCCCTGCACAGCGCGCGGGCACTGATCCTGGCCGACCTCACCGCGCGGGACGTGGCGGACGCCGCCGTCGTCTCGCTGGTGGAGCAGGCCGTCACCCACCGCCGCTGGTGGCTGGAGCAGTGGCCGGACGGCACCGAGTACGTGCTCGGGCTGGTCGCCCAGGACGTCCAGGACGCGCTGCTGGAGGCGTACGGGCGCTGGCCGCTGTGCACCGACTGCGCGGCCGACGGGGATCCGCACGCGCTGGGCGTGGAGCCCGAGCTGGGGCCGGAGCCGCACTGGGTGTGCGGCAAGCGGGGGGCGGTGGTGGCGCCGGTGGGCAAGCTGGTCTAGGGCGCCGGGCTCAGCCCTCCTCGGCGGCGAGCCGGCGGAGTTCGGCGGTCAGGTTGGCGCGGGCCGCCGCGGTGAGGCGCTCGCGGGCCGCCGGGGTGCGGTAGAGCCCCGGCAGGGCGAGCAGCCGGCGCAGCACGGCCGCCCGGCCGGCCCGGAAGTCCGGCTCGGAGACGAAGCCGTACTCCTCGCGGACGGCGGCCGCGTAGGCCGCGTACGCCTGGGGGGAGCCGCCGAGCACGGCGAGGTCCGCGTCGCAGAGCACCTCGCCGTTGCGGTCGCCGGGGGCGGGGTCGTGGCCGACGGTGAGCAGCACCAGCCGCTCGACCTCGGCGACCCGCTCGGCGGGCAGCCCGGCGGCGGTCAGCGCCCGGACGGCGAGGGCGGCGCTGCGCTCCTCGTTCTCGGAGCGGTCGGGGCGGTAGACGGCGTCGTGGAACCAGGCGGCGAGCCGGACGGCCTCCGGGTCGGCGGCGTGCCCGGCCAGCTCGTCGATCCGCCCCAGCACCGCGTGCAGGTGTGCGGCGGTGTGGTAGCGGCGCTGCGGCTCCGACCAGCGGCGCAGCAGTTCCCGGCCGTACGGCTCGGGGTCGACGGCGGCGCCGCAGCGGTGCAGCAGGGCGGTCCAGGCAGTGAGCAGGTCCTCGGTGAGCGGGTCCTCGGTGAGCGGGTCGCGGTCGGCCGCGGTGGCGGGCGGGTCGGGCTCGGTGGTCGGCATGGCGACCATTGTGGCGGCCGGGCCGGGCACTGGACCTATAGGTAGGTTGACGATATATGTAGTCGTATGACAGAACGCTCCATGCAGGAGCCCACGCTGCTGCTGCTCACCGCCCTGGCCGACGCGCCGAGACACGGCTACGCGCTCATCCAGGAGATCGCCGCGATCTCCGACGGCCGGGTCAAGATGCGCACCGGCACGCTCTACGGGGCGCTCGACCGGCTGCTGAGCCAGGGACTGATCGAGGTCGCCGCCGAGGAGGTGGTGGACGGCCGCGCCCGGCGCAGCTACGCGCTGACCGCCGCCGGCCGGGACGCGCTGGCCGCCGAGGCGGAGCGGCTGCGGGCGGTCGCCACCGAGGCCGAGCGCCGGCTGACGAGGCTCCGGTCGATGCTGCCGGGCAGGAGCGGGTCGCAGGGGCGGCCCGCCGCGGGGGGAGGACTCTCATGACCATGCCGGTGATCGGTCCCGCGCCCTCGGCGGTGCTGCGGGCCGCGCTCCAGGCCTACCCGGCGCGGTACCGCCGCGAGCGCGGCGAGGAGCTGGCCGAGGTGTTCGCCGACACGACGGCCGGGGGCGGCCGGCTGGCGGTCGCCCGTGAGGGCCTCGGGCTGGCGGTGTACGGGCTGCGGCTGCGGCTCGGGCTGACCGGCGCCACGGCGGCCGGCCGGCTGCTGGCGCTGCTCGCGCCGATGCTCGCCGGGGCGGTGGCCGGTGCCACGCTGGTGGCCTGGGGGGCCACCACGTACCGGATCACCAACTGGCTGGCCTGGGAGGACCCGTACAAGGTCTACTTCGCGACGCTCTGCCAGCCGGTGGCCGCCGTGCTGCTCGCGGTGGCGGTGCTGCTGGGGCGGTGGACGGTGGTGCGGGGCAGCGCGCTGGTCCTGGGTGCCGTGGGGCTCTACCAGCTGGCGGAGGCCGTGTGGGTCTCCTCCTTCGACGCGTGGTGGAGCGGCTACATCGGGATGGCCTCGCTGCCGTTCGTGCTGGCCGCGCTGCTCCTGGCCGCGGCGCCGACCGACCTGCTGCCCGGGCCGACCTGGCGCACCGGCGGCCTGGTGCTGGCCTCGGGGGCCGTGGGCGGGCTGCTGGAGGCGGCCCAGGGCTGGGACGACACCACCTTCCCGCTGGACCTGCCGTGGTTCGTGGTGATGCTGATCGTCCCGCTGCTGCTGACCTTCGCCGGGCTGCGCGGGCGGGTGGCGCCGACCGCGGTGGGGGTGGCGGTGCTGGTGCTGACCGGGCCCGGCTGCCTGTTCAACATCTGGCGCGGCTCCCGCGGGCTCTCGCACCTGCTGCCGGCGGCGATGCCCACGGTGGCGGTGCTGGTCCTGGTGGCGGTGGCGGTGCACCGGTTCGGCCGGGCGGAGGCGGTCGGGGTGGTCGGGGCGGCCGGCGGGGCGGCCTGACCGGCAGGCGTCCGGGCGGCGCGGCCGGCGGAGGCCGGACGCCGTGACCGGATCGGCCCCCTGCGGGCCGCCGGGGCTCGCCGGGGGCCGCCGGATGTGGCAGTCTGTCGAATATGTCTAGACCAATTTTCGAAGTCATCGCGCTGACGCCCCAGGACGCCCAGGCCGCCGAGTCGGGCGGCGCCGACCGGCTCGAACTGGTCACCGACATGGCCGCCGACGGACTCACCCCGTCCGTCGAGGACTTCGGCCGGATCCGGGCCGCCGTCGGCCTCCCGCTGCGGGTCATGCTGCGGATCCGGGACGGCTTCGCCCCCGGCGACGTGGACGCGCTCTGCGCCCGGGCCGCGGCCCTGCGGGCCGAGGGGGCCGAGGAGTTCGTGCTCGGCTTCCTCGACGCCGACGGCGCCGTCGACCTCGCCGCCACCACGGCCGTCGCCGAGGCGATCGCCGGCTGCCGCTGGACCTTCCACCGGGCGATCGACCACAGCGCCGACCGGGCCGCCCTGCGGGCCGCCGTCGGCGGGCTGCCCGGCCTGGACACCTTCCTCACCTCCGGCGCGGCCGCCGGGGTGGACGCCGGGCGCGAGGTGCTGTCGGCCGAGCTGGCCCGGGCCGGCGAGCCCGGCTACCGGCAGCGGATCCTGATCGGCGGCGGCCTGCGGGCCGAGCACCTGAAGGAGCTGCGGGCGGAGGGCTTCGACGCCTTCCACGTCGGCGGCGCGGTGCGGGTCGACGGCTGGAACACCCCGGTGGACCCGGCCAGGGTCGCCGAGTGGCGGGCGCTGATCGACGCCTGAGCAGGTGCCCGAAGGGGCCGGTCCGTGGACCGGCCCCTTCGCGCCTCACCTCAACTGCTCGGGCAGCGGCTGTCCGTGCAGCACCGTCAGCCCGGAGACGGCGCGGGTCAGCGCCACGTACAGCCGCCGCAGGCCGGTCCGCTCGTCCGGCTCGCCGGCGACCACCGCCGCCGGCTCGTCCAGCACCACGTAGTCGTACTCCAGGCCCTTGGCCAGCGAGGCCGGGACGAGGGTGAGTCGGGCCTCGGCGCTGGTCTCGTCGCCGGGGGAGAGGTACGGCAGCCCGGCCGCGGTCAGCGCCTCGGCGAGCCCGGGGACACGGGCGTCGGCGGCGATCAGGCCGGTCGAGCCCTCGTGCTCCAGCGCCTCCCGGCAGGCCGCCAGGACGGCCTGCGTGGTCTCCCCGTCGGCGACCCGGCGGATCGTCAGCGAGCCGGGCGCCTCGCGGACCGAGGAGGCCGGGGCCAGCCCGGGGGCGATCGCCGGGAGCAGCCGGGAGGCGTACGCGATGACCTCCTCGGGCACCCGGAAGCCTTTGGTCAGCTCCTCGATGTGCGCCTGCGGCTTGCCCAGGTGGTGCAGCGCCTCCGGCCAACTCGCCGTCGCCCACGGGGTGGTGCCCTGGGCGAGGTCGCCGAGGACGGTCGCCGAGCCGGTGGTGCAGCGGCGGCCGACGGCGCGGTACTGCATCGGGGAGAGGTCCTGGGCCTCGTCCAGCACCACGTGCCCGAGCGAGGGGGTGCGCTGCACCAGGTCGGTCGCCTCGTCCACCAGGACGGCGTCGGCCGCCGTCCAGCGGGCGGTCTTCACCGAGCGGCCGGGCTTGGGCCACAGCACCGCCCGCTGCTCCTCGGCGGTCAGCACGCCCTCGGCGCACTCGGCCAGGAACTCCGGCTCGGAGAGCAGCCGCAGCACCAGCCTGGCCGGGTCGACGGCCGGCCAGCACTCCTTGACCACGGCCTTGACGGCGCTGTTGCGGGCCACCGCGTCCTGCACCCGGTCGTCCGGGGCCTCGCCGCCCTGCTCCATCTTCAGCAGCACGGCGTGCGCGATGCGCTGCGGCAGGGCCTCCCTGGCGGCGCCGTAGCGGACCTCGCGGTCCTTCAACTCCTCGATGATCGCGACCAGTTCGGAGACCGGCACGCGCCAGCGGCGGGAGCCGCGGACCACCACGCAGGGCTCGGTGGGCAGCGCGATGCCCGACCGCACCGCGCGGCGCAGCACCTCGGCCATCCGGGCGTCGCCCTTCAGCCGGGCCGCCTCCGGGGAGTCCTCGCCCCTCACCTCGACGTGCCCGACCAGCTGCTGCACGGTGGCCTGGGCGACGTCCAGCTCGCCGAGGGCCGGGAGCACCTGCTCGATGTAGGAGAGGAAGGCGTTGTTCGGCCCGATCACCAGGGTGCCGGTGCGGGCCAGGCGCTCGCGGTGCGCGTACAGCAGGTAGGCGACGCGGTGCAGGCCGACGGCGGTCTTCCCGGTGCCGGGCGCCCCCTGGACGCAGATGGTGCCCGTGATGTCCGAGCGGACGATCTCGTCCTGCTCGGGCTGGATGGTGGCGACGATGTCGCGCATCGGGCCGACGCGGGGCTTCTCGATCTCCGCGGCCAGCAGGGCGGAGGAGGTCTCGTCCTCGGCCGGGTCGGTGAGGTGCTCGTCCTCGTAGGCGGTGAGCTCGCCGCCGGTGTAGCCGAAGCGGCGGCGGCGTTCGACGTCCATCGGGTCGGTGCGGCTGGCCCGGTAGAACGGCTGGGAGACCGGCGCGCGCCAGTCGATCACCATCGGGTCGCCGTCGGCGTCGTGGACGTGCCGGCGGCCGATGTAGAAGCTCTCGCCGCCGCTGCCCTCGCTCAGGTCCTCGCTGACCGCGTGCAGGTAGTCGAGGCGGCCGAAGAACAGGGGGGTGTGCGAGAGGTCGGCCAGGGCGGCGATCCTGGCCTCGATCTGGTTCTGCAGGACGAGCGCGGTGACCCAGGAGCCGGTCACGTCGCTGATGTCGAGCGACTCGACGTCCTCGCGCATCGCGCGCAGGGCGGCCCTGGACGCGGCCAGGTGCTCGCGTTCGCGCTGCAGGGGGTCGGTGGTGGGGGTGGCGGGCACAGCGAACCTTCCCGGCTGCCCCCGGTGGCGGGCGCAGCGGATCGTAGGAGCTCACGGTGGGTACGTCGACCGGTTGCCGAGCGGTCGACACCTCCCCCGGCTGCCTGCGGGCGTTCAGCAGGTACCACGGTTCGGGAGGGGGCAGACGGACGATCTTAGACCCCTGTGCCCGGGGGTTCCAGCCGCGCCCGTCCCGGGGCCGCCCCCACCCGGGGCCCGGGGTTCGCCCCTACCCGTCCCCGGGGGCGCCGTACACCCGCAGGACGACCCGCGCACCTGCGGATACGGCCTTTGGAGTGATGCCGACGGCCGGTCGGGTGCCTACCGTTGAAGACATGAGCACCACGAACCGAACCCCCCGATCCGGCCCGTCCGGCGCCACCGCCGCCTCCGGGCGCCACCGCAACCCGCTGAGCACCGCCGTCCGCAACGTCGGCATCGCCCTGGACACCGCCGCGCGCGTGATCTTCCTCGGGCGCGACGGCGTCCGGTACTGAGGCCTCCGGGCCTGCTACGGCTGCCCGGGCGCGCTACAGCACGTCGTCCGCGTCGATGATCCGGTACGCGTAGCCCTGCTCGGCCAGGAACCGCTGCCGGTGGGCGGCGAAGTCCTGGTCCACGGTGTCCCGGGCGACGACCGAGTAGAAGTGCGCCGCGTGGCCGTCCGCCTTGGGGCGCAGCACCCGGCCGAGGCGCTGGGCCTCCTCCTGGCGGGAGCCGAAGGTCCCGGAGACCTGGATGGCCACGGTGGCCTCGGGCAGGTCGATCGAGAAGTTCGCGACCTTGGAGACCACCAGGACGCCGATCTCCTTGTTCCGGAAGGCGTCGAAGAGCTTCTCCCGCTGGGCGTTGCTGGTCTCGCCCTTGATCACGGGGGCGTCCAGGGCCTCGCCGAGCTCGTCCAGCTGGTCGATGTACTGGCCGATGATCAGCGTCTGGTCCTTCTCGTGCTTCCTGACCAGGGCCTCCACCACCCGCCGCTTGGTCGCCGTGGTGGCGCAGAAGCGGTAGCGCTCCTCCGGCTCGGCGGTCGCGTAGGCGAGCCGCTCGGAGTCGGTCAGGGTGACGCGCACCTCGCAGCAGTCGGCGGGCGCGATGTAGCCCTGCGCCTCGATCTCCTTCCACGGCGCGTCGAAGCGCTTGGGGCCGATCAGGCTGAACACGTCGCCCTCGCGGCCGTCCTCGCGCACCAGGGTGGCGGTCAGGCCGAGCCGGCGGCGGGCCTGGAGGTCGGCGGTGAACTTGAAGACGGGCGCGGGCAGCAGGTGCACCTCGTCGTAGACCACCAGGCCCCAGTTGCGGGCGTCGAACAGCTCCAGGTGGGCGTAGACGCCCTTCCGCTTGGTCGTCATCACCTGGTAGGTGGCGATGGTGACCGGGCGGATCTCCTTCTTCGTGCCGCTGTACTCGCCGATCTCGTCCTCGGTCAGCGAGGTGCGCCTGACCAGCTCGTGCTTCCACTGGCGGGCCGAGACGGTGTTGGTGACCAGGATCAGCGTGGTCGACTTGGCGTGCGCCATCGCCGCCGCGCCGACCAGCGTCTTGCCGGCGCCGCAGGGCAGCACGACCACGCCCGAGCCGCCGTGCCAGAAGCCCTCGACGGCCTGCGCCTGGTACGGGCGCAGCTGCCAGCCGTCCTCGTCCAGGTCGATCGGGTGCGCCTCGCCGTCCACGTACCCGGCGTGGTCCTCGGCGGGCCAGCCGAGCTTGAGCAGCACCTGCTTGATCTGCCCGCGCTCGGAGGGGTGCACCACCACGGTGTCCGGGTCGACCCGGGCGCCGACCAGCGGGACGATCTTCTTGGAGCGCAGCACCTCCTCCAGCACCGGCCGGTCGGTGGTGGTGAGCACCAGTCCGTGGGTCGGGTGCTTGACCAGCTGGAGCCGCCCGTAGCGGCCCATGGTGTCGGCCACGTCCACCAGCAGGGCGTGCGGCACCGGGTAGCGCGAGTACGTCACCAGGGCGTCCACCACCTGCTCGGCGTCGTGCCCGGCCGCCCGCGCGTTCCACAGGCCGAGCGGCGTCACCCGGTACGTGTGCACGTGCTCCGGCGCCCGCTCCAGCTCGGCGAACGGCGCGATGGCGCGCCGGCAGTCGGCGGCCCTGGGGTGGTCGATCTCCAGGAGAAGAGTTTTGTCGCTCTGGACGATGAGCGGTCCGTCGTTCACGCGGGGAAGCCCTCCACTGGCTGACAGGGTGGATTGACGCAGACCCTCCAGTGTCCCGCATCGCGGGTGGTGCGCGGGAGCCGTCGCAGTGACCAGGGCGCGGGCCGGCTCGTTGGGCAGGCCATGAAGAAGTCGAAGCGTGTTCTCACCGCCCTCGCCCTGATGGGCTCGGCCTTCGCGGCCACCGCCTCCTCGGCCGGTTCGGCCCACGCCCTCGCGGGCATCGGCGAGGGGCCCGGCGGGCTGCTCGCGGCTCCCGGGTTCCTGCTGGCGGACACCGTCACCGGGGGTGCGGTGCCGGTCGGGCAGGGGCAGATCGGCAGCCTGGCGGACAAGGCCGTCCAGGACAAGTTGAAGGAGGCGCAGCAGGGGCACTGAGGCCCGGCGTCACTCGTCGAGCTCCGCGACGCCGGTGATGCGGTGCAGGGCGAAGGTGCGGAGTTCGTCGGCATGGTGGTCGAAGGCGGTGACGAAGCCGCCTTCGACCTTGACCGGGTCGATGATGCGCTGGCTGGCGATGCCCTCGGCGTTGAGGTAGCCGATCCACATGCGTTCGCCGAGCAGGACGGCGGTCTGGAGGGCGGCCAGGGTCTCGGCGGCGGCGGTGCGGGGCAGCCGGCGCGGGTCGGGGGCGGGGTCGCGGCGGGCGGCGGTGGCGGCGCGGTCGCCGGCCCGGATGGCCTTGACGGCGGCCGCGAGGAGGGTGTCGTCGGGGGCGGGCGGGCCGTCGGGGACGGGCACGGGGGCCGTCCGCGGCGGGGTGCGGTGGCTGTCCGGGCGGGTGATCAGCACGTCGCCGTCGGCGGATTCGGCGGCCGGGGCGTAGCCCGTCGCGCGCAGGGCGGCGAGCAGGACGTCCGGGGCGGCCTGGGAGGCCAGCACGGTGGGGGCGAGCAGCCGCAGCCGCAGGTCGGCGCAGCGGCGGTCGGCGAGCACCTCGCCGAGCAGGGACGGGTCGTCGCAGCGCAGGTAGGAGGAGGCGGCGCCGACCCGCAGGACGCCGTGCCGGCGGGCGACGTCGTCGATCAGGTAGCCGAGCGGCTGGGGGACGGGCGTGCGGCTGTGCTGCTCCAGGAAGGCCCGCAGGTCGGCGGCGGTGCGGCCGGCGTCGAGGGCGCGGCGCACCGAGGCCGGGGTGAAGCGGTAGACGGTGGCGCCGCCCTTGGACTCGATGTCGGCGCACAGGGCCAGGGCCTGGGCGAGCGGGGTGAGCAGCGGGCCGGGGGCGATCGCGGTGAGGTCCGGCTGGAGGATCACGTGGTCCAGCGGCTGCGGGAGAAGCGGGGCGAGCACCTCGGCCGGGTCGGACTCGGCGGTGAGCAGGGCGCGGGCGGGGGAGGCCAGGGCGCCGCGGCCGGTGACGCCGAGCAGTTCGGCCTCGTCGAGGGTCCAGGCGGTGAGGTCGTCGCGCAGCTCCCGGCCGTCCGGGCCGGTGGGGCCGCCGCGCAGCGGGCGCTGCCAGCGCAGGGCGGGCAGGAGCTCCTCGGCGGTGGCCGCGGTGCCGGGCGGGAGTTCGGCGAGCAGGGCGAGGGTGGCGCGGCGGACGGACGGGGCGAGGGTGCGGTCGAGTTCGGGGCCGAGGGCGGCGCGCGGCTTGCCGCGGCCGTCCGGGGTGCCGGTGAGGGCGGGGACGCGGGTGGCGGCGAGCCAGGCGGTGGCCAGGACGGTCCAGCGCTCGGCGGTGTCCAGGTGCAGCCAGGCGTCGTACCCCGGGGTGGGGGCCCAGCGTTCGTCCACCTCGCCGTCGGGGGCCAGCAGCCCCGCGGTGTAGGCGAGTTCGAGCCAGAAGGCGGTCTGCTGCTCGGTGCTCTCCAGGGCCTGGGCGGTGCGCTTGAGGTCGCGGACGCCGAGGCCGCCGGCGCGCAGGGTCGGCGGCGGGGTGAGGCCCCAGCCGTCCAGCAGCTCCTCGACGGTCCTGACCGCGGTGTGCGCCTGGCCGGCCGCGGCGCCGTCCACCTCCCCGGGGTCGCGCGGGGCGGCGGCGGGGGCCGGCTCGGGCTGGACCGGTTCGACGGTGCGGTGGGTGCGGCCGCCGCGCAGGTGCAGGGCGAGTTCGCGGGGCAGCACCACGCTGCCGGGGCTGGAGGGCAGCAGCAGGCCGCGGGCGAGCAGCCACTCGACGGGGCTCTTGGCGTCCTCGGCGGTGACCGGGCGAGCGGCGTCCGGCACGGTGCCGGTGGGCGGGCCCCAGACCAGCCGCTCCAGCAGCCGCAGCGCGGCCTCGGGCGCGGTGTCGAGCAGCGCGGCGCAGCGGGCGCGGTCGGTGAGCAGCGCGGTGAGCGCGGCGACGGCACTGACCGGGTCGGGGGTGCCGGGCTGCCCGGCCGAGGCGAGCAGCTGTTGCAGCCGGGCCGGGGACATGCCGGCGGTGGCATCGGCGAGGGTGGGGCCGAGGCCGGTGCGGCCGGGGTTGGCGGCGGTCGGGGCGAGCGCCTCGCGGACGGCGAGGACCAGACGCAGCGCGTTGTCCGGGCCCCAGAGCAGGGCCCGGTCGCGCAGGGTGGCGATCGCGCGCGGCAGGGCGGTGGCGACGGCGGACCGGTCGGCCGGGGTGAGCGGGGTCGCGCCGGGGTGCGGCCTGACCTTCGCCGGGCCAGTCAGCAGGGTGCGCACGGTGCTCAGCGAGGTGCCGTCCGGGGCGGTGGCCAGGGCCTCGGCGACCTGGAGGGTGAAGCGGTCGAGCCGCTCCAGGGCGCGCAGGGCGGAGGCCCGCGAGGAGAGCCGGGCGGACAGCTGGGTGAGGTCGCCGGGGACGGGGTTCAGCAGGTCGGGGCGGGAGCGGAGCAGGGCGGCGAGCGCGTCGTCGGGACGGGCGCGCAGCTCCTCGGCGAGGGTGCGCGGGCCGGTGGCGGACCTGCCCCGGCGTTGAGGGCCCTGCTGTGTGGTCATTCGACCTAGGTTAGTCGGGCGCGGGGACGGCCGGGTGTCGCGCGGGCGGCCGCCCCGGTGGGATCGCCCGGACCGGCGGACGGACTCGCGCGGGCGGGGGCGGGGTGGGTAGCGTCACGCCGAGGGCGGTTCGGTGGGCGGCCGTACGGGCGAGGCGGGTGGTCGGGGATGGACGGCGAGTGGTGGCGCAAGAGCGGGCCGTGGAGCGAGCGCCCGGCCGGCGGCCCGGACGCCGGCTCCGGCCCGGCTGCCGACGGGGGCCCGGGCGGGGACGGGGCCGGAGGGGTGCAGGGTGCTCGGTCCGCCGCCGTGCCCGCGCCCCCGGACCACGACCCCGACAGCGTGTACGACCCGCCGGCGCCGAGCGCGGCCGGCATCCCGTCCGTACCGCTGCACCTGCCGGAGAGCGCCGCCGCGGAGCGGGCGGACGCCCCGCCGCCGCCGACGGTGTCGAGCACCGGCCCGTGGACGATGACGCTCTTCGACTTCTCGGACGGGCCGAGGCCCGCGCCGAAGCCGATCCCCGAGCAGCGCACCGCCGAGGACGCCGAGCCCGTGCCGGAGCCGGCGGCGCCCGCCGCGGACCCGAAGCAGGGGAAGGCCCGCAGGGGCTGGCTCAGGTCGGCTCCCGCCGCTCCCGCCGCGCCGGCCGGGGCCCCGGCCGGGAAGGGCCGCGGCACGCTGTGGGGGACGGGGAAGGGCGGCGCGAAGGAGGCGGCGAAGGCCGAGGGCGGCAAGGAGGCGGGGAAGGACGCGCCCGCCCGCAAGCCCTCCCCGCTGCTCCTGCTCTCCGCCGCGCTGCTGGTCGGCGGGGCGGTCTCCGGCTTCCTCCCGGCCATGCTGGCCGGCTGGGGGCTGGGCTACCTGTCCCGACAGCTCTCCGACCTGACGCGGAAGTTCGTGGTCCTCGGCATCCCGCTGATCACGATGAGCGCGACCACCCTCTACTCCATGCGGCAGGCCAAGGAGGCCGGGGGGCAGGGCGGCGGCCTCCAGTCGGGCTCGCCGCTGGGCGCGATCAGCTGGTCGTCGGCGCCGAACGTGCTGCGGCTGGCCGCGGCGCTGTCGGCCGTGGTCCTGCTGCTCCTGGCCCTGCGCCGGCGCCCGCCGCAGCAGGGGTAGCGCCGGTGCCCCCGCGTGGGCGCCTGGCGCGCGGCCGGGTACCGGCGAGGCCGGTGCGGCGGGGCTGGCACCCCTCGCCGGGAGGGGGTTAACACCCGTACGGGACGGGTGCTCTCCCCGTTCTGCGGGCCGCCCGGCGCCAGCAGACTCGGGGCATGCCCACGCAGCCCGTGATGACGCCCGAAGCGCCCGAAGCCCCCGCCTCCCGGCCCGGGGCCGGTGGCAGCGACTTCGCCCAGCTGACCCGCCGGATAGCCGCCGAGGGCCTGCTCGACCGGCGCCCCGGCTACTACGCCCTCCGAGCGGGCCTGGTGCTCGCCGCCTTCCTCGGCGGCTGGTACGCCCTGTTCGCGCTGGGCGACACCTGGTGGCAGCTCGGTCTGGCGGCGGTGATGTCCGCCGTCTTCGCCCAGATCGGCCTGCTCTCCCACGACCTGGCGCACCGCCAGGTCTTCGACCGGCGGCTGCCGAGCGAGGTCGGCGGCCGGATCGCCGCCAACCTGCTGATGGGCATGAGCTACGGCTGGTGGATGAACAAGCACACCCGCCACCACGCCAACCCGAACCACGAGGAGCGGGATCCGGACGTCGCCCCCGACCTCCTGGTGTGGTCCAAGCGGCAGGCCCGGCAGGCGAGCGGCCTCGCCCGGTTCATCGGCCGCCGGCAGGCGTACCTGTTCCTCCCGCTGCTCCTGCTGGAGGGCCTCAACCTGAGCTTCAACAGCTTCCGCGCGCTGCGCGCCCCCACGATGAAGCGCCCGGTGCTGGAGGGCGCACTGCTGGTGGTGCACTTCCTCGGCTACTTCGGGCTGGTGTTCGCGGCGCTCCCGGCCGGCAAGGCGGTCGCCTTCCTCGCCGTGCACCAGGCGCTGCTCGGCGTCTACCTGGGCTGCGTCTTCGCGCCGAACCACAAGGGCATGCTGATGGTGACGCCGGGGATGAGGCTCGACTTCCTGCGCCGCCAGGTGCTCACCTCGCGCAACGTCCGCGGCGGGCCGGTCGTCGACGCGGTGATGGGCGGCCTCAACTACCAGGTGGAGCACCACCTCTTCCCCAGCATGCCGACCCCGGCGCTCGGCCGGGCCGCCCGGATCACCCGGGAGTTCTGCGCCGAGAAGGGCGTCCCGTACTGCGAGACGGGCCTGGTCCGCTCCTACCGGGAGATCTTCGCCCACCTGCACCGGACGGGCGAGCCGATCCGCGCCGGGGCCTGAGCCTCCCAGCCGGCCGCCCGAACACCGGTGCCGTGCACGGGAGTCCGGCTCCGCCGGGCCGCGGGCACGGCACCGCCCGTCCCGCCGGCGCGTTCGCGCCCGTACGATGCCTGGGCGGGGTGGGCGGCGACCGGAGGTGGACGTGGTGCGGGTCTGGCTGCGGTGGGCGCTGGTCGCGGTCCTGGGGGCGGCGTTCCTGGGCGGGGGCTGGGCGGGGTGGCGGCACTACCGCGACACGGCCATTCCGCCCGCGCCGGACGTCCACGGGCTGGCGCGGGCGCCGGAGACCGAGGGGGCGCGCCGGGCGGCCGGGGAACGGATGGCCGAACGGATCGGCCGGATCCCCGAACTGCTGCCCTGGGCCCAGGGGTTGGGGAACTCGACGGTCGACGTGTGCCGGACGGACTACCGCGGTGACCTGTTCGTCCGGGGCAAGTGGCTGCCGGCGGCCTGCGAGCGGACCGTGAACGTGTACCTGGCCTTCGACGGGGCGGACGTGCGCGCCCGGCTGGCCGACCTGGACCGCTACCTGGAGGGCGAGGGCTGGCGGAGCACGCAGGTGTGGTCGGGCCTGGTCGCCGCCGACGACTACGCCCACCAGCCGCCCGCCGACCCGACCCCGGAGGAGGTGGCGGAGGCGGCGGCCAGGCCGATCGACCCGTCGGTGGAGTTCCGGCAGGCGGCGGACGAGGCGGTGCGCACCGAGCTGGCCGTGAGCGTCGCCCGGTATCCGGGCCCCGAACTCCTGACCTCCGGCGAGGACCACTGGTACGAGAAGTACGGCGAGCGGCGCTACCGCAACGACGAGGGGCAGCGGTCCGAGTACCTGGCCTGGCAGCCGGTGCGGCCGGGCGAGGTCACCGGGCCGGCCGAGGGCCGGTACGTGGCGGTGCTGGGGTTCACGACCAGGTACGCGCAGCAGCCGGAGCCGTCCTGAGGCGCGGTCCGGGGGCACCCCGGGGCGGTCGGTCCGCCGGGCCGGGCGGCGGGGAGTGCGGCAGGGTGGCGGTGGCCCGGAAGCCCGAGCGGTAGGGCGAGGCCGTCAGCTCGCCGCCGAACAGCGCGACGCGCTCGGCGAGGCCGAGCAGGCCGGGCCGGCCTTGCCGTCCGGAGCGACCGGGTGCAGGGCGGCGCCGACGGTGGGGGCCGGGGGCGTCGATCCGCTCAAACCGGGCTCCCGGCGGGAGCGGGGGCTTCCCTCCGGTCGTAGCGCGCCGCGTTCCGCGCCGCTCCCGGGAGTGCCCGCCCGGGTGGGTGGCCGAGCGGGGCCCGCCGGGCCCGTCCGGCTCCGGCGGGTGGCCCGGAGCCGCTCACCTGCCGAAACCGGCCAGCAGCCCGCGCGGGTCGAAGGTCACCCGGATCCGGGTGACCTTCCCGGCTTCGACGTGCATCCAGTTCGCGGTGGGCGCCGGCGGGGCGATCCGGGTGCACAGCTCGAACCAGGTGATCACCTCGTCGCCCTCGGCCACCCGGACCTTCACGTCGATCTTCTCCAGCACCTGCCCGAGCCCCTTCAGCCCGGCCAGCGCCTCCTCCACCCCGGAGGCCGTGCCCAGGGCGCCCACGAAGTCGACGTCGTCGGCCAGCAGGCCGCGGAGGGTCTCGAAGTCACCCGCCTCCCAGGCGGTGAAGTAGGTCTCGGCGGTCTCGCGTGCGCTCTTCGTCGTCGTCATGCCTCCATCCTCCGACCGGCTCTGCCATCCGTCCAACAGATGCATCCGATGGAGTCCATCTCTGATCGTTATGGATAAGTGTGCGCTGCGTGAGCGGGGCGGCGTCGGCGTCACGCTGAGTGAAAGTCAGCTGAAGGGGTTTCGGACTGCCCGGCCCGGTAAGGCGCTCATCGCTGGAATGTGAAGGAGGCGTGAATCGTGATCACCGAACAGCAGGCCCGTTCCATGCTGCACCACCCCGTCCACGATGCACGGGGCAACCGGATCGGCAAGGCCGACCACATGTACCTCGACGACGTCACCGGCAAGCCGGAGTGGGTCAGCGTCAAGACCGGATGGTTCGGGGCGAGCGAGTCGTTCGTGCCGATCCGCGACGCCCGGGTCGTCGGCGACCACCTGGAGGTGCCCTACCCCAAGGAGAAGGTCAAGGACGCTCCGCTGGTGGACGTCGACCGCGGCGGCCACCTCTCCGAAGGGGAGGAGCGCCGGCTCTACCAGCACTACGGCATCGACCTCGACGAGGCCTGGAGGGCCGCCAACCGGCCCGGCGCGGGCGGGGGCACGGCGGCCGCCGCCGGGACCGCAGCCGCCGGGACCGCCGCTGCGGGGACCACCGGGACGACCGGTCGGACCGGGACGCCCGCCGCCGGTACCGGTGGCGTCACCGGCGCCGCCGCCGGCCGCTCCGCCTCGGCCTCGGCCGCCACCCCGCGCGCCGCGGCCGCCCCGGGCGCCGTCACCGGGCGGGCCGGGACCCGCGCGGAGCAGGACGGCGTGATGACCCGCTCCGAGGAGCGGATGCGCGTCGGCGTCGAGCGGTACGAGTCCGGCCACGCGAAGCTGCACAAGTACGTCGTCACCGAGGAGGAACGGCAGACCGTGCCGATCCGGCACGAGGAGGTCCACATCGAGCACGAGCCCATCACGGCCGCCGACCGGGGCACCGCGATGGCCGGCGAGTCCATCGCGGAGGCCGAGTACGAAGTCACCCTGCACGCGGAGCGCCCGGTCGTGCGCACCGAGGCCGTCCCGGTCGAACGGGTGCGGCTGGTGACCGAGGAGCGTGTCGAGGAGCAGACCGTCACCGGCCAGGTGCGCAAGGAGCGCATCGAGGCCGAACTGCCCGGCGCGAAGGCGGGGCAGGTGCAGGGCAAGGCGGTCCGGGGCACGGACCCGCGCCGGTGACGCCCACCGGGGGGACACCCGGCGAGCCGTGACCGCCCCCGTGCGGCCACGGCCCGCCCGTGCGGGGCCGCGGGGTGTCCGGCGCTCCCGGGCCCGGCGCTCCCGGGCCCGGTGGCGGGCGCATCGAGCGGCGGTGGCGTCCGGCGGTCGCGGGAGTGCGCGGTCGCCTATCGTCGTCCGTCATGGAGATGCACCAGCTGCGCTACTTCGCCGCCGTGGTCGACGAGGGCACCTTCACCGCCGCCGCGGCCCGGCTGAACGTGAGCCAGTCCGGGATCAGCACCCAGGTGGCGAAGCTGGAGCGCGAACTGGGCCAGCAACTGCTTGACCGGGCCGGCCGGCAGGTGCGCCTCACGCCGGTCGGTGAGGCGGTCCTGCCGCTGGCGAAGAACGCCCTGGCCACCCTGGACGCGATCCGGCACACGGCCGCCGAGTTCGCCGACGCCGTCCGCGGCCGGGTCCGACTGGGCATGATCATGGGCTGCTCGATCCCGCCGTTCCTGGACACCGTCGCCGACCTCGGGCGCAGCCACCCCGGGATCGAACTCAGCCTCCACGAGGGGCACTCCGACGACCTCCAGGCGCAGGTCCTGGCCGGCTCGCTCGACCTGGCCCTGATCGGCTACACGGGCGAGGCCGTTCCCGGCCTGGAGGCCACCGTCGTGGTGGACGAGCCGATCGCCGCCGTCGTCCCCGCCGGGCACCCGCTCGACCGGGCCCGGCTCGGGCTCGCCGACCTGCGGGACGAGAAGGTGCTCTGCCTGCCTCCCGGCACCGGCCTGCGCGCGGCCTACCAGGACTCCTGCCGCCGGCTCGGCCTCGACCCGCGGGTGGACATCGAGGCCAGCTCCCCGGCCGCCCTGCTGCGGCTCGCCGAGCGCGGCGCGGGTGTGGCGGTCCTCAGCGCCTCCTCCGCGACGGGCGCCGGGCTGCGGGCCGTCCCGCTGGTCGACGCCACCACCTGCGCCCGGCTCGGGCTGGTCGTCCGCCGTGACCAACAGTCCCCGGCGGTACGGCTGTTGCGCGCGAGGCTGGCTGTGGCGATGCGGCCGCGGTGACCGTCCGGCCGCCCGACCGCACCGCCACCACCGTGCGTACGGGCCCGCTCGGCCGGCCGCTGCGCGCGCGGGCGCCGCGGCGGGTGCGGAGACGGGCCGGGCGGCCGGTGCGGGCCGGGCGGCGGCGGGTGCGAACGGCCCCCTGCCGGGCCCGACCGTCCGGCGGTTCGCACCGCCTCAGGCCCCGAGGAAGCGCTGCAACTCGTCCAGCAGGTAGTTGGCCCCCGTGTACCCGATGCCCTGGAACCACAGCTGGTCGTCCACCGGGAAGGCCCGGTGCCCCCGGACGGCGCCCAGCGCCTGCCAGCCCGGGCTCGCCAGGACGGCGGTGGCCCCGGACAGCTCCGGATCGCCGTACGTCGCGTAGAGCAGCAGGTCGCCGTCGGCCCGGGCGAGCTGGTCCGGCGGGACCTCGACGTCGGACTGGTCGGTGTTCTGCGCGTCCGGCCGGCCGACCTGGGCGTCGGCGAGCACCGTCCCGGGGAAGCTCTGCCGGCCGAAGACCCGCATGCCGCCGCCCTCCACGAACCGCACCAGGCTGACCTTGCGCCCCGACAGCTTCGCCGCGGCCAGGGCCTGGGCCACCTGCCCGGCGTGCCGCTGGTACGAGCCGACGAAGGCCGCCGCGGCCGCCTCCCGGCCCAGGGCCCGGGCGTGCAGCTGGAAGTCGCCCTTCCAGGGCGCGCCGGCGGTCTGGGTGAGCACGGTCGGGGCGATCTCCCGCAGCTGTTCGTAGCGGTCGCCGTCGCGGGTCCGGTTGGAGAGGATCAGGTCCGGCCGCAGCGCCCGGACGGTCGGCAGGTCCGGTGACCCGGCCGGGCCGACCAGCCGGATCCCGGCGGTCCGGGAGGCCGGCCAGTACTCGGGGTAGCGGGTGTCACGGGCCGGCAGCGCGGCCCCGACCGGGGTGATCCCGAGGGTCAGCGCGGAGTCGAGCGCGTCGGTGTCCAGCACGACCACCCGCAGCGGCGCGCCCGGCACCACCACCGGCCCGGTGGCGGTGTCCACCGTGACCGACGGCACCGGCGCCGGGGTCGGCGAGGCGCCGGTGGCCCCGGCGTCCGCCGCCGCCGGGGCGGGGCGCCGGGCGGTGCAGCCGGCCGCCGCCGTGAGCGCGCCCGTGCCGAGACCGGTGAGCAGGGTGCGGCGGGAGATCCGGGGCATCGGCGGTCCTCTGGCGGCGGGGTCGGGGCGCCGTCGATTATGTCCGAAATGGTGGCTAAAGTGCCGTTAAGCGGGGGAGCCGTCCACGGCGAGCGCCGCCCACGGCGCGCCCGGCACCACCAGCGGCGTGCCGGTCACCGGGTCCGGCACCACCACCGAGTCCAGCCCGAACACCTCCCGCACCAGCTCGGCCGTCACCACGTCCCGGGGCGCGCCCTGCGCCACCACCCGGCCGTCCCGCATGGCCACCAGGTGGTCCGCGTACCGGGCCGCCTGGTTGAGGTCGTGCAGCACCGCGACGACCGTCCGGCCGCGCTCGACGTTCAGCCGGCGGACCAGGTCCAGCACCTCCACCTGGTGTGCGATGTCCAGGTAGGTGGTCGGCTCGTCCAGCAGCAGGATGTCGGTGCCCTGGGCGAGCGCCATCGCGATCCAGGCGCGCTGGCGCTGGCCGCCGGACAGCTCGTCCATGCTCCGCTCGGCCAGGTCGGCGGTGGAGGTGCGCTCCAGCGCCTCCGCGACCGCCGCCTCGTCCTGCGGCGACCACTGCTGCCACCAGCTCTGGTGCGGCTGGCGCCCGCGCGCGACCAGGTCCGCCACCGAGATGCCCTCGGGGGCGGTCGGCGACTGCGGCAGCAGGCCGAGCCGCTGGGCGATCCGCTTGGTCGGGATCCGCGCCAGCTCCTCGCCGTCCAGCAGCACCGCGCCGCGGGCCGGCTTCAGCAGCCGGCCGAGCGCCCGCAGCAGGGTCGACTTGCCGCACGCGTTCGGGCCGACGATCACCGTCACCCGCCCGTCCGGCACGGCCACGTCCAGGTCCTCGACGACCGTGCGCGCCTCGTAGGCCAGGGTGAGGCCCCGGGCCTCCAGACGGTGTTCGGGCATCAGGAACCTCCACGGCGGGATCGGATCAGCAGCCACATCAGGTACGGCGCGCCGACCAGGCCGGTCACCACGCCCACCGGCAGCTCCGTCGGAGCCAGCAGGCGCCGGGCGACCAGGTCGGCGAGGACCACCACCAGCGCGCCGGTCAGGGCCGAGCAGAACAGCGGGATCTGCGCCGAGCGGGCCAGCCGCAGCGCGATCTGCGGGGCCATCAGCGCGACGAAGTCGACCGGCCCGGCGGCCCCGGCCGCGCAGGAGGCCAGCACGATGCCCAGCAGCGCCATGCCGAGGCGGATCCGGTCCAGGCGCAGGCCGAGGCCGACGGCGGTGGCGTCGTCGAAGGAGATCGACCGCTGGGCGCGGGCCGCCCACAGCGCGACCGGCAGGGCGGCCAGCAGCACCCAGGCGAGCCGGCCGGCCTGGTCGTAGCCGGCGCCGTTCAGGCTGCCGGTCATCCAGACCTTGGCGGCCTGGGCCTGGAAGCCGTCCCCCTTGGTGAGGAACACCGAGGTGAGCGAGGACAGCGCGACGCTGATGCCGATGCCGATCAGGACGAAGCGCTGCGCGTGCAGACCCCGGCGCCAGGCCAGCGCGTACACCAGCAGCCCGGCCACCAGGCCGCCGGCCACCGCCGCGTACGGCGCCTGCCCGGTCGAGCCGACCACGCCGTACGCCGTCAGGCCGACCACGGTCGCCGTCGCGCCCCAGGTCACGCCCACCACGTCGGGGCTGGCCAGCGGATTGCGGGCGACGGTCTGGATCAGCGCCCCGGCCAGCCCGAGCGCCAGGCCGACCAGCAGCCCGACCACCACCCGGGGCAGCCGGAACTCGCCGACCACCAGCTCGTGCTGGCTCGGCCGCCCGAGCAGCACCCGGACCACCTCGCCCGGTGCGACGGTGGACTCGCCCAGGCAGAGCGAGGCCACCACCGTCGCCGCCAGCGCCACCAGCAGCCCGGCGGCGACGGCCACCGAGCGCCGGTGCACCAGGAACGACGCCCGCCCGGCCCGGACGGCCGAGTAGCCGCGCAGCGACACCGACGTCATGCCGCCACCACCTTGCGGCGGCGGACCAGGGCCACCAGCACCGGGACGCCGACCAGGGCGGTCATCACGCCCGCCGGGACCTCGGACGGCGGGAACAGGACCCGCCCCAGGGTGTCGGCGAGCAGCAGCAGCGCCGGGCCGAGGACGGCGGAGAAGGCGAGCACCCAGCGGTGGTCGGCGCCGGCCACCGCACGGGCCGCGTGCGGGACGGCGAGGCCGACGAAGGCGATCGGGCCGGCCGCCGCGACCGCGGAGCCGGTCAGCACGGTCGCGCCGAGCGCGCCGACCGCCCGGACCAGGCCGGTCCGGGCGCCCAGCCCCTTCGCGGTGTCGTCGCCGAGCGCCAGGGCGTCCAGCCCGCGCGCCACCGCGACGACCAGCACCGTGCCGACGGCCAGGAACGGCAGCAGCTGCCAGGCCACGTCCGAGGTCCGCCCGGAGAGCGAGCCGACGTGCCAGAACCGGAACCGGTCCATGGCGGCCGCGTCGGTGGTCAGCACCAGGGTGTTGAACGAGGCGATGAAGGCGGACGTCGCCGAGCCGGCCAGGGCCAGCTTGATCGGGGTGGCCCCGCCCCGGCCGCGCCCGGCGAGCCCGTACACCACCACGGTGGCGACCACGGCGCCGACGAAGCCGAACCAGACGTACCCGGTGAGGGTGGAGACGCCGAAGCCGGAGATCGCGACCACCACGCCGGCCGCCGCGCCCTGGGAGACGCCGAGGATGCCGGGGTCGGCGATCGGGTTGCGGGTCAGGCCCTGCATGACGGCCCCGGCCAGGCCGAGCGCCGCGCCGACGGCCAGCCCGACGACCGTGCGCGGCACCCGCAGCTCGCGGACCACCACGGCGTCGGTGGTGCCGCCGCCGTGCAGCAGGGCGTCGAGGGTGGCGCCGAACGGGACGGTCCGGCTGCCGACCGCCAGGCTCAGCAGCACCGCGGCGGCCAGGACGGCGAGTGCGGCGGCGAGCCACAGTATTCGGCGCCGCGGCGCGCGGGGCGCACCGGGCGGCGCGCTGGTGTCGGTCATGGGCCCTCTCCGCAGACAACTCAGGCAAACCTAAGTTCAGCCGGGAAGCCCGGGCAAATCGCGTCGTGGTCCGAACCGTCCTTGGGTAGCCTGACGCCATGCCCGCGACCCCGCCCGCTCCGCTCACCGTCGGCTTCGACCTCGACATGACGCTGTTGGACACCCGACCGGGTATCCACGCCACGTACCTGGCGCTCTCCGCCGAGACCGGCACCCCCATCGACGCGGACCTGGCGGTCACCCGGCTCGGCCCGCCGCTGCACGACGAGATCCGCAACTGGTTCCCGGAGGAGGAGGTGGAGCAGGCCGTCGCCCGCTACCGCGAGCTCTACCGCGACCACGCCTTCGCCCCGACCGTGGCCCTGCCCGGCGCGTACGACGCCGTCGAGGCGGTCCGCGCCCACGGCGGCCGGGTCGCGGTGATCACCGGCAAGTACGAGCCGAACGCCCGCCTCCACCTGGAGCACGCCGGGCTCACCGCGGACGCCGTGATCGGCGACCTGTGGGCGGAGACCAAGGGCGCGGCGCTGCGCGAGCACGGCGCGAGCGTCTACGTCGGCGACCACCTCGGCGACATCCGGGGGGCCCGGCACGCGGACGCCGTCGCGGTCTGCGTGCCCACCGGCCCGTACAGCGCGCGGGAGCTGCGCGAGGCGGGCGCGGACGTGGTGCTGGCCGCCCTCACCGACTTCCCCGGCTGGCTCGCCGGGCACCTCGCCGGCCGGGCCTAGGGGCTCCGGACCTCCCGCGCGGGGCCTCAGGAGCCGGCGGCGCCGGTCCGGCGGCGCTGGGCGCGCGCGTTCAGCAGCAGCCCGGTCAGCGCCGCCAGGAAGCCGGCCGGCATCAGCATGCTCAGCCAGTACGCGGCCGTCGGCAGCGGCGTCAGGTGCAGGAACAGCGGGACGAAGGTGACCAGCGTGGCGAGCGCGCCGAGACCGAAGACGATCGCCCCGGCCTTGACGTACACGTCGCCGGGGTCGGCGCTCTGGCTGCTCACGTCTGCACACTCCTACGGGCCGGTCGGAACTGCCCCCAGTCTGGCAGAGCCGCCGCCGGGCGGGGCCACCGGAGCGGGCCGGTCACGTTGCGCAGTTTCCCGGCAGCTGAACGTTTTGATCCCTGTTGAGCGGGGGTATGCACGGGGTGCCGAGGGGCGCTACAGGTGCGCCCCGCGTCCTCAGACCCGGGGGTGTGAGCCGATGGACCGCGCGGAGCCGCGCCCCGGCCGTGCCAGTGCCGGGTCGCCCGTGACCGCGAGATCCCGTTCCCGCCGCCCCGACCGGGCCTCGGAACGCGGTTCCCTCGCGGGACGCGGATGAGGCAGTGACGGACGGTTAGTCTGCTCCTGACCGCGTGCCGACCGCGAACGCCCACGGCGTCGAGTCGAGGTCGGCCGCCTTTTCCCACCACCCAGTGATCCCCGGCCAGGGCCGGGATCCCTCACACCCATTCGAGGACTGTTCGAGATGCCCACCGGCCAGGTCAAGTGGTTCAACGAGACGAAGGGCTTCGGCTTCCTGTCGCGCGACGACGGCGGCGACGTCTTCGTCCACACCAAGGCGCTGCCCGCCGGTGTCACATCGCTGAAGCCGGGCCAGCGGGTCGAGTTCGGCGTGGTCGCCGGGCACCGCGGGGACCAGGCGATGGCCGTGCAGCTGCTGGAGGCGCTGCCCTCGGTGGCCGCCGCCCAGCGGCGCAGCGCCGACGACATGGCGCCGATCGTCCAGGACCTGATCACCACGCTGGACGCGGTGCTGCCCGGCCTCCAGCGCGGGCGCTACCCCGCCAAGCCGACCGGCCAGAAGCTGGCCGGCCTGCTGCGCGCGGTGGCCGACCAGTTCGACGTCTGACCAGGGCCGCAACAGGCCCTAGCTAGAACGCGAGCGCACCCGGGTCGAGCGGGGGCACCAGCCCCTCCGCGGCGGCCCGGGTGAGCAGCGCGCGGACGGCCGCGTAGCCCTCCTCGCCGAGGTCCTCGGTGAACTCGGTGACGTACAGCCCGATGTGCTGCTCGGCCACGTCCAGGTCCATCTCCTGGGCGTGCGCCAGCACGTACCCGCGGCTCGCCGCAGGGTCCGCCCAGGCCTGCCGGACGGAGGAGCGGATCGCGTCGGCGACGGCCCGCAGCCGCTCGGCGCCGAGCGAGCGCCGGGCGACGATCGCGCCCAGCGGGATCGGCAGGCCGGTCTCCCGCTCCCAGGCCTCGCCCATGTCGGCCAGGCTGTGCAGGCCGTACTGCCGGTACGTGAAGCGGGCCTCGTGGATCACCAGGCCGGCGTCCACCCGGCCGTCCCGGACGGCGGGCATGATCTCGTGGAACGGCAGGACGACGATCTCGCCGAAGCCGCCCGGCACCGCCTTCGCCGCCCAGAGCCGGAACAGCAGGTAGGCGGTGGAGCGCTCGGAGGGCACCGCGACGGTCTTCCCGGCCAGGTCGGCGGGGGAGGCGACGCCCGGCAGGGTGAGCACCAGCGGGCCGCAGCCGCGGCCCAGCGCGCCGCCGCAGGGCAGCAGGGCGTACTCCTCCAGGACCCAGGGCAGCGCGCCGTAGCTGATCTTCAGCACGTCCAGCTCGCCGCGCTCGGCCTGCCCGTTGGTGACGTCGATGTCGGCGAAGGTCACCTCGGGGGCGTCCGCCCCGGGCACCAGGCCGTGCGCCCAGGCGTGGAAGACGAAGGTGTCGTTCGGGCAGGGCGAGTACGCGACGCTCAGCCGTTCAGCCACGGCCGGCCTCCTCGATCGGGTAGGGGGTGGCGGCCAGTTCGTGGACGGGCAGGGCGGCGAAGGCCCGCTCCAGGGCGGCCAGTGCTTCGCCGATCCGCCAGGCGGCCCGGTCGCGCGGCCCCACGGGGTTGGACACGGTGCGCAGTTCGAGGGCCGGCACGCCGTACCGGGCGGCGGCCTCGGCCACGCCGAAGCCCTCCATCGCCTCGGCCGCGGCGCCCGGGTGGCGGGCGGCCAGCTCGGCGGCCCGTCCGGCGCTGCCGGTCACGGTGGAGACGGTCAGCACCGGGCCGACGACCGCGCCGAGGGCCGGCCCGAGGAGTGCGACGGCGGCGGGCGGCGGGAGGTGCCGGACGGTGCCGAAGCCCAGCTCGGCGACGTCGGCGAAGCCCTCGGGGGTCTCGGCGCCGAGGTCCGCGGCCACGATCGCGTCGGCCAGCACGGTGGCGCCGACCGGGGCGTGCGGGGCGAAGCCGCCGCCGATCCCGGCCGAGACGGCCAGCGCGTACGGGTGGGCGGCGAGCGCGGCGGAGGCGGCGGCCGCGGCGGCGGCCGGGCCGACCCCGGCGGCCAGCACGTCCACCGGCACCTCCGCACCGCGGTGCAGGGTGGCGCCGGGCAGCGGCAGCGCGGCGGACCCGCCGGGCAGGCCGCGCAGCACCGCCTCGGCCTCGGCGGCCACCGCGACGACGACGAGCAGCCGGGCCCGTGCGGGGCCCGGCCGCCCGTCCCGGCCGTCGGCGACGGCGTGCGCGGTCATCGCGGGACCGTCAGCTGTCCTGGGTGTTCAGCTGGAAGTACCAGACGGCGATCGGGTTGTCCGAGTTCTTGTCGCCCTCGACCACGGTGACCAGGGTCTTGCCGCTGGCGTTCAGCACCTTGTTGGCCTGCTGGGCACCCGACCAGGTCGGGCCCTTGGCGTACGAGAACAGGCTGAAGCGCCCGCCCTGGCCGCTGGAGCCGCCGTTGGTGAAGGCCCACCAGCCGGTGTCGGCCACGTTCGGGGAGACCCCGACACCGACCCGGTCGCTGCCCACCACGTCCGACGTGGGCAGGGTGCCGTTCTTGAGGGCCTCGGTGGCCTTGTCCTGGCACTGCTGCTGGAGGTCCTCGGTGATCGGGCTGCCGCCGTTCCAGCACAGCGGGTCCGCGGTGATCGAGGAGTTGCCGACCGTGAGGGTGGCCCGGTGGGAGCTGTGCTCGGTCTGGTCGGCGGCGATGGCGACGGAGGTGCCCACCGTGGCGGCGCCGACCACGACGACGGCGCCGAGGGCGGCGATGGCACGGGAATTGAGGCTCATGCGTCAGAATCTACCGGGCCGGGCCGATCACGCGACGCGGGGGTCGGTACCGCGTGTTGCCGCCCCGTCCGATCAGGCCACCCGGGGGGCGGACGGGCGGCGCCGCAGGCCCACCCGGACGAGCGAGCGCAGCGTCCACAGCAGCACCAGTCCGACCACCCCGGCGGCGATCGACAGCCCCAGCTTCCCGTTCAGCGGCAGCAGGATGCCGACCGCGCCGCCGGCCACCCAGGACAGCTGCATCAGGGTCTCCGAGCGGGCGAACGCCGAGGTCCGCACCGCCTCCGGGACGTCGCGCTGGATCAGCGCGTCCAGCGACAGCTTGCCCAGCGAGGCGGCCATCCCGGACACCCCGGCGACCAGGACCACCGTCACCACGCCGTACCAGAGGGCGGCCGCCGCCGTGACGCAGGTCGCCAGCAGCAGCATCGCGGTGACCGTCGCCTCCGGCCCCCGGGTGCGCAGCCAGGAGCCGAGCACCGAGCCCAGCGCGTTGCCCGTGCCGGCCGCCACCGCCACCACGCCCAGCGCCACCGTCGGCCGCAGCCCGCCGATCGGCTCCTCCCGCAGCAGGAAGGCCAGGAACATCACCAGGAAGCCGACCAGCCACTTCATCGCCGACATCGCCCGCAGCGCCAGGATCACCGAGGGGCCGACGGTGCGCAGCGAGGCCTTGACCGGCGGTGGCCGGTGGGGGATCAGGTGCGGCCCCTCGCCGTGCACCTCGGCGTGCAGGACGGCGCGCTGCTCGCCCTTGGCCGAGTCCACCGCGGGCGGCAGGTGGAAGGCCATCAGGGTGCCGATCACGAACACCAGGAAGGCGCCGCGCAGCGGCCAGCCGGGCCCGATCAGGTGCAGCAGGCCGCCGACCCCGGCCGCCACCCCGGTGGCCAGCAGCCCGGCCAGGGTGACCCGGGAGTTCGCCTTCACCAGGGACAGCCGGCTCGGCAGCAGCCGGGGCACCACCACGCTGCGCACCACCCCGTACGCCTTGGAGGCGACCAGCACGCCGAGCGCCTCCGGGTAGAGCGCGATGCCGCCGCCGACGATCACCCCGGCCATCGTCCAGGCCAGCACCGCCCGGGCCAGCATGGCCATCGCCATGGCGGCCCGGCGGCCGTGCGGCAGGCGGTCCAGCAGCGGGCCGACCACCGGGGCCAGCAGGGCGAACGGGGCCATCGTGATCAGCAGGTAGAGCGCGACCCGGCCGCGGGCCTCGCCGGTGGGCACCGAGAAGAAGATGGTGGACGCCAGCGCGACGGTGATCAGCATGTCGCCGAAGGAGTTCAGCGCGTGTAGCTCGATCAGCTTCGCGAGGCCGGTCTCGCCCGCGCCCTCGGCGGCGGTGGCCCGGCGGATCCGGCGGCCGGTGCCGTGCACCACCTTGCCGGTGCGGGCGCCGGCCGCGGAGGCGGTGCGGAGCAGGAGGTTCCGGCGGGGTTCGGGGGCCTCCTCGCCGTTCTCGCCGATCCCGGTGTCCGCCCCGTTCCCGGTGTCCGCCCCGTCCGCGACGGACGGGTCCACCGGGGCGCCGGGCGCCCCGGGGCCGTCCGCCGGCTGCGGTTCGCCCGCGCCGGGGACCTGAGGCTGCTGTCGCGGCACGGCGTCCGCCTGGTCGGGGCTGCCGGCCTGCGGGGCGCGCAGTGCGTGCTGCGACGGGTCGTGGTCCGCCACAAGCCCATCCTGCCCCAGAATCGCCGGGCCGACGCGGGACCGGCCCCCGCTCGGCGCGGCCCCCGGAACGGTCGTCTCCGCCCCGGACTGTGCCGGGGCACCGACCGGCGGGTAGCCTGCCCAGGGTCGACCCGCCGGGGCGCCGGGGCGCCGGCAGGCCGGTCGAGCGGCGCGGCCGGTACCCGAGCGGGCTTCCGGTCGCGCAGAATGGACGAGGGACACCGAGCCGCGACGGAACAGGCAACACGCCGTGGGCGACAGAAGAACTGGGAGAGAATCGACGCCGTGAGTGCTGCGATGCGAAGCCGTACCCCCGACCGGCTCTGTGCCGAGGCCGTCGAACTCGCCCGCCAGGCCGCCGAGGAGGCCGTCGGCGCGGAGGCCGTCGGGCCGCACCTGGGTGTCCAGGCCGACGCCGACCGCGTCGTCACCCACACCTTCGAGTGCCTGGACGCCGCCTACCGCGGCTGGCACTGGGCGGTCACCGTCGCCCGCGCGCCGCGCGCCAAGAACGTCACCCTGGACGAGGTCGTGCTGCTGCCCGGCCCCGACGCGGTGCTCGCGCCCGAGTGGGTGCCGTGGAGCGACCGGCTGCGCCCCGGCGACATGGGCCCGGGCGACCTGCTGCCCACCGGCGCCGACGACCTGCGGCTGGAGCCCGGCTGGACCGGCGAGGACGAGCCGGCGCCGAACTCCGCCGTCGCCCTGGCGGACGACGAGGACCTGGTCGTCACCGACCCGCACGTCCAGCCCGCCCCGGCCCGCGCCCGGATCAACGCCGTCGCCGAGGAGCTGGGCCTCGGCCGCAGCCGGGTGCTCTCCCGGCTCGGCCTGCACCTGGCCGCCGAGCGCTGGGAGAAGTCCCACGGCCCGCAGACCGCGATGGCGCAGGCCGCCCCGGCCTCGTGCGCGAGCTGCGGCTTCCTGATCCCGATCGGCGGCTCGCTCGGCCAGGCCTTCGGCGTGTGCGGCAACGAGTTCGGCCCGGCCGACGGCCAGATCGTCTCCTTCGCGTACGGCTGCGGCGGGCACTCCGAGGCGGCCGTCATCCCGGCCCCGCCGGCGCCGTCCGAGCTGATCCTGGACGAGCTGGTCGTCGAGCCGCTGCCGCTGCACCCCGACCGGGCCTCCGGGTCCGTCGAGCCCGACGCCCCGGCCGAGGAGCTCGGCCACTCCTGAGCCCGGCCGCCCCGGCCCCGGGGCCCCTTCCGAACGAACCGCCACCGCGGCCCGCACCGGTCACCGACCGGCGCGGGCCGCGGTGTTCCCGGCCCCGGCCGGGCCGCCGGCGGCGGCCGGTGGTCGGGAGCAGTCGGTGGGGCAGGGAAGAATGCCCTACGACGAACAGGGCAGCGGAAGGCGGCAGGTCCAGTGGAACCTCGGATCATCGGCAGCGGCACGGACGAGCACCTCGCGGACCCCTTCGGGAGCGCCGCGCTGCGCCGGCGGGTGCTGGACGCCTGGGCCGCCTCGCCGGCCCGGTTCCGGGAGGACGCCAACGCGGAGGAGGAGCTGGCGCTCGGCGGCTACCGGGACCGCCTGGTGGTCGAGTTGGCGCAGAACGCGGCGGATGCCGCGGTCCGTGCCGGGCACGGCCCCGGCCGGCTGCGGCTGACCCTCGCCGACGGCGTGCTGGCCGCCGCCAACACCGGCGCCCCGCTGGACGCGGCCGCCGTCGAGTCGCTGTCCACCCTGCGCGCCTCCTCCAAGCGCGGTGAGGTGCCCGCCGCGGGCCGGTTCGGGGTCGGCTTCGCCGCCGTCCTCGCCGTCACCGACGAGCCCGCCGTGCTGAGCGCCGGCGGCGGGGTGCGCTGGTCGCTCGGCGAGGCCAGGGCGCTGGCCGGGGCCCAGCCCGGGCTGGCCGACGAGCTGCGCCGCCGGGACGGCCACGTGCCGCTGCTGCGGCTGCCGTTCGCGGCCGAGGGCCCGGCCCCGGCGGGCTACGACACGGTGGTCGTGCTGCCGCTGCGGGACGCCGCCGCCGAGGACCTGACCCGCCGCCTGCTGGCCGGGATCGACGACGCGCTGCTGCTCACCCTGCCCGGCCTGCGCGAGGTCGTGGTGGAGACCCCGGAGGGCGTGCGGACGCTCACCCGGGACGCCGCCGAGCCGCGCCCGGACGGCGTCACCGAGGTCACCGTCACCGACGACGCGGGCGGCCTGCCGCGCCGGACGGTCTGGCAGACCGTCGGCACCTCCGGCACGCTCGCCGCCGAACTGCTGGCGGACCGGCCCACCGAGGAGCGCGCCCGCCCGTACTGGACGGTGACCTGGGCCGTCCCGGTCGGCCCGGACGGCGCCCCGCAGCGGCCCGCGACCGCCGCCGTGCTGCACGCCCCCACTCCCAGCGACGAGCCGGTCGGCCTGCCCGCCCTGCTGATCGCCTCCTACCCGCTGGACTCCACCCGCCGGCACGTCGCCCCCGGGCCGCTGGCCGACTTCCTCACCGAGCGGGCCGCCGACGGCTACGCCGAGCTGCTGCGCGCCCGGGGCGCCGACCTCGGCTCGCTCGGCCTCGTCCCGGCCCCGCTCGGCCGGGGCGCGCTGGACAACGCGCTGCGCGCCGCGGTGCTCTCCCGGCTGCCCGGCACGCCGTTCCTGCCGCACCCGGCGCCCGTCGAGGAGGGCACGCCCGCGCTGCGGCCGCGCGACGCGACGCTGCTGGAGGGCGCGGACGGCTCGGTGGTCGAGGCGCTCGCGCCGATCTTCCCCGGGCTGCTGCCGGCCGGCCTGGAGCGCCGCACCGAGCTGCGGGTGCTGGACGTGCGCCGGGTGCCGCTGGCCGAGGTGGTGGACCAGCTCGGCGGCCTGGACCGCGAGCCCGCCTGGTGGCGCAACCTGTACGCGGCGCTCGGCGCGGCCGACCCGGAGGCGCTCGGCGCGCTGCCCGTCCCGCTCGCCGACGGGCGGACCGTCACCGGGCCGCGGCGCGTCCTGCTGCCCTCCGAGGACGCCGACTGGGCGGCCTTCCCCGGCTACCCCGGCTCGCTGGCCGACGCGCTCGCCGCGCTCGACCTGCGGCTGGCCCACCCGGAGGCCGCTCACCCGCTGCTGGCCAGGCTGGGGGCCGGCACCGCCACCCCGGCCGGGGTGCTGGACACCCCCGAGGTGCGGGCCGCCGTCGCCCGCTCCTACGACCTGGCCGAGGAGGACCCGGACGCGGCGCTCGAACTCGCCGACGCCGTCCTGGCCCTGGTGAAGGCCGCCGCCGCCGAGCCGGGCAGCCACCCCTGGCTGGCCCGGCTGGCGCTGCTCGACGACGAGGGCGAGCCCGCCCGGGCCGGCGAACTCGTGCTGCCCGGAAGCCCGTTCGCCGCGCTCGCGCGCGAGGAGGACGCCGGCTGGGTGGACGACGAGCTGCTGGAGCGCTGGGGCCCCGAGGTGCTCGCCGCCGTCGGCGTGCTGGCCGACTTCGTGCTGGTCCGCGCCGAGGACGTGGTGCTCGACCCGGACGACCTGGAGCGGCTCGACCCCACCGCCCCGGCCGACCGCGCGGCCGGCGGGCACCCCACCGGCCTGCTGGACGAGGCGCCGGACGGGCTGGCCGAGTGGGCCGAGGACGCGCTGGAGGCGCTCCAGGCCGACGAGGCGGTAGGCGTCCCGCCGGTGGCCGCCGAGCTGCTGGCCGTGCGCGACCTCGACCTGGTGGACGACGACGCCTGGCCCCAGGCGCTCGCCGCGCTGGCCCGCCCGCCGTACCGGGAGGCCGTGGTCGCCCCGGTGCGCACCCTGCTGCCGGACGGCTCGTACGCCGACCTGCCGCCGTACACCGCCTGGTGGCTGCGCGACCACCCGGTGCTGGGGGGCCGCGAGCCGGCCGGCCTGCGCGCCGCCGGGGCCGACCCGCTGCTGCGCGGCCTGTACGACGAGGCCCGCACCACCCTGGACGAGCAGTTCCTGCACGCGCTCGGGGTGCGCACCACGCTGGCCGCGCTGCTCGCCGAGCCGCACGGGCCGGACGAGGTGCTGGACCGGATGACGGACCCGGACGCCGAGGTGGGCCACCGCCAGCTGCACGGCCTCCACACCGCGCTGGCCCGGGTGGACCGCGAGCGGATCGAGCCGCTGGACGTGGTGCGGGCGCTGCCGCCGCTGGACCCGGCCACCGGGCGCCGCCCGGCCCACACCGTGGTGGTGGACGCCACCGAGGCGGTCGTCGCCGACGCCCCCGACCTGGTCCAGCTGCTGCACCCGTACCCGCTGCTGCCGGTCGCCCCGGCCCTGGCCGCCGACCTCGCCGAGCGGCTGCACGTGTCGCTGGCCAGCGAGGTGGCGGGCGGCCGGGTGCTCTCCGAGGGCGTGCTGCACCGCGTCCCCGCGGTGGTGCGGGAGCTGCTGCCCGGCTGCCCGGTCGCCTACGAGGAGCACGAGGAGCTGCTGGTCGTCGGCCCGGACGGTGCCGAGGCGGCGGTGGACTGGCGCTGGGACACCGGCGCGGACGCCCCGGAGCCGCCGTACGAACCGGAGCTGGCCGAGGCCGCCGACGAGGACGACGAGTTCGACGTCCCGCCGGTGCCCGGGCTGCTGCACGCGGCCACCCCGGAGGGCCTCGCCGCCGGGCTGGCCTGGTCGGTCGGGCAGTGGCACCGCCGCTTCGAGGTGCTCGCCGCGCTCAGCGAGCCCGACCGCGCCTACGAGCTCTCGGCCGCCCGGGACTTCGAGGGCTGAGCCGTGCGGGCGGCCCGGAGCCGCAGGCGCCGGTAGAGGGTGACGGTGACGGTCAGCCAGACCGCGCCGAGCGTCACCAGCGCCGCGGCCTTCAGCGGGGGCGTCGGCCTGGCCGCCAGGCCGACGCCCGCCATCGCCAGGGCGGCCGCCCCGGCCGCCAGCAGCCCGCCCAGGAAGGCGGTGAACGCCTCCAGGTCCCCGTTCCCGCGTGCCATCCGGCACCCCCTCTCGGGGGTCATGCTAGGGCGTGTCAGTCCGTCCCGCGGCGCTTCATGACGCGCCACGCGACCTCCAGGGCGATGCCGCAGACCAGCGCGATGGCGACGCCCGTCAGCGGGTCGCGGAAGCCGACCAGGGAGAGCTCGAAGAAGGTCTTCAGCGGGGGCACCAGCAGGACCAGCGCGAAGGCGCCGCCCATGCTGCCGATCAGCAGCAGCCGCCACCAGTTGTACGGGCGGGCGACGATGGCGAGCACCCAGACGGCGATCAGGAAGAGCGTCAGGGTGGCCACGCTGGTGTCGGCCTTGAGGTCGGTCGCGTGGTCGGCGCGGGCGAGCGAGTACGCGACGAAGGTGCCGGTGCCGGCGATGGCGCCGCCGGGCACGGCCAGCCGCAGCACGCGCTTCACGAAGCCGGTGCGGGCGCGCTCGTTGTTGGGGGCGAGCGCGAGGAAGAAGGCCGGGATGCCGATGGTCAGCGAGGACAGCACGGTGGAGTGCCGGGGCAGGAACGGGTACGGCGAGTGGGTGAAGATCACCAGCAGCGCCAGCAGGACCGAGTAGACGGTCTTCACCAGGAAGAGCGAAGCGACCCGCTCGATGTTGCCGATCACCCGGCGGCCCTCGGCCACCACCGACGGCAGCGTGGCGAAGGAGTCGTTCAGCAGCACGATCTGGGCGACCGCCTTGGTGGCGTCGGAGCCGGTGCCCATCGCCACGCCGATGTCGGCGTCCTTGAGCGCCAGCACGTCGTTGACGCCGTCGCCGGTCATCGCCACGGTGTGGCCGCGGGACTGCAGTGCGCCGACCAGCCGGCGCTTCTGCTGGGGGGTGACCCGGCCGAAGACGCTGGTCCGGTCGGCGGTCTCGGCGAGCTCCTGCGGGTCGCTCGGCAGGGTGCGGGCGTCGAGCGGGTGGTCGGCGCCGGGCAGGCCCAGGTGGGCGGCCACCGCGCCGACCGAGACCGCCGCGTCGCCGGAGATGACCTTGGCCCGGACCTGCTGGCCCTCGAAGTAGCGCAGGGTCTCGGCGGCGTCCGAGCGCAGCCGCTGCTGGAGCACCACGAGGGCGAGCGGGGTGAGGCCGTCCGCCGGGTCGGGGGAGTCCAGCGGGGCGGGGGTGCGGCCCAGCAGCAGCACCCGCAGGCCCTGGGAGCCCAGCTCGTCCACCTCGGCCAGGGCCGGGTGCCCGGTGGGCAGCAGCACGTCGGGCGCGCCGAGCAGCCAGCTGGCCTCGCCGCCCTGCGGCTCCAGCAGCTGCACGCCGCTCCACTTGCGGGCGGAGGAGAAGGGCATCGCCTCGATCACCCGCCAGCCGTCGTGGCCGGAGCGGTCACCGTCGTCGCCGCGCCCGTACGCGTCGATGACGGCCTGCATGGACGGGTTGGGGCGGGAGTCGGCGCCGGCCATCACGGCCAGCGCGTGCTGGACGGTGTCCCGGTCGACGGCGGCGGGCTCCCCGTTCGAGAGCACCCGCAGGTCGATCACGTCCATGCCGCCCTCGGTGAGGGTGCCGGTCTTGTCGAGGCAGACGGTGTCCACCCGGGCCAGGCCCTCGATCGCCGGGAGCTCCTGGACCAGGCACTGCTTGCGGCCGAGCCGGACCACGCCGATCGCGAAGGCGACCGAGGTCAGCAGCACCAGGCCCTCGGGGACCATCGGCACGATGCCGGCCACCATGCGCCGGACGGCCTCCTGCCAGTCCCGGCCCTCGACGGCCAGCTGGCTGATGATCAGACCGAGGGCGGTGGGGACCAGCAGGTAGGTGATGATCCGCAGGATGCTGTCGATGCCGGTGCGCAGCTCCGACTTGACCAGGGTGAACTTGCTGGCCTCCTCGGCGAGCCGGGCCGCGTAGGCCTCCCGGCCGACCTTGGTGGCGGTGAACGCGCCGGCGCCGGCCACCACGAAGCTGCCGGACATCACGTGGTCGCCGGGCTGCTTGAGGACCGGGTCGGGTTCGCCGGTGAGCAGCGACTCGTCGATCTCCAGGCCGTCGGCCTCGGTGACCTCGCCGTCGACGATCACCTTGTCGCCGATGCCGAGCAGCACGGTGTCGTCGAGGACGATCTCGGAGGCCCCGACCTGCCGGGCGGCGCCGTCCCGGCGGACCTGGGGGCGGGCCTCGCCGATCAGGGCCAGGCTGTCCAAAGTCTTCTTGGCGCGCAGCTCCTGGATGATGCCGATCGCCGTGTTGGCCACGATGACCAGGCCGAACAGACCGTCCTGGATCGGGCCGACGATCAGGATGATCCCGAACATCACGCCGATGATCGCGTTGAAGCGGGTGAAGACGTTGGCCCGGACGATCTCCCGGGTGGACCGGCTGGACCGTACCGGGACGTCGTTGACCTGGCCCTTCGCGACCCGGTCGGCCACCTCGGCGGCGGTCAGGCCGCCGCGCCGGCCGGGCAGCAGGCCGAGTGGGTGGGCTCCGTCCGGGCGGTCTGCGGCGGCCGGCTGCTCTTCCGCGGGCTGGTCAGGCTGCGTCATGGCACCGACTCTACGGGCGCCTTATGTCCGGTGCGTGCTACTAAAGGACTATTCAGCCCGACTGGGTGGCCGGATTCTGACCGTCGTCCAGGGGTGTCCGTTCGGCGGCGGGCCCGTCGGCCGCCTCGGCGGCGCGGCTGCGGGCGATCGCGTCCCGGCGGGCACGGCAGTACCAGAGGCCGAGCAGGCCGAGCAGGCCGCCGGAGAGGCAGATCCACGGCCAGGTGCCGTGGCCGTGCGCCGAGAGGGTGCCCTGGAAGGGCAGCAGGGCGAGGAAGGCGACGAACCACAGCGCCGTGCCGCCGCCGACGATGGCGACGTCGTTGGCCTCCAGCGGAGGGGGCGAGGGGTGCAGTGGCGTCTTGGGCATGGGCCTAGCGTACGGTGCCCGGGGGCGGCTTCGCGGGCGCCGTCACGCAGTGTGCGCTCTACGCGCGAAGATAGCGCGTGTGCGATCCGGAAACCATACTGAGGGCTCCGCGCCCGGCCACCGTCGCCCCGGGCGTCACCCCCCTCTCCTCAGCTCCCCCACAGAGGACGCACGCATGCCTGTGGTCCAGCCGACCACCGAGTCGCCCGAACCCGCCGACGCCGCGCCGAAGCCCCCCACGAGCGCCGTCGACCGCTTCTTCCGGATCAGCGAGCGAGGCTCCACCCTGCCGCGCGAGATCCGCGGCGGTGTCGCCACCTTCTTCACCATGGCGTACATCCTGGTGCTGAACCCGATCATCCTGGCCAGCGGCACCGACATCACCGGGGCCCACCTGGACAGCGGGCAGCTGGTCACCGCCACCGCCCTCACCGCGGGTCTCACCACCCTGCTGATGGGCGTCATCGGCAACGTCCCGATCGGCCTGGCGGCCGGCCTCGGCGTCAACACGATCGTGGCGCTCCAGCTCGCCCCCAAGATGACCTGGCCGGACGCCATGGGCATGGTCGTGCTGGCCGGTTTCGCGATCATGCTGCTGGTCGCCACCGGGCTGCGCGAGCGGGTCATGAACGCCGTCCCGCTCGGCCTGCGCAAGGCCATCGCGATCGGTATCGGCCTGTTCATCAGCCTGGTCGGCCTGGTCGACTCCGGCTTCGTCAGCCGCATCCCGGACGTCGCCCACACCACCGTCCCGCTCCAGCTCGGCGGCAACGGGCACCTGCTCGGCTTCCCGGTGCTGATCTTCGTGGTCGGCCTGGTGCTCACCCTGGTCCTGCTGATCCGCAAGGTGCCCGGCGCCATCCTGATCAGCATCGCGGCCTCCACCGCGCTGGCCGCGGTCATCGACAAGGTGGCGGACGTCCCGGCGCTCAAGTGGGGCCTCACCGTCCCGTCCTGGCCGGGCAACCCGGTCTCGGCGCCGGACTTCGGGCTGGTCGGCAAGGTCAGCCTGTTCGGCGGCTTCGAGAAGGTCGGCGTGCTGACCGGCCTGCTGTTCGTCTTCACCGTGCTGATGTCGTGCTTCTTCGACGCGATGGGCACCATCCTCGGCGTGGCCGACGAGGCCCACCTGCTGGACGGGAAGGGCGACCTGCCCGGCATCAACAAGGTCCTGATGGTCGACGGCATCGCCACCGCGGCGGGCGGCGCCACCTCGGCCTCCGCCAACACCTGCTTCGTCGAGTCCACGGCCGGCGTCGGCGAGGGCGCCCGGACCGGCTTCGCCTCGATCGTCACCGGGCTGCTCTTCGTGGTGGCGCTCTTCCTCACCCCGCTCGCCACCATGGTCCCGGCCCAGGCCGCCACCCCGGCCCTGATCACCGTCGGCTTCCTGATCCTGGCCAACTCGATCAAGGAGATCGACTGGGCCGACTACACGATCGCGATCCCGGCCTTCCTGACCATCGTGATGATGCCGTTCACCTACAGCATCACCAACGGCATCGGCATGGGCTTCATCGCCTTCTGCGTGCTGCGGGCGGCCGCCGGCCGCGGCCGCGAGGTCCCCGTCCCGATGTACGCGGTGGCGGCGGTGTTCGCCTTCTACTACCTGATGCCGGCCTTCGGCCTGCTCTGACGCGGTACGGCCGCACCCGGCCCCGCCCTCCCGCTCGGGAGGGCGGGGCCGCGGCGTTCCCGGGGCGGCTCAGTGGACGCAGAACTCGTTGCCCTCCGGGTCTGCCATGACGGTCCAGCTGCCGCCGGGCTCGTCGACGCGCCGGAGGGTGGTGGCGCCGAGGGCTTCCAGGCGGGCGACGGTGGACTCGCGCAGGCCCGGGCCCGGGTGGACGTCGAGGTGCAGCCGGTTCTTGCCCTGCCGGGGCTCGGGGACGGCCTGGAACAGGACGCGGCGGCCGAGGCCGGTGTCCGAGGCAGGGTCGTACGGGTCCTCGGGGTGGCGCACGGCGGCCAAGGTGCGCCAGGCCGGGCGGCCGTCCACCTCGGTGACGGCCTCCGGGCCGACCGCCCCGGCGGCGAGCAGCCGGGTGACCAGCGCGCCGTGGTCCTCCAGCGCGTACTCCAGGGCGGCGGCCCAGAAGGCGGCCTGGCGGTGCGGGTCGGTGCAGTCGATGACGAGCTTCCAGTGCAGCGGCATGTAACCGTTTCTACCGGTTACCGGTGACAGCGGGCAACGCCGTTCCGTCGGAAGTTGTCAAGAATGCACTCGTGTAGGCGAGTTGACGGTGGGAATACTGGCTGGACGGAGAAGGGGGAGGGGACTCGACCGATGGTGCAACAGGATCCGCCGGGGGGCGTCGAGGCGCAGCTGCTGCCGGAGCTGTTCTGGACGACGGACAAGGCCGCGCTGGACGGCCAGCGCGAGACGCTGCGCTGGCACCGCGGGCTGATCGCGATGCTGGTGGTCGCCGCCGTGATCGGGTCGTTCCCGGGCCCGGAGGACAGGGACCGCTTCGACGTGTGGCCGCTGTTCTCGGTCGCCGCCTTCCTGGTGGCCGGCTACTTCTGGTCCCGGCTGCGCCGCGGCAACCCGCAGGGCCGCTGGTACCAGGCCAGGGCGGCGGCCGAGTCGGTCAAGACGCTGGCCTGGAAGTACACCGTGCGGGCCCGGCCGTTCGACGGCGAGGCCGAGTCCGCGGACGTCGACCGCGGCTACCTGCTCCAGATGGAGGACGTGCTGCGGGCCTTCGAGGACCCGGAGATCGTGCCGCCCGGCAGTGCCGCCGAGATCACCCCGGAGATGCGCCGGCAGCGCGCCGGGAGCCTGACCGCCCGGCGCACCCTGTACCTGCGCACCCGGGTGGAGGGCCAGCGCACCTGGTACCGGTCCCGGGCGGAGGCCTGCGACTCGCAGGCGGTCTCCTGGGGGCTCGGGGTCGCGGCGCTGATCATCGTCGGCGCCGCGGCGGCCGTCGCCCAGGCCACCGGCGCGCTGCCGGTGCACCTCTTCGGCGCGACCTCGGCCGCGGCCGCGGCGATCATCGCCTGGACGCAGCTCAAGCAGCTGGGCCCGCTGGCCTCCGCGTACCAGCTGGCCGCCCGCGAGCTGGAGAACGTCGGCAACCAGCTGTCCGACCTCGACCCCAGGGCGCCGGACGCCGAGACGCGCTGGGCCCGGCTGGCGGCCGACGCGGAGGACGCCGTCTCCCGGGAGCACACCACCTGGCGGGCCCGCCGGGCCTTCCCGCGCTGAGGGCCCGGGCGCGCACCGGGGGCGGGAGGGTACTCGACGGCGGCGGGGACTTGGGGAGATCCGGCGAAACGCGGGGCACGGGTGTGCGGGGAGCGTGAGAGTAGGGCGCCGATGCACGGGCCGTAATCATTACGTGTCCATGCCCTGGTTGCATCGCCTGCGCGCGACCCCAGTTCCCGCCGGAGGCCCTCCTTGCGCATTCTCCTGATCGCCAGCGCGTTCAACAGTCTGACCCAGCGCGTCCACACCGGGCTGCGCGAGCGCGGCCACCGGGTCGCGGTCCAACTCGCCCTCGGAGACGAACAGATGAGGGCGGCGGTGGCCCGCACCGACCCCGAGCTGATCATCTGTCCGATGCTCACCAAAGCCGTCCCGCAGGACATCTGGTCCACCCGGACCGTCCTGATCGTGCACCCCGGGCCCAAGGGCGACCGCGGCCCCTCCTCGCTCGACTGGGCGATCACCGAGGGCGCGGAGCGCTGGGGCGTCACCGTCCTCCAGGCCGTCGAGGAGATGGACGCCGGCGACATCTGGGCGTCCGTCGGGTTCCCCGTCCCGGCCTGCGGCAAGAGCGAGCTGTACCGCGGCGAGCTCGCCGACGCCGCCGTGGAGGCCGTCCTGCTGGCCGTCCAGCGGTACGAGGACGGGGCGTTCACCCCCGAGCCGCTGGACTACTCCCGGCCGGACGTGCAGGGCGTCCCGCGGCCCCTCCTGCGCCAGGAGGCCCGCCGGATCGACTGGGAGCGGGACGACACCGCCACCGTGCTGCGCAAGCTGCGCGCCGCCGACTCCCAGCCCGGCGTCCTGGACGAGCTGTACGGACGGGAGTTCTTCCTGCACGGCGGCCACCCCGAGGACGAGCTGCGCGGCCCGGTGCCCGGCGCCGTGCTGGCCACCCGGGACGGCGCGATCTGCCGGGCCACCGTGGACGGCGCGGTGTGGATACCCCAGCTGCGCCCGCGCCGCACCCCCGGCGGGCCGGCCACCTTCAAGCTGCCGGCCGCCACGGTGCTCGCCGACGAGCTGTACCGGGTCCGCGAGGTGCCGGTGAGCCCGGAGCAGGCGGCCCGCCGGGACACCTGGTCGGAGCTGCGCTACCACGAGCAGGGCGACGTCGGCTTCCTCGAGTTCGCCCACGCGGGCGGGGCGGTGAGCACCGAGCAGTGCCGCCGGCTGCTGGCCGCCTACCGGGAGGCGGCCGAGCGGCCGACCTCGGTGCTGGTGCTCGGGGCGCCCCGGGACTTCTTCTCCAACGGGATCCAGCTCAACGTCATCCAGGGCGCGGCCTTCCCGGCGCTGGAGTCCTGGGAGAACATCAACGCGATGGACGACTTCGTCGAGGCGGTGCTGACCACGACGGACAAGGTGACGGTGGCGGCCCTGGCCGGGAACGCGGCGGCGGGCGGGCTGATGGCGGCGCTCGCCGCCGACGAGGTGTGGTGCCGGGAGTCGGCGGTGCTCAACCCGCACTACCGGCTGATGGGCCTGTACGGCTCCGAGTACTGGACCTACACCCTGCCGCGCCGGGTCGGGGCCGAGCAGGCCGAGCGGCTGACCACCGAGGCGCTGCCGGTCGGGGCCGACCACGCCCGCCGGATCGGCCTGGTGGACCGCACGGTCGGCGGGGACGCGGCCGGGTTCCGGCGCTGGGTGGCGCGCGAGGCGGCCCGGATCGCCGCCTCGCCGGAGCTCACCGGGCGGCTGGTGGAGAAGAAGCGCCGCCGCGCGGCCGACGAGGAGGCCAAGCCGCTGGCCGCCTACCGGGCGGAGGAGCTGCGCCGGATGCACGCCAACTTCTACCGGGCGGGCGAGCCGTACCACGCGCTGCGGCGGGACTTCGTGCACAAGGTCTGCCCGGTGGCCACGCCGGAGCACGTGGCGGGGCTGCTCGGGCGGCCCGGGGAGCCGCGGCAGACGCCGTAGCGGCGGGGGCGGGTGGCGCCCGGCCGGGGTGGGGGGCCCGGCCGGACGCCCGTTCTTGGCTCCGCTCCCGCTCCCGCGCCCGGCGTCAGCGCCGGGCCGATCCGCCCACCGGCCGCCGCCGGGGCGGGGCCGGCGGGCCGTCGGGGCCGCCCGGGGTGCGCGCCGCCCACGCGGGAGCCTCGGGGGCGCGCGGGGGCAGCGGGGCGGCCGGACCGGCCAGCAGGGGCCGGGAGTCGGGCCGGCTCGGGGAGACGGCGAAGGCCAGCGAGCCGAAGAAGACGTAGCAGCCGAGGCCGACCCCGAGCGGGAAGACGAACTGGAGCGCCATCACGCCGTCCTCGGTGGAGCGCGAGAAGTCCGGGTGCACGGAGAGCGCCGCCATGCCGGTGTAGTGCATCGCGCAGACCGCCACGCCCATCACCGGCGCCGCCGCCAGGACGGCGAGGGTGCCCCGGATGTTCAAAGCGGCCCAGAGCGCGGCGGTGGCCGCGACCACGGCGATCGCCACCGAGGCCGCCACGGTGGGCCGGTCGTAGCCGAGCCGGCCGGGCAGGACCATCGCGGCCATGCCCAGGTAGTGCATCGCGGCGACCCCGAGGCCGGTGGTCAGCCCGCCGACCAGCAGGGCCGGGACGCGCCGGCGCCAGTACCCGACGGTGAAGAGCCCGACGCCGACCACGGCGACGGCCACCGCCAGGCTGAGCACGGTCAGTCCGGGCCGGTAGCTGATCTCCAGGCCGGTCACGGAGAAGCCGAGCATCGCGATGAAGTGCATGGACCAGATTCCGGCCCCGAGCGAGGTCGAGGCGAACAGCAGCCAGACGGCCCGGGTGCGGCCCTTCGAGACGAGGGCCCAGCGGGCGCTGCGCAGGGCGACGAAGGCACCGAGGCAGGCGACGAAGTACGAGACCGCCGGTGTCACCCAGCCGTGGTCGGCATGGTGGATCTCACCCAATGGAGCTCCCTGGAGGAGGGTTGAGGGCACCGGGACACGGGCGGGCGCGGTCGGCCGGGGAGGCGCGTGGGCGACGGGCACCGGAGCGGGATCGCGGTCCCGCACGGGCGGGCCTGGCGTGTGGTGCCCCTGACAAGTGGGGAGGTTAACCACTTGTCCCCCGTCGCACAACGTTCGTGTTTTTGGTGAAGTCCCAGGTCAGGATGGGCCTTTACGCCGCCTGCATGATCCCGGCACCAACCCCTGACACCGCCTGCGCATCAGCCCGGGGGCCTTGGTGCTTACTCCAACGGGGCTAGCCCGAACGGGTGGCCGGCCGGGTCGATCAGCACCCGCAGCGTGCGGCCGTGCTGGTAGGCGGGCTCGGTGGCGCCGAGCGCGAGGGCCCTGGCGGTGGCCTCGTCCAGGTCGTCGACGTAGAAGTCGAGGTGGAAGTGCTTGCTGCCGTCCGGCTCCGTCCACGGCTCCGGCCGGTAGTCCGACACCCGGCCGAAGCCGAGCGGGCTGCCGCCCTCCGGGTTGTCCAGGATCGCGAAGTGCTCGTCCGCGTGCCTGGTCTCCCAGCCCAGCAGCTCGCCGTAGAACGAGGCCAGCGCGACCGGGTCGGCGCAGTCGATGGTGACCATGGCGAGGCGGGCGAAGCCGGTGTCGCCGGGCGCGGACCGCTCGGACGGCTGCGGCCGTTCGGGCCGCTCGGACTGCCGGGACTGCTCGGTGGCGACGTCGGACATGGCGGGTCGGCCCTTCTGGGAGTGGGGAGCGGGGCCCAAGACCCAATATGGCACCGGCGCGACCCCTCGGCGCGGCGGCGGATCCCATTTTCCTTAGCGTAAGTAATGACGTAAGCTAAAGAGATGCCCGAGATGTCCGAGCAGGACCTCGCAGCGATCAGTCAGCTGCGATCGTCCACGATGCGCCTCTCCCGACGACTCAAACACCAGCGGGTGGAGGAGTCGCTGAGTCCCACCGAGATGGGAGTGCTGGGCACCCTCGCCCGGTGCGGGAAGGCGACGCCGGGTGAGCTCGCCCGGAAGGAGCACGTGCAGCCTCCTTCGATGACCAGGATCGTCGCGATGCTGGAGGAGAAGGGGCTGGTGCGGCGCGAGCCGCACCCGGAGGACCGCCGCCAGGTGGTCGTCAGCAGCACCGAGCAGGCCGAGACGATCCTCGCGGAGAGTCGCCGGCGCCGGAACGTCTGGCTCGCCGAGCTCGCCCAGGGGCTCGACGAGGAGGAGTGGGCCGTCCTCAGGCAGGCCGCGCCCGTGCTCTACAAGCTCGCACACCTCTAGGCACACCCACCCCGGCAGGCCGCCGGGAGACGAAGGAGCACCGCATCACCGCAGGACCGACCACAGACACCAGGAGCGGGGCGGCCCCCCCCCAGGCCCGCGCGCCCCCAGGGGGGACCACCCGGACACCCCCCGCCCCCCCCCCCCCCCCCCCCCACCCCCCCCACCCACCCACCACCCCCCCCC